>JBJKRB010000024.1:0-59869 GCA_046704885.1 Thermoanaerobaculia bacterium | reverse complement strand
GGCGTAGGGCAGCTCCAGCAGCTCGGTCAGCTCTTGGACCGAGGCCTCACCGGTTTCGATGAGGCAGTCGAGCAGCCTGATCCGCGTCGCCTCGCCCAGCACGGCAAACCGGCGGGCGACGACTTCGGCGAACTCCACCGCGAGCGGCTCACGGGCGGATGGCGTCATCGCCCATATCTTTACACCTTTTCGCGTCTAAGACCGAGCGGTTGAATAGTCGGATGCCTCGGAAGGGCTCGCCCATGTAGCGCACGGACAGGCGATCCATGACCTCCCTGCCGGACCGTGTGGGGGAGGCCGACCGTCTCGCTCATGTGCGCCCTCCGCACCCGCCGGGGGCGCACGAGTCAGCATGTGTGGCGGGCTGGGAGGTCATCGGGAACGCTCCCGAGGTCGATGAAGTGAGCGGCGAACTGCGCAAACCGGTACACGTCGGCGAAATTGGACGCAAGTCCCAGGGAGGCCCGGACCGCGCCGCCGGAGTGCAGGCCGATCGCGCCGATGTAGTCATCAAGCGTCATTCCATCGCCGAATTCGCCCCCGAGCAGAGTCTGACGGGAGATCGTGAACGCCACCTCGCCGGCTCCCGGGTAGCAGAAGCACCCGGTGCGCAGCGAGATGTTGTGCCGTGCGGCGACCCGATCGACGTAGCGCTCGTCGACGATGCTCCCGTCGGGGTGCACGAAGTTGAAGGCGACCGTGGCCCCCCGCCGGTCCCACCCGGTCGGGCCGTAGATGACCGCGGCGGGCGACCCGTCGGCGTGGCGCAACGCATCGAGAGCCCCGAGCAGCCACGTTCCGAGTGCGCGCACGCGGGCGTGGATGGTGTCGATGCCGATCCGCTCGATGTGGCGCAGCCCGGTCTCGACCGCGGGGAGGCTGAGGTAGTTGACGGTGCCGTCCTCGAAGCGGGCGGCGCCGGGAGCCGACTCGTGGTACTCACGCTGCACGAAGGCGGCCAGGATCGTGCCGCCGGAGAACCACGGTCGTTCGAGCTTGGCCAGCGCCTGGCGGCGGGCGAGCAGGCAGCCGACCCCAGTGGGCCAGCCGAACATCTTGTAGAACGAGATCGTCACGAAGTCCGGGTGCCAGATGCTCAGGTCAAGCCGATTCGTCGGAACGTGCGCGGCCGCGTCGAGCAGCACGTCCCACCCGTGCTCCTGGGCCTGCGCAATCCACTCCAACGGATGCTGGACGCCGGAGAAGTTCGACTGTGCCGGGTAGGCGAGCAGGTTGTGGTGGTCGCCACGGGTGTCGGTCAGGTATCGCGGCAGAAGGTCGTTGTCGACGCGCAGGTCCGGGCCGACGCTGGGGACATACGTGGTCTCGGCCCCCCGGGCGCGAGCGAACTCCCGGATCCCGTTGACCGAGTTGTGGTTGTCGAAGGTCAGAAGGAATTGGCCACCCTGATTGAAGGGGTACGCCTCGCCAACCAGCTTGAGGGCGTGGCTCGCGTTGAACGTGAAGATCGCGAGATATTCATCGGGATCGGCGGCGAAGAAGCTGAGCACACGTTCGCGACAGCTCTCGAGCAAGCGGGTCGCGGCGATCGACGTCGGATTGGCGGAGTGGGGGTTGCCGAAGACCGAGGAGCGAAGAAGGTCGGCGTGACGGTTGATCTGACTCTCGGCGTACAAGCCTCCACCGGTGTAGTCCAGATAAACGTGACCGAGGCGATCGAGACGAGAGAACTCCTTCGCGCGCAGCTCGAGAACGCGGTCTTCATCGTCGCCGGCCGAGGATAGTGGCGGTGCCTCTCTCTCGGGCTGACTCCGTGCTGGGTCGAGCCGGGTGATTTCCTTTGAGATCGTGGTCATGATTGACTCCCCGTGGCAGCGAACGCCTAACTCTGATCGTACCATCGCCAAGCGATCGCTGGCCCTCGGCGACGAAGAAGTCTCGGCCGCTCCGGGTGACCAGCGCCGCCCCCGAACGACCGGACGCGCCGGAGAGTGGGGCACGACTGTCGTCGGTCGCATATACTCCGGGCGAGGCTTCATGCGAGGGAAATCCTTCGTAGTTTTCACGGCTGGCTTACTGGCGCTGAGCTTGGCTCTGCTCTCTCCGGTATGCGCGGCCGCTGGCCCCGAGCGGGCCGAGCCCCTCGTCTATAGGGTTCGGCTGCATTCGATCATCCAGCCAGTGGCGGCTCGTTTCTTGATTGGCGCCCTGCACCGCGCCGGTGCCGCGGGGGCGAGCGCGATCGTAATCGAGCTCGACACACCGGGCGGCCTTCTTACGTCGACCCATGAAATCTTCACGGCGATGATGGCGAGTCCCGTGCCTGTTGTCGTTTACGTGGCGCCGTCGGGGGCGCGGGCCGCGTCCGCCGGCTTTTTTCTGTTGATGGCCGCGGACGTCGCGGCCATGGCACCGGGAACCAATACAGGAGCGGCTCACCCGGTGGGTCCTGGGGGCGAGACCGTATCCGGCGTGCTCGGGGAGAAGATCGAGCAGGACTCCGCCGCCACGATTCGTTCGCTGGCCTTGCGCAATGGCCATGACCCCGAGCTCGCCGAGAGCGCCGTCCTCAAGAGCCGATCGTTTACCGCCCAAGAGGCTCTTCAAGGTCACCTGATCAACGTGATCGCTCCCGACCTTCGTTCGCTCCTCGACTCACTGGATGGTCGGGAAGTGACAGTAGGAGAACGGGGAACGGTGCGCCTCGAAACGCGAAACGCGCGGATCGAGACGCTCGAGATGTCGTCCTTCGAGCGTCTGCTCAATGCTTTGGCCCATCCCAACATCGCCTATCTGCTGATGGCTCTCGGCGGATTGGGGATCTTTTTCGAGCTTTCGCATCCCGGAGCGGTCCTTCCCGGAGTGGTGGGAGTGACATCCTTGGTCCTCGGCTGCTTCGCCCTTGCCCTCCTGCCCGTCAATCTCGCCGGGATCCTTCTCATTCTCCTCGCCTTCGGGTTCTTCGTCGCCGAGGTCAAGGTGCCGAGTTACGGGCTGCTCACCACCGCCGGTTTGATCTCTTTGATCTTGGGATCGGTCATCCTGTTTCGTACGCCGGAACCGGCACTGCGGGTAAGTGTCGAGCTGATTCTGGCGGTCGGTCTAACGGCCGCCGGTCTCACGTTGCTCTTGGCCCGCCTGGCGTGGCGCGCGGCACGCGGTCGGGTACGAACGGGTCTCGAAGGCCTGATTCATGAGCGCGGCAAGGCGCGGACCGACTTGGCTCCCGCCGGCAAGGTCTTCGTGCACGGCGAGATCTGGGACGCGATCTCGAAGGACCCGGTTACCGCCGGCTCCCAGGTGGAAGTCACGGGAGCCGATGGAATGCGCCTCGAGGTGAAGCTTCTCGACGCCGCATCCCCTGCGCCGACGAAACATTCCTCTGAGCAAACTTGAAAGGAGCCGCGAATGATCGGCATCGCAGTCGCCGTCGCAATATTGCTAATCATCGTCTCTCGTTGGATCAACATCTTGCGCGAATACGAGCGCGCGGTGACGTTCTGGCTCGGCCGGCTCGCGCCCGAACCAAAGGGGCCAGGCCTGGTGTTCATTTTCTGGCCATTTGAACGGATGGTGAAGGTATCGCTGCGGACCGTGGTCCACGATGTCCCCGCTCAAGATGTGATCACGAAGGACAACGTCTCGGTGAAGGTCAACGCCGTGGTCTACTTTCGCGTCGTTGATCCCTCCAAGGCAGTGGTGGAGGTGGAGGACTACCAGTACGCTACGAGTCAGCTCTCTCAGACCACGTTGCGCTCGGTCTTGGGACAGGCTGAGCTCGACGAGCTCCTGTCGGAACGAGAAAAGCTCAACGAGCAGTTGCAGGAGATCATCGATGCGCATACCGACCCGTGGGGGATCAAGGTGTCGATGGTGGAGGTGAAGCACGTTGATCTCCCCGTGGAGATGCAGCGGGCGATGGCCAGACAGGCGGAAGCCGAGAGAGAGAAGCGTGCTAAGATCATTCACGCGGAAGGCGAGCTCGAAGCGTCTCACAAGCTCACTCAAGCGGCGAATACCATCAGCACCAACCCTGTGGCCTTGCAGCTGCGATACTTGCAAACCCTAACGGAAATCGCATCCGAGCAGAATTCCACAATTCTCTTTCCCCTGCCCATCGAGCTGCTTCCCGGGCTCAAGAGGGAGAGGACCTGATCCAGCGCCGAGATCGCGCCGCCCGAATCCAATATCGTGAGCGATAGCAACGAACCGAGCTATTACGAAATCGCGCTGACCAACCGCCAGGTTCTGGTGGCGTTCGTCATCTTGCTGCTCGCGGTGCTCCTTGCCTTCCTCGGTGGCGTGTGGCTGGGCCGCAGGGGAGCCACGACGGCATCGCAAGCGGCCGGACGCGGGCAGGAACAGGCCGCCATGGCTACATCGCAGAGCGGTCAGTCGCCCCTCAAGCAGTTCAACTTCTTTTCCGACGAGGAAAAGGCGGGGAAGGCGAAGGCGAATGCCGCGGTGAAGCCGCAGCCACAAGCTCAGGGCTCGACCTCAGCCTCGACGCTGGAGGGCCAGGTCGCTAAGGGCGCAGCGGGCTCGAGCGGCAATGAGGTGGCGGAGAAGCCCGCCCCGGCTCCGGCTGGCGCGGCCGGCACGAGTGCCAAGACGGCGATCGAGCCTCCGCCGCAGGCGCATCCTTCCTCCCAGCCTTCTGCGGAACCGCCGACGACGAAGTCGACGCAGGCTGCCGTCGCAGCGCCGTCCTCCCCATTCCCCGATACCACCACGGGTGACCTCGTGATTCAGGTCTTCTCGTCGGCGAACCTGCAACAAGCCAAAGAGATCACCTCTCGACTCAAGAAGGCTGGCTATCGAGCCTTTCTTTCCCCAGTGAAGGTCGGTGGCCAAGTCTTGCATCGCGTGAGGATCGGGCCCTTCGAGCAACGCTCGGAGGCGGCCCAGGTCGCGGAGAAGATTCGCAAGAGCTTCAAGCTCGACACCTGGATCACCCACTGACTCGGGTTTCGGGCGAGAGGCCGATGGCGCAACCTCACCGTTCCGTGCGCGCGCTGCGATTCTGGGCCGGTGGCGCCATCGCCGTAGTCGCGGGTTCCGTGTGGGCTGTTTGCTTCGCCCGCGTACCGTTGCTGGTCGTGCCATGGTTGGCGTTCGTGCCGCTCCTGATTCTCATGCGGGAGCGGCATCCCGGCTGGCTCGGCTTCCTCTTCGGCTGTGCCTCGTGGGCGGTGGCGATTCCCTGGATCGTTCCCACACTCGAGACTTACGGCTCCATCTCCCCCTGGCTCGCTTGGCCGCTCTTCGCCCTCCTGGTCTCCTACTTGGGCCTCTACGCGACGGTCTTCGCTTGGCTGGGCGCCCGGATGCTCAGGTTGGAGGCTTCCTACGCTTTCGTGGCGCTTCCCGCCCTCTGGGTGGCGCTCGAGTGGGTGCGTGGCCATCTGATGACCGGGTTCCCCTGGAACCTCGCCGCCTATGCCGCGATTCGCAGCCCAGGCGCTCTTCGGCTCTCCGCCTGGGTGGGGCCGTATGGAGTTTCTTTTCTCGTCATTGCAGCCTCTACCGGCATAGCTCTGGCGGTGATCAAGCGCCGATGGCACTGGGCGGCCATGGGGGTCATGGTGCCCTTGGTCTTTCTCGCCATGGGTGGCCGCTTCGCGGGAGCGGTCGAAGCGGGTAATCAAATGGCGGCGCTTCCAGTGCGGGTGATTCAGCCGAACATCCCGGTTCGGACGTCGTGGAGCCCCGAGCTATTCCAAAGCGACTATCAGAGGCTGCTCAGACTTTCACGTGACGCGTGCGACCGGCAAGGGGCGCTGCTGATCTGGCCGGAGAGCGCCGCGTGGCCTTACTCCTGGCGTCAGGACCCTCTGTTTCGGCGCGATGTGATGACGCTGACCGCTCGCGGTTGTGAGCTTCTCCTCAACAGCGACCGGGAGCACGGCGGCAAGATCTACAATGCGGCGCTCCTCGTAGACCGCTCCGGGCTCTCTGCCGAGTACGACAAGAGACATCTGGTGCCCTTTGGCGAGTACGTGCCGCTCCGCCGGATCCTTCCTTTCGTGGGGACTCTGGCGCGCAACGCCGGAGATTTCTCCGCCGCGGAGAGGATCAAACTGATCCCGTGGCGGGGCGAGAAGCTCGGGGTCGCGATCTGCTACGAAATCGTGTTCCCCGCCGAAGTGGCGGAGCTCGTTCGGCATGGCGCGACGGCGCTCGTCACCATGACCAACGATGCTTGGTACGGCGACACCTTTGCTCCGTGGCAGCACTTCCGCGCCGCCCGCTTTCGTGCGGCCGAGAACGCCCGGCCGGTGTTGCGGGCCGCGATCACCGGTGTTTCGGGCTGGATCGCGCCGGATGGATCCGTGGTAAGTGAGCTCGGGGTGGGGAAGGTGGGCATCTTGAGCGGGGACCTCTCTGGCCGTCTCGGAGAAACCCCCTACACTCGCTTCCCATGGCTGATTCCCGCTCTGTCGATCCTAATTGCACTCTCTGCTATATTTAGCGCGCGGAGACGGTGACGGCCCATGATCCCCAGCGATACCCAGCAGCGAATCGACGACCTCGGAACGAGGCTCGAGCGGCTTCGGAGGTATCTTTGAAGAAGCTGGTATCAGCGACGACTTAGGCCAGCTCGACCGCCAGATAGAATCACCCGGTTTCTGGGACAACCCTGACAAGAGCGCGCCGGTCTTGAAGGAGCGGAAGCGTCTCGAGCGCAGGCTCGAAACGCTCGACTCTTTGCGGGCGGCCGATGGCGATCTCGAGGCCTGGCGCGAGCTGCTGGCCGAAGGGGAGAGCGATCCCGAGCTGACGACCTTTCTCGACAACCTGGAGCGCAGACTCGACACGCTCGATCTCGAGCTCAAGCTCGCGGGGCCCGACGACGACAAGAGCGCGATCGTTGCGATCCACCCAGGGGCCGGGGGAACCGAATCGCAAGACTGGGCGGAGATGCTTCTTCGCATGTATCTGCGCTGGGCGGAACAGCATGAATTCGAGACCGAGGTCCTCGACCGCCTCGAGGGAGAGGAAGCCGGCATCAAGAGCGTCACCTTCGCGATCCGAGGGGACTACGCCTACGGGTACCTGAAGGGCGAGAATGGAGTACATCGCCTGGTGCGGATCAGTCCCTTCGACGCTCAGAGCCGCAGGCACACCTCTTTCGCGTCCGTCTACGTATACCCCGAGGTCGACGACTCCGTCGATATCGAGATCAACGATTCTGATCTGAGAATCGACACCTATCGTTCTTCCGGCGCCGGTGGTCAGCACGTCAACAAGACTGAGTCGGCAGTCCGGATCACGCATCTTCCGAGCGGTATCGTGGTCGCGTGCCAGAACGAGCGGAGCCAGATCAAGAATCGGGCCACCGCCATGAAGATTCTGCGTGCGCGACTCTACGACTTGGAGCTGAAGAAGCGCGCGGAGGAGCAGGCCAAGCGCGAGGGACTCAAGAAAGACATCGCGTGGGGAAGCCAGATCAGGAGCTACGTTCTCCAGCCCTATCGCATGGTCAAGGACCATAGAACCGGCGTCGAGGTTGGAGACGCGGATCGTGTCCTCGACGGCGACCTCGATCCGTTCATCGAAGCCTGGCTCGTGGGCATGATCGACGTTCCGGACCACGTCGGGGCGCCTTCGGCGAAGGCGGGCAGCACCCGCTAACGGCGAGGCCTTGCCATGTCGCGCGAGCGCAGAGGCGAACGCCGCGTGCCGGTTGCCCTCGATTATCTTTCCCCCTTACCTCCCGTCCGTTCGGGAATCGCGGATTACAGCAGGGATCTCCTGCCGCACCTGGAGAGCCTTTGCGATCTTCGCGTTCTGCGGCTGAGTGGGCAACCGGTCGACGACGAGATCGACGCGCGCTTCCACCCGCTGCCCGCGGTTCGGGTTGGCGAGGGTGGACGGATTCCTCTCTATCATCTAGGAAACAACCCCTATCACGGAGAGGTATTCTCTCTGGCTCGCGAGCGGCCGGGCATCACGCTCCTTCACGACGTCAACCTCCATCATCTCCTTCTTTCCCGCACCATGCGCTACAACGACCTGGCCGGCTACCGCGCGGAGCTCGTCGCCGATCATGGCTGGATCGGCGACGCGGTGGCTCCTTTCATTCGCTGGGGCCTGCCAAGCCGCGCCGCGATCTTCGCCCTCGACGCCAACCGCTCTTTGCTCCGGCGGCAGCGCGGAATCCTGGTGCACAGTAGCTGGGCGGCCGCGCACCTATTGGAGACCGATCCCCAGCTCCAGATCCGGCAAGTTCCCATGGGGGTGCCGCTACCCTCGCCTCCCTCTCGCGAGGTTGTGGCCCGCTTTCGGACTTCCCTGGGCGTGGATGTGACGACGCCGCTCATCGGAGCGTTTGGCTTTCAGACCCCGATCAAGCGGAACGACCGGATCATGGCCGCCTTGGCCCGTCCCGCGCTGCGGAACGTTCACCTTCTGCTGGTAGGCGAGGCCTCACCGCAGCTCGATCTCGAGGCGATGGCGCGCGAGGCGGGTGTCGCCGACCGCGTCCACAAACTTGGCTTCGTTCCCTTCGCGCAGCTCGAGACCGCGATCGCGGCATGTGATCTGTGCGTGAACCTTCGTTACCCGACGGCGGGTGAGACGTCGGCGTCTCTGCTCCGCATTCTCGCGCTGGGTCGGGCGGCGATCGTCTCCGACTACGCTCAGTTCTCTGATCTCGCCGACGATGTGGTGATGAAGGTGCCACTTGGGGACAACGAGGTCGACGCGCTCGCCAAGGCGCTGTCCCGGATCGTGGAGACACCCAGAGACGTCAAGGCGATGGGGGAGCGGGCGAGAGCTTACGTGGCCAGCCACCATGCTCCCGAGCGCGCCGCAGCCGCCATCGTCTCCGCGGTGGAAGAGCTTGGGCTCTTGGAGGCGAATCCGGGGACAGAGGCGGCCGTCCGCTCTCCGCGCTCGCTGACCGCCTCGCGACTGCCATTTTCCGTGGAGATCGTGCCCGAGCGTTTGCCTTGGAGCGGAGGAGAGTCCAGACACGTCGAGCTCCGCCTCAGGAACCTGGGCAATGCCATGTGGTTGCCGGCCGGGAGCGGTGCGGGAGGCTTGGCGATCGCGGTTCGCCTCGTGGTGAACGGAAGAAACTTGCATGAGGGCTTCCCTTGGCAACCTCTGCTTCGGGAGGTCGAGCCCGGCGGAAGCTATGGAATGGCTCTCAATCTGCGCAAGCCCCATGGACCCGCCCAGATCAAGATCAGCCTCGAGACCCTGGGAGCGCCGCAAGACCTCGACAGCTGGAAGAATGAGTGGGTGGGCCTTCTACCTTGAACGCGGGGCAAGGAAGGCGCACGGCTCGCCTTTGGGAACCGATTGTTCTAGGGTTCGCCGTCGTCGTCGCGGTCTTGTCGGGATTCGCTATCCACCGGGTCCCCGTCGGTAACGAAGCCAGCGCAATCCTTGCGGCGAATGGCGTCCTGCGCCACGCAAGCACCCGTTTCGACAGGAAGGACCTGCTCTTCTTCGCCCGGCACGATGTGCCGGCCCCCGCGGCTCTGAGACTCAGCGTCCGACCGTCAGGAACAACGTACGCCGCCTCCTCGCTTTACGCCATACTCCTCGCGACCGGTCTCGGCTTGTTTCGCGACTCTCCCTTCGCCGCGGCGGCTCTCGTCAACTCCCTTCTCCTGGCATGGACGCTCCTGCTCCTGAGCCGGGCGCGGCGCGGCGACGCCGTTAGCTCGCGCTGGCTCTTCGCGGCAATGCTGGTGTTTGGCTCCGTAACCTTTGCCCAGGTATTTCTCGCGCAGCCCACCCTCCTGGCGTGCGCCCTGCTCGCTAGTGCCTGGTTCCTGGTTGTAGGCAAGAGGCATGCCTTGGAGGCTCCGATTGCCGAGGTCTACGAGCTTCCGTTGGAGCCGCCACGCTGGAAGGAAACCCTTCGCTGGCTTGTCGTCGGGGCGCTCATCGCCCTGGCGGGAACCCTTGAGCCGGCATACTGGCTCTTTCTGGCTGGCGCCGCGATGCTTCTCCCCCGGTATCGGCGGCGACGGACTAGGCTCGCTCTCCTTGCGGGACTCTGCGGAGTTGCTGTCTTGATCCTGCTCTTCCCGAGTTTGATCTCCGGTTGGGCGGGAACCCTTCACACGGTGGCCTTGAGCGCCGCCCTAACCGGCGGAGCGGCGGGCGTCGGCCGGAGTATCGCCGACGCTTCAAGGCTGCATCTGTTGCTTCTCTCGATCCATTGGCCAGGCTTCTTTGTGCGCGATCTCTTCTACTTCTTGGTGGGGAGAAACCTTGGGGTCTTGCCTTATTTCCTGCCGCTCGTGGCCCTGCTCGCGGCGCTCCGGACCGAGCGTGACCGATTTCCAATCCTAGCCGCGGCGCTCGCCGCCGCGGTATTCCTGGTGGCGAGCCGACCGTTCGACTTCGCTGGGCTACCGGGCACCGTAGGAAATCGCCTGTTCCTACCGATCTATGCGAGCCTCTGGTTTCTCCCCGCCGCGTCGTTGAAGCGCGGCTGGAGCGCCGGCCTGCTCGTCGCCGCGGGCGTCTTTCTCTACCCCATCTGGCTTTCGCCTTTGGTTTCCGCCTTGCCGGTCCATGGTCACTGGGCTTATCCGAGCTACCTCGCGGAGCGCTATCTGCCATTCGAAGAGACGCAGTCAGGAGTCCCGGCCCCATCGACTCAGGCGGACGCGATGACCTTCAAAGTAGCGCGGGGCTCGCTCTTGCGTGCAACCTCTCCGGTTGTGATCGGAACTCGTCCCGACGGCCGTGCGGAGCTCGTGGTCGAGTCGGTGAGTCCGATCGACAGCCTCTACGTCGAGTCATCCGAGACCCCCCCCGAGGCTCTCGACGTGCGTGGGGCACGGCTCAGCGAGACCATGTTCCGGGCTGACGGACGCGTGGTCTTCCACCTTGCGCTCGCCAAGAAGGGATACGAGAGGCCGCGAGCCTCGGGAAGCACGACCAGCTGGGTCTACACCGTGAAGCTCCTGGCTCTTGGATCAGCGCCCAAGGGTTACGCCTTAGCGTTGAGCCCCGACGCCGCCGGCTCATGGTCGCCGTTTGCCTCCGATTCGCAATGAGATGATAGGGGTGATGAGTGGCTCACGGCGGAGCTGGATCCAGGAGCTCAGGACACGTTTGCTTTCCCCACCTCCTTTACGATTGACCGTAGAGGACAAGCGGAAGGCAGCGGTGCTGGTGCCGCTCTTCGTGGACGCGGGAGAGCTCTGGACGATCCTGACCCTGCGCGCCGACGACTTGCCGCACCATCGAGGTCAGGTGGCTTTTCCAGGGGGGCAGCTGGAGGAGGGGGAAAGCCCGTGGCGGGCGGCGCTGCGCGAGAGTCGGGAGGAGATCGGTCTCGAGGAGAGCAAGGTCCTCGAGATTGGCAGGCTCGACGAACTGGAGACAATGACTGGCTTTCACATCATGCCGTACGTGGGGGCCATTCCTCGGCCGGAGTCGTTTACCCTCCGAGAGGCGGAGGTCGCCGAGGCTTTCTCCGTACCACTCTCGGCACTTGCCAATCCGCAAGTGGTCGAGGATCGAGTCGTGAAGATCGAGGGCGAGGAAAGAGACCTGCGGATCTACCACGTGGGCGGGCGAATCGTATGGGGCCTAACCGCTCGCATCGTGCTGAACTTGCTGCAGCGTGTCGGACTCGAAGAAGGTAAAGACGACGGGAAACTGCTTTGATCACTCTCGTGAAGAGACGAACAGAAGGATACGAGGAGACTTCCAAGCATGGCACAGGACAAATCGGCAGCCGGGGTTATCGATCGCATTCAGGAAATGTTGGGGAAGGACGCGCAAAGCTTGCTCGAATTCGAGTGCAAGGGCGTACGCAAGGAGAGCTTGACTCTTCCGGGACCGGACCACTTGGACCGTTCGTTTTCCCTCTCGGATCGAGGGGCCCGAGTTATGGTCAACTTGCAGCGCATCTACGGGAGTGGGCGGCTCGCGAATACCGGATTTCTCTCGATCCTGCCGGTGGACCAAGGAGTGGAACACTCCGCCGCGGCATCGTTCGCGCCCAATCCGGAGTACTTCGACCCCGAGAACATCGTTCGTCTGGCAATCGAGGGGGGCTGCAACGCTGTCGCTTCAACGCTCGGCGTGCTGGGCTCGGTGGCCCGCAAGTTTGCGCACAAGATTCCATTCGTGGTCAAGATCAACCACAATGAGCTGTTGACCTACCCGAATCGCTACCAGCAGATCCTTTTCGCCAACGTCGAGCAGGCGTTCGAGATGGGGGCAGCCGCGATCGGGGCCACAATCTACTTCGGCAACGAGGACTCGGATCGGGAAATCGTCGAGATTTCGGAGGCTTTTTCGCATGCCCACGAGCTGGGCTTGGCGACGATCCTCTGGTGCTACCTCCGCAATTCAGCGTTCAAGAAGGACGGAGTCGACTATCACGCCGCCGCCGACCTGACTGGCCAGGCCAACCACCTTGGAGTGACGATAGAGGCCGATATCGTCAAGCAAAAGCAAGCAACCAACAACGGCGGATTCGTGGCTCTTAGCTTCGGCAAGACCGATCCGCGGGTCTATGGGGATCTGGTGAGCGATCACCCCGTGGACCTCGTGCGCTGGCAGGTCGCCAACTGCTACATGGGGCGAGTCGGGCTCATCAACTCCGGTGGCGCTTCGACCGGTGCCGGCGACTTGGCGCAGGCGGTGCGTACCGCCGTGATCAACAAGCGAGGTGGAGGGTGTGGCCTCATCTCCGGACGAAAGGCGTTTCAGAAGCCGATGGAGGAAGGCGTGTCCTTGCTCCATGCGATCCAGGACGTCTATCTCTGCCCCGAGGTCACCGTCGCCTAAGGGGATTCGCTACTCGCCTCCCACGCCCGTAACCAGCCGTTCGATCTCCTTGAACTGCTTCTCCGCGTCCGCCTCTCCCAGGCGGATCAGCTCGGCGATGTAGTCCGCCTGGAACATCAACAAGCTCAGGAGATCGGGGCTCGCAGTTTCGCGCGTTCCTAGGCCGCGAGTGAGGAATCGAAACGTGCTGGGAAGTCGCGTCTCATATTCGGCGGCAAGCCTCCCTAAATCTTTCGACGGTCGAAGGACGAGGAGGTCGATGGGGCGCAGGCCCAGCCGGAGATTCTCGGGTAGCTCGTTGAGCAAGCTATTGAAACGGGTGAGCCGCAAGGCATCTTGGTCGATCATGTCGAGAAAGACCGCGTTCAACATCGTGCCGAGAATCTGGGCGGGTGGGGGATATCCGGAGATGACCGGGGTTGCGGCCTCGTGGTCGCTTCTCCCGTAGCGGGTCGAAATCGCGATGATCCGATTGGCGCCGAGGTGGATCGGCGGAGAGAGGGGCGCCGACTGCCGGATGCCGCCGTCACCGTACCAGCTTCCCTGAATATTGATTGCGGGGAAGAGTATTGGCAGCGCGGACGACGCCATCACGTGGTCGACGGTCATCCGAGTTTTCATGCTAACCCGGTGCGGTCGTTCCCAGGTCGAGATATCGCGACCTTGAACCCAGGTCACCGTCTGTCCTGTTCCGTAGTTGAGCCCGGAGAGAGCAAAGGCCTTCAATCGCCCCCTTTTCAGGTTTGCCGTGATTCCCGAGATCTCTCCATCGACTGTGCTCAGGACGCGCCCTAGATAGGCGCGGAACGGCGTGGTATCCAGGAGGCTCCTGACCTTGGGAGCCTTCGTTGAGCCACCGGAGAGCAAGCGCAAGCCCCAGCGGAAGAGGTTTGTGCCCAGGGTCCCCGTATCGACTCGAAATACGTCATCGGGACCCAGGGCCAACCAGATGTCGCGCAGGTCGTCCGCGGCCTCTCCCCCTTCCCCAGGATGAGCGGCGAGGAACGCCGCGTTGATTGCCCCGGCCGAGACCCCGGTGACGATTCGGGGCACCGCGAAGGGGAAATGCCGCCACAGCGAGCGAAGGATCCCAACCTGGTAGGCGGCCCGGGCTCCGCCTCCAGTGAGCACCAGAGCGAGGTCGTGACCGGCCTCGTTTTCGCGCGGAATCTCTGGCTTGGGAGGGAGAGGGGACATTGGAGCTCGCTAGATTGTTTCTCCCGGCGCCTCCGAGGTCAACCGTTCTCGACCGGCGGCGCTGGGATTCGATACACTCTTAGGCGATGGGCGCGATCGAGCTGGGCAATCTAGAGATCTGGTTGGTAAGTGATGGTGGCTTTCGACTCGATGGCGGGGCCATGTTCGGCGTGGTGCCAAAAGTCCTGTGGTCGAAGGTCAAACCGGCGGACGAGAAGAATCGAATTCAGATGGCCACGAACTGCCTCTTGGTGCGAAGCGGAGAGCAGCTCGTGCTGATCGATACGGGAATCGGCGACAAGAACGACGAGCAGTTCCGTGAGCGTTTCGGAATGGAGACTGGGGCCCCCAGGCTTCCCGCGGACATCGAGCGGCTCGGATTCTCCCTCGCGGAGGTCACCGACGTCGTCATGACGCATCTGCACTTCGATCACTGCGGGTGGAACACACGGTTCGATGCCAATGGTGCGCTGATTCCAACCTTCCCCAAAGCTCGGTACTGGATCGAGAAGGGGGAAGTGGCTCACGCGCGCCAACCCAGTGAGCGCGATCGCGCCAGCTATGACGTGCGGAACTGGGAGCCTCTATTCGAGGCGGGAGTCGTGGAGCAGTTCGAAGGCGAGGCGGCTCCTTGCCCCGGGATGAAGGTGGTAAAGGCTCGCGGGCACAACGCCGACATGTGTATCGTGCTTCTTGATGGAGGCGGGAAAGAGAGCAAGGCAGTCTTTCTCGCCGATCTCGTTCCTACGACGGCTCATCTGCCCGGGCCCTGGATCATGGGCTACGATCTGTTTCCCTTGGACACGCTCGCCAACAAGAAGCATTGGCTGGCAGAGACGGCGAAGGGCGGGTGGCTGGCTTTCTTTGAGCACGATTTCGAGACTCCCATGGCCAACCTCGCGGAAGGAAAGCCGGGACGCTTTCGCGCCGTTCCGGTTGAAGAGCTCGCAGGGCGGCCCGCCCCCATGTGACCACCGCTTGGGGTCGTACCGAATTCAGGCAACTGGCAGGGTAGACCGGGAGGATGAATGTCTAACGATTACGACTTGATCATCATTGGCAGCGGACCAGGGGGTTACGTCGCCGGCATTCGCGCCGGCCAGCTCGGACTGAAGGTCGCGGTTGTGGAGAAGGACCCGAAGTTTGGGGGCACCTGCCTTCACCGGGGATGCATACCCACTAAGGCCCTGTTGCATACCGCGGACCTGCTCGATCAGTTCCGCCGGGCCAGCGATTTCGGAGTCAAGGCTACCGGAGCCGAGCTCCAGCTCGACCAAGCTCACTCTTACAAGAACAAGGTGGTCGACAAGAATGCCAAAGGGATCGAGTATCTCTTCAAGAAGTACAAGGTCGAAGGGATCCAGGGGAAGGGACACCTCGCTGGCGAGCACAAGGTGGCGATCGAGCACGAAGGCAAGGAGCAGGTCCTCGACGCCAAGTACGTGATGATCGCCACCGGGTCGGTGCCGCGTGACATTCCGGTGGCCAAGGCTGACGGCAAACGCATTCTCAATTCCGACCACATCCTCAACATCGAGAACGTGCCCAAGTCTCTGGCGGTGCTCGGAGCCGGCGCCGTTGGCAGCGAGTTCGCCTCCATTTTTAGTTCCTTCGGCGCCGATGTCACGCTCGTCGAGATGCTTCCTCGTCTGCTGCCGCTCGAGGACGAGGAGGTCTCGGCGGAGCTGCAGAGGGCGTTCCGGAAGCGAGGGATCAAAGCGCTGACCGGAGCGACTCTGAAGGGTGTCGAGGAGACGGACGCCGGGCTCAAGCTCGAAATCGAGCGCGGTTCAAAGACGGAGTTGATCGAGGTAGAGAAGCTTCTCGTGGCGGTTGGCCGGAAGCCGGTGACCGAGGGACTCGGATTGGAGGACCTCGGAATTGCCGTCGAGAAAGGATACGTGGTGGTCAATGACCTCATGCAGACGAGCGTCCCTGAGGTCTATGCCATTGGCGACGTCAATCAGCGCGCTCCATGGCTGGCTCACGTCGCTTCCGCCGAAGGTATTTTGGCGGTGGAGCACATGGCTGGGAAGAAGGTTTGGCCGCTTCGCTATGACAATGTACCCGCGGTTACCTTCTGCGACCCGGAGGTGGCCAGTGTGGGTCTGACGGAAGCCAAGGCCCGGGAGTCAGGTTACGAGGTCAAGGTGGGGAAATTCCCTTTTTCCGCCCTAGGCAAGGCTCTGATCCTCGGCAAGACGGAAGGGTTCGTCAAGATCGTGCGGGACAGTCGCTACGATGAGCTTCTAGGAGTGCACATCATCGGCGTACACGCGACCGATCTGATCGCGGAAGGAGGCGCCGCCCGACAGCTCGAAGCGACGACGGAAGATATCGTTCATACTATCCACGCGCACCCAACGCTTGCAGAAGCGATCAAGGAGGCGGCGGAAGCCGCCTTGGGCAGCGCGATCCATTTTTGAATGCTACCGAGGCGTAGCGGGAGAGTTCCATGGCAACCGAAGTCCTCATGCCGCAGATGGGCGAGTCGATCGCGGAAGGCACAATCACCAAATGGCTAGCCAAGGTTGGTGACGAGGTCGAGCGCGATCAACCGCTGTTCGAGATTTCCACCGACAAGGTAGATGCGGAGATCCCCAGCCCGGCCTCCGGCACGCTTCTCGAGATCAAGTACCAGGAAGGCGAAACGGTCGCCGTCAACAAGGTCGTGGCCCTAGTGGGCGAGAACGGCGAGAAGCCCTCGGCGGCTCCGGCTGAAGCTCCGGCGGAGGCGGCCCCGGCCGCAAGCGGGACGGCGACGGGCGAAGAGAAGACCGTGCAAGCGGCGCCACCCACGTCCCCGCCAACCAAGGGGGAAGAGCCCGTGCCCGAGAAGCCCGCCGCGGCCGGTGAAACAGCCGGTGCGACCGACCTGGAAGACCGGATCCGCAAGTCCTCGAGCCCCGTGGTTCGCAAGATCGCGGCCGAGAAGGGGATCGATATCTCACGGCTCGAAGGCTCTGGAATCCACGGCAGGGTGACGAAGAAGGACATCCTCTCCTATCTGGAAAGCGGGGCCACTCAGACCCCGGTGGCCGCCGCCCCGGCGGCGGCGCAGCCGGCCCCCGCCGTTTCCGACACCGGCTTCTCGGTGCCCGCATACACCGCCGGAGAGAACGTCGAAATCGTCCCGATGTCGAAGATCCGCCAGATTACGGCGGCGCACATGCGCTATTCGAAGCTGACCTCGGCGCACGTGACGACGCTCTTCCACATGGACCTCTCGAAGGTGGACCGGGCTCGTCGCCAGGCGCGGGAGGGCTTCGCCAAGGCAAATGGCACGAAGCTCACGTTCATGCCGTTCATCTTTAAGGCGGTGTGCGCCGCGCTCAAGGCAAACCCGAAGGTCAACGCTTCAATCGATGGAACGAATATCGTCTTCAAGAAGGACATCAACCTGGGCATGGCCGTCGCGCTCGATTGGGGACTGATCGTTCCGGTGATCAAACACGCGGACCAGCTGAGCCTCGTGGGCCTCGCCAAGACCGCCAACGACCTGGCGGACCGCGCGCGAACCAAGAAGCTAAAACCTGAAGAAGTCCAGGGGGGAACGTTCACAATCACCAACCCTGGCGTCTTCGGCAGCCTCTTCGGAACCCCGGTCATCAACCAGCCGCAAGTCGGGATTCTAGGGATCGGTGTGATCGAGAAGCGAGCCGTGGTCGAGAGCGACGCCGACGGAAACGACACAATCGCCATCAAGCCGATGTCCTACTTCGCGATCACTTACGACCACCGGCTCGTGGATGGCGCCGACGCCGACCGTTTCATGAACGATGTCAAGCGCGTTCTGCTGGAGGAGAGCTGGAGCGAGCTCGACCCGTTTCGCTCATGAACGGCTGCCTTGGAAAGATCGAGCCACCGACCCCGGCTGATGGACTCTGAAAGGGGGGCGCCGCGATTCACGAGTGAGGAGTTTCCGTATCGCCGGCCTGGCTGGCGCGGCGATAGAGCTCCTTGAGCAAGGCGGTGCTGAGCACATCGCGTTGCGCCGCTTCTTGCAGCGCCAGAAGGGCGGCGTAGGACTCGCGTTTGATTCCCAACTCCCTGAAAGTGGGAAGCGCTTCTCGCGCCAGGCGGCGGACTTCGAAATGGTTTCCGGCCTCGAGATGGGTCAGGGCTAGGTCGAGGGTCGCAAGAGCCGCCTCGTAGCCCATATCTCGGTCAACGAACGCATCGTAGACCTCGCGAAGAGTGCCGCATGCGGCAAGATAGTTGCCGCGGTTGCGCTCGATCTTGCCCTCCAGCCAACGCAAGCGGATGAGGTTGAGGGAGCCGCCGACCTCGTCATAGAGGGGACGGGCCCGATGCAAGAGCTCCATCGCCTCCTCTACACGCCCAAGCTCGTTCAGGGAGTGCGCCAGGTTGTGATACGCGGCCAACACCACCACGGGCTCCCTTTCGGCGTCGAGCAAGGGGAGCGCCTTGCTCAGGGTTTCGGCGGAGCGTTCGGGCTCTTGCAGGTCATCGAGCGTCTTCGCCTTTCCCACCAGGGCCTTGCCCTGAAGGTGTCTCTCACCAATCCTGCGGTATAGGCCCGCGGCGCGATTGTAGAGGCGAAGGGCTTTCTCGAGCTCTCTTTGAGCATTGCGCAGTGCCGCGAGGAGGGCAAGCCAGCGCCCTTCCTCGAGTGGGTCGCCCGTACCGGCCCCCAGCCATTCACCGGCAATGGCAAGTGCCTCTTCGGCTTCCGAGAGATTCCCGGCAATGCGGCGCGCATTCCCCAGCGCTGCCCAACTGCGCCCCAGGAGATCGCGGGCCAAACGCTCGCCGACGGTCCCTGAGTCGACTCTTTCAGCGATGATGATCGCCTGCTCCGCCAGCTCGACCGCTACCTTCGCGTCCTCGAAGCCGGCCGCGTGGGCCCGCTCGAGCATGAGCTCACAAAAAGCCCAGGTATGGAACTTCTCGCCGTTTGTGAGCAGGAGCTTTCGACGCGTTGGTGCAACCTTGTCGAGCTCGAGCCACAGCCGAGGGGCCTGTTCCCTCTCGATGAAGAGCTCAGCTTGACGTTCCTTGACTCGTTTGAGAACACGCTCGAGGGAGGCGTCGAGCTCGAGGCCTCCTGAGATCGGCTTCTCATCCCCTTCCTCCGTCGAACCGCCCGCAATCGAGAACGGCCAGAAGGATGAAGTTGCCTGGCGGCAGGTCTCGCAACCGCCGAGGAGGTGGCGCACGGCACGGCGGCGCTCCTTGGGGGACAGGTCGCCGTTCATGAGACCCTGGATCTCAGTCTGGCTCAAATGGGAATCCGATGGATCAGGCATCGAGGGTCTCCGGCTCAAGGGAGTCGAGCGGAATCCGAACCCGTAACGCCGCTGCACCAGGTATCGAGCAACAAACGCGATACTCCCTGCGGCGGATGAAATCGCCTACCGTGTAGGCCCGAACCTCGGATTCCGAGATGGGAGGAATATGGGAAAGCCCGCGGGTATCCAATGCACCCTCCTCGGTCTGCGCAGAGTGTACTATCCCGTCCGCCAGGCGTCCAATTGACCGGATAGCTGGGAAAGGTACAATCGAGGCGATGACCCCTGAGACCAGACGGATGCTTGATTGGACCTTTCTCGGCAAGGTTTCTTACGCCGAGGCGGTCCGCCGACAGCTAGAGGTTCGAGAGGCGCTGCGGGATGGCTCCGGGCGTGAGCAGCTCCTCCTTCTCGAGCACCCTCACGTCTACACCTTGGGGCGGCGCGGAGAGCAGAAGGACATTCTGGCCTCAGCGGGGTGGCTTGCATCTACTGGGGTGGAAGTTGCTGAGTGCGATCGTGGCGGACAGGTCACCTACCACGGTCCGGGTCAGCTGGTCGGTTATCCGATCATCGATCTCAACCCTGATCGGCGCGACCTTCGCCGTTACGTCACCGATCTGATCGAGGTCCTGATACGGACGGTGGCAGAGTACGGCGTAAGCGCTCAAGCGGGCGACCGGGAGCACATCGGGTTGTGGAGCGGGGGACGAAAGCTCGCCTCCGTGGGAGTGCACGTCAGCCGCTGGCTAACGACCCACGGTTTCGCCTTGAACGTCAGCACCGACCTCTCCTATTTCGATCAGATCGTGCCCTGTGGGCTTCCGGATGTCCGCATGACGTCGATCGAAGCTCTCACCGGTCTTCGCCCTCCGCTGACTGAGGTGGCCGGGCACCTGGCGCGACACTTCGCCCAGAGATTCGAGCGGGAGCTGGATTCACGCGAGACAAGTGCGGCCGCCGCTCCTGCCCGGGTCGGGTGAACCGACCCCTTCAGATCCGCGACCGTACAGACTTCGGTCGCGGCAGCACCATTCCCATTTTCATCGTCTCCGTCGCCATCGTGCAAGAAGGCGGAATGATTTGCCGTCTCTTCGAGCATGGACGGGAGAGAACCGAGATCTCAGAGGAGGAGCGGCGCGGCATCGATTCGCACCCCGTTGCTCCGCGAGCTCGCCAGCGATCAGCGGCCGCGGGAGCGTCTATTGGCCCTCGGAGGCAGAGCCTTGACCGACGTCGAGCTTGTGGCGGTGCTCCTGGGCTCCGGGCGCCGCGGTACCTCCGCCCTCGCTCTGGCATACGAGATCCTCGCTTCGCTAGGAGGGCTGGCGGGTCTCTTGGGGAGGGATCCGCGGGTGCTCGACTGCCCTGGCTTAGGACCGGCGAAGCGGTCCAGCCTGTTCGCGGCCGTGGAGATCGGACGTAGGCTGGCGCGCGCCGAGTTGCCGGAGCGGTCGCCGATGACCCGTCCGGCCGCCGTGGCTCGATACCTCACCTTGCGATACCGTCGTAGTGATCAGGAGATCATGGGTGCGCTGTATCTCGACAGTCGGCACCATCTCATGGCGGAAAGGGAGCTTTATCGTGGAACGCTCAACCGGGCCGCTGTGGAGCCAAGGGCGATTCTCAAACATGCATTGCTGATCGGGGCGGCGGCGATCGTGCTGTTCCACACGCATCCGAGCGGGGATCCGAGCCCGAGCGCCGAGGATCTGGCCTTTACCCGACGGATGGCCGATGCGGCGGAGCTACTCGGGTTGAAGCTCGTCGACCATCTGATCCTGGGAATCGGGGAGCGCTGGATCTCGCTCGCCGAACGGGGAGCATGGTAGCTTATGGCGCCGTGAGCGTCTATCATCTCGACTGTTTTAGCGGCCTTTCTGGCGACATGTTCCTGGGCGCCTGTATCGATCTCGGGCTTCCGATCGATCTGCTGCGCGAGGCGGTTGGGGCCCTCGGTCTCGACTCCGTCGTCCTTTCTCATGAAGAGGCGGAACGCTCCGGCCTGCGCGGAACGAGATTCCTAGTGACGTTCGGAGGCGATGGAGGAGAGGAAGAAAGGGGCGGGCAGGGGGACGGACAGCATTCTCGTCGCCCTTCCAGCCCCGCCAGGGACTATGGCTCGATTCGCAGCCTCATCGAGGGCTCCGCGCTCTCGCCCGCGGTGCAGGAGCGCGCCCTTCGCCTCTTTTCTCGCCTGGCGGAAGCCGAGAGCAGGGTCCATGGTGTACCGCTCGACAGAGTGCACTTTCACGAGGTGGGCGCCGTCGACTCCATCATCGATCTGGTGGGAGCGGCGGTTGCGTGGGAGTGGCTGCAAGTGGACCGGCTCACCTGCGGCGAGGTCAACGTGGGGGAGGGAATCGTGGCGACGGAGCATGGGAGTCTCCCAATTCCAGCCCCCGCGACCGCCGAGCTGCTCAAGGGAATTCCCTTCTACGCGACCAAGGGCGGCGAGCTCTTGACACCCACCGGATGCGTTCTCTTGGCCGAGCTTGTGGATGCGTTCACCGACGGACCCGAGATGACCATGGAAGCGGTCGGCTATGGCCTCGGAAGCCGAGAGATCCCGGGGAGGCCGAATGGCGTGCGGCTTTGGAAGGGTGAGCCGCTAGAAGGGAGGCCAGAGGTGGGGGCGGGGAGGTCGACGAGAGCAATGGTCCTCGAATGCGAGCTCGACGACTTGACCGCCGAAGGTTTCGGATACACCATGGAGCGATTGTTCGGGAGCGGCGCGCTGGACGTCTACTTCACGCCCGTTCAGATGAAGAAGAACCGTCCCGGAACACTGCTCACGGTGATTTGTCGGGCTTCGGACGTCGAGTCTCTGGCTACTCTCTTGCTGGTCGAGACCGGTTCCCTTGGCTGCAGATTTCATTCGGTACAACGGTTCGAAGCGGAGCGAACCAGCGAGGAGGTTGCTACTCGTTTTGGCAAGGTCAGGGTCAAGCGGGGTCGCTTCGGCGGTCGCCCACTGAGCGCGGCACCGGAATTCGAAGACTGCCGCAAGGTCGCTCTCGAGCGAGGGATTCCGTGGCGAGAGGTCTACCAGGCCGCAATCGAGGCGGCAAAAGGCGACGAATGAGGCGGAATTCCAGCGGGGTGAAGCGCGTTGTGCTGCTTTGCCTTCGTGGCAGCGACCGACCGACCAAGGGAGAAAGAGATTGGAGCAAGCTTTAGGAACGATGATCGTCGGTGGTGCGGGGTCTGGGTTTCTCCGCTGGGGAGCGGTGGAGATTACTCAAGTCCTGGAAGAGGTCCGTGCACGCCTCGACCTGTCGCCGGTTGCGGCGGCGGCCCTGGGTCGTTCGCTCGCGGGCGCCGCGCTCTTGCTGCGATTGTCGAACAAGACGCCGACCCGGCTCATGATACGAGTCGCAGGTGACGGCCCACTGGGCGAGGTCATCGCGGAAGCCGATGCGGAAGGCAACCTGAGAGGTCAGGTCGCCAATCCGCGGATCGAGCTTCCGCCCACGGCCGAGGGAAAACTCGATGTCGGGAGGGCTGTGGGAAGCGGATCGCTGATTGTCGAACGCCTCTCGAATGAAGGCCATCAGAGGAGCGTGGTCGAGCTGGTTACCGGAGAGATCGGCGATGATCTCGCGCATTTCCTAACGCAGAGCGAGCAGACCCGCTCCGCCGTCATGGTTGGAGTTCTGGCAAGACCATTTGGGGTTGCGGCCGCGGGGGGCTTCATCGGAGAGGTGTTGCCCGGAGCTCCCGACGCGCTGGTCGATCAGTTCGCGCAGAACATTTCGCGACTAGCGGGAGTAAGCCGGCTAATCGAGCGCGAGGGCCTGCAGGCAGTAATTGCCAGCGCCCTGGGTGGGATCGATCACTTTTCGATCGAACCGAAACCGTTGCGATTCCACTGCCGATGTAGCCGTGAGCGGCTCGTGGCTCGGCTCGGGGCCTTGCCCGAGACCGAGCTCGATGACCTGGTGGACGGTGAACCGGTCATCGAGGCGATTTGCCGCTTTTGCGGTACCGTTTACCAATTGTCGCGCCGGGAGCTGGCGTTTTCGATCCAGTAACAGGCAGCTGCGGGAAGGACCCACTGATGTCCACGGTTTACGTCACGACGCCGATCTACTACGTCAACGACCTTCCCCATATCGGCCATATCTACACCACCATCGTGGCGGACACGGTCGCTCGTTACCATCGACTGCGAGGAGACGACGTCCGTTTCCTCACCGGGACTGACGAGCACGGACAGAAGATCGAGCGCGCCGCCCAGAGCGAAGGAATCCCGCCGATCGAGCTGGCGGACCGGGTCGTCTCACGGTACCTCGATCTTTGGAAAGAGCTAGAAGTCTCGAACGACGATTTCATCCGGACGACAGAAGCTCGGCACCAGCGCAGCGTCGAGGAAATGATTTCGCGCCTGCAAGAGAGCGGAGATCTCTATGTCGGACGGCATGAAGGCTGGTACTGCGTCTCGTGCGAGACCTTCTACACCGAAAAGGAGCTCCTTGCCGGAAATCTCTGCCCCGATCACGGGATCGAGGCCGAGTGGCGCTCGGAAGAGAACGTATTTTTCCGCCTATCGCGCTTTCAGCAGCCACTTCTCGATTGGATCGACTCGAACCCGAATGCCATCCAACCGTTGACCCGCAGGAATGAGGTGCGGGCCTTCATCGAGAGCGGTTTGCGCGACCTTTCTGTGAGCAGGGCCTCTCTGGAGTGGGGAATCCCGTTCCCCGGGCATCAAGGCCAGACGGTCTACGTCTGGCTCGACGCGCTGACCAACTACCTGTCAGCCCTGGGGTTCGGATCCGAGGATGCGAGTCTCTACGAGCGTTTCTGGAAGGGCTCGGAGACGAGGCTCCACCTCGTCGGCAAGGACATTCTGCGCTTTCACTCGATCTTCTGGCCGGCTTTCTTGATGTCTGCCGGGTTACCCCTGCCGACGACCATCTGGGCCCACGGTTGGTGGTTGCGCGACGACAGGAAGATGTCGAAGTCGGTAGGGAACATCGTCCGCCCGGATCACCTGATCCAAACATTCGGGCCCGACCCTCTGCGCTATTTCCTCTTGCGCGAGATGGTCTTCGGACAGGATGCGTCATTTTCCGACGAGGCGTTCGTGGATCGCTTCAACAGCGATCTCGCGAACGATCTTGGCAACACGGTCAGTCGCTTGGTGACTCTGAGCCGCAAGGCCTTCGATGGGCTCACTCCTCCCGGCGGAACGGCCCCGGGCCCACTCGCGGCTATCGCCGAGCGGACGATTCGTGATTACCACGCGGAGATGGGGGAGCTGGCGTTTCACAAGGCCCTTACGGCCCTCTGGGCCATGCTCGGAGAGATCAATCAATTCCTGGTAGCGAACGAGCCTTGGAAGATGATTGGCAAACCAGAGAAGCGGGGAGAGCTGGGCAGCGTTCTTCGCGATGGGTTGGAAGCGGTTCGGGTGGTGGCGATCGCGCTCCTCCCCATGATGCCGGAGCTCGCCCCCAAGATCTTGCGCGCGTTGGGCGCTCCAGACGTGCCTACCGATTTCTCCCGGCTCGACTGGGGCGGAGTGAGCGAGAGCGCGTCGCTCCCCGCGCTAGAGCCGCTCTTTCCTCGCATCGACAAGGAGGCCTTCCTAAAGGGCACCGCGGAGAGTCGGGCGACCCTGGCACAACGTGCCGCCTCGGCCTCCAAGGCCACGGCCGAGCGATCTGCCGCGGCGGCGTCACCCCCTTCGGACAGCGATTCTCAGGAGGACACGAACGTGATCTCGATCGACAAGTTCTTTGAAACCGAGCTCAAAGTGGGTACGGTGACCGCGGCCGAGTCGATTCCTAAGTCCAACAAGTTGCTGCATTTGACCGTCGATCTCGGCGAGCCCGAGGCGCGCAGCCTAGTCGCTGGGATCGCCAAGGAATACGCACCCGAGGAGCTCGTCGGCAGACAGGTGGTTGTTGTCGCGAACCTCGAGCCGGCAACTCTCATGGGGGTGGAGTCTCAGGGAATGGTGCTGGCGGCCTCCGTTGACGGAAAACCCGTTCTGCTCCAACCGGTCGCTCCCGTCCCATCAGGCACCAAGGTTCGATAGAGACTCCAACCGTCTCGCAGGGGTGATGAGTCGCCCCGGGACCCTCTCGCACGATGAGGTTGATCGACTCCCATTGTCATCTCCAGAGCCTTGATCCTGGGGAGAGGAGCGCAGCTCTTGCGAGCGCTCGAGAGCGGGGAGTGGCAGGGTTTCTGGTTCCAGCGACCCGTCTCGACGAGGTCGAGGATATCCTGGAGCTCTGCCAGAAGAATGAAGACGTATGGTGCGCCTTGGGCGTGCATCCCCACGAGGCCTCGAGCTGGGAAGAGGGAGATCGACAACGGTTGCGCTCTCTGGCCCGGGAGCCCAAGGTGCTGGCGATCGGGGAGTGCGGACTCGACTTCCACTACGATCATTCCCCTCGCGAAGCTCAGCGGCGGGCCTTGATGGCCCAGTGGGAGCTCGCGATCGAGCTTGATCTGCCGGTGGTGGTTCACAATCGCGACAGCGATCAAGCCATGCTCGATCTCTTGAGAGAGCCCGATTTCTCGGCCCTGCGCGGCGACTTTCACTCCTTCGCGGGATCAGCCGAACTTCTTGAAGTCTTGCTCGAGCGAGGCTTCTACCTCGGTGTAACCGGTATGGTGACCTTCAAATCGGGGGACAACATCCGCGGCCAGCTAGCTCGAATTCCTCTCGACCGGCTCTTGGTCGAGACCGATACGCCGTTTCTTGCGCCGGTTCCCTATCGTGGCAAGGCGAATCAGCCGGCCTGGGTCGTGGAGGTCGCCACGGCCGCAGCTGAGACTCTGGAGATGCCACTCGCAACCTTGGCTGCTAGAACCAGCGAAAATTTTACGCGGCTCTTCGCACCCATCTAGCTCGAGAGCGAGGACCTAGATGGGGTTCGGAATGTCGATGAACTCGACTTCGATAGGGAACTTTTGGCCGAGGTGGCGGCCCAGAGCCTTCACCCCGAGCCGTTCCGTAGCGTAGTGCCCCCCAGCCAAGAAGTGAGTGCGGCTCTCCCGTGCCACGTTCATGACCCACTCGCTCGCCTCGCCGGTTAGAAAAGCGTCGATCTCCATTGTAATGGCTTCTCGGAAGTCGCCCTCAGCGGCACCGGAGACGATGGCCATGGTGGACACCGGATCGGGGCCAGATAGGAAGGCGAGCGGCTCTTGCCCGAGGAGCGCTCCGACGCGTTCCACCAGGGAGGCTGCCCTCACCGCGGTGGGGAAGTGACCCACGACGCCGATATCGACTCCCTCATGGCGAGCAAAGGGTGAGATCTCGGTGAGGCCGAGCTCCCGTGCGGCGACCGCGTTGTTGCCTACTTCGGGATGCGCATCGAGCGGCAAGTGGTAGGCGAGGAGGGCCATGCCGCTCTCGATCAAAGCGCTGACACGGCGGTACTGAACCCCGGTCAACACAGAGGACTGGCCGCGCCAGAAGATACCGTGGTGCACCAGGCAGGCGTCGGCACCACCCGCCTGGGCTCGTTCGAAGAGCTCCAGGCAGGCGGAGACCCCAATCGCTAGCTTCTTGATCTCGGAGCGGCCTTCTACCTGCAGGCCGTTCGGCGCGTAGTCCCCGCCGCGATCAACGGCGAGATAGGAGCCCAGGTAATCGGTGAGCTCCCGCAGGGATACCGCCATCGATAGCTCCGTTCGCCTCAGTGGCGATCGTGGTGGCGGCCGCCTCGCCGCCCCCGATCGCGATCACGATGGCTGGAGTGTCCGCCCGAACGGTCGTGGCCCCGATCTCCCCGTTGCTGCGAGGAATCGGCGGAAACCCCCATGCCTTCATATGCCGCCGGATCGTAGTCGGGAGCTTCCATGATCACGGCCTTGCGGGAGAGCCGGATCTTTCCATGCTCATCGATGTTGATGACCTTGACCTCGATTTCGTCGCCCTCTTTGACGATGTCGGTGACCTCTCCCACCCGGTAGGGCGCGAGCTCGCTGATATGCACTAGGCCGTCGGTTCCCGGAAGGATCTCGACGAATGCCCCATAGGCCTCGATGCGCCGGACCTGACCGGTGTAGACCTTCCCCAGCTCGGCGGTTTCGGTGAGGCGCTCGATGATCTCTCGCGCCCGCTTGGCAGCAACCCCGTCCGGCGATGCGATCACGACGCGGCCGTCATCCTCGATATCCACCTCGCAACCGGTCTCCTCGACGATCGAACGGATCGTCTTGCCCCCCGCTCCAATGACGTCCCGGATCTTGTCCTTCGGAATCTGCATGGTGTACAGACGCGGTGCGTAGTCCGAGAGCTCGGTGCGAGGATTCCGGATCACCTGTTCCATTGCATCCAGGATGTGCATCCTGCCGGCGCGCGCCTGGATCAGGGCCTGGTGCATGATCTCTTGGGTGACCCCGGTGATCTTGATGTCCATCTGAAGGGCGGTCACCCCGTCCCGGGTACCGGCCACCTTGAAGTCCATGTCGCCGTAGTGGTCTTCCTGACCAGCGATATCCGTCAGTACGGCGAATTCATCGTCCTTCTTGATCAGACCCATCGCGACCCCGGCCACCGGTGCCAGCATCGGAACGCCAGCGTCGAACAGGGCCAGAGAGCCGCCGCAAACAGTCGCCATCGAGGACGATCCGTTGGACTCGAGAATGTCGGAAACCACTCTCACCACGTAAGGAAAGTCGTCCTCGTGAGGGAGAAGGGGAGTGAGCGCTCGACGTGCGAGAACTCCGTGTCCGATTTCCCGGCGGCCTGGAGAGCGCAGGAACTTGACTTCACCGACCGAGAACGGCGGAAAGTTGTAATGCAGAATGAACTTCTGCAGGCTCTCTCCTTCGTACTCTTCGATCACCTGGGCGTCTCGTCGCGTGCCCAGGGTCGCCGAGACCAGCGCCTGCGTCTCGCCCCGAGTGAAAAGGGCGGAGCCATGGGTGCGGGGAAGGAGGCCAACCTCGATCGTAATCGGCCGCACTTCGTCGAGTCTGCGAGCATCGAAGCGCTTGCGACCTTTGAGCACGACCTCGCGAAGGATCTCTTCCTCCAAGACCTTCACGACTTTCTTGGTATGAGAACGGCGCTCATCGTCGTCAGGGTCGATGGCTTCGAGATAAGGATCGGTCACCGCAGCGACCGCGTCGCGGCGTGCGAATTTCTCCTTGGTTTGGAGAGCTTCCTTGAGGCCATCGTAGAGGTCACGCTTGACCTGCTCATAAACATCGTCACCGAAGGCCTTTGGCGGCTCCCACTGGGGCTTGTCGAGCTCTAGCTCGCGAAACAGCTCATGCTGCGCCCGGATCAGCTTCTGTACTTCTGCGTGTCCCTTGAAGATGCAGTCGAGGAGAGTCTCTTCCGACAGCTGATTGGCTCCGGCCTCAACCATGACGACCGCTTCCTCGGTGCCTACGACCACTAGATCGAGCTCCGAGACATCCCTTTGGCTGTTGGTGGGATTGAAGATGATCTCGCCGTCGATCAAACCGACTCGAACGGCGCCAACCGGGTTGTAGAAGGGGATCCGCGAAAGGGTCAGAGCGGTCGATGCGCCGTTGATAGCGAGGACATCAGGGTCGTTCTCGCCATCGGCCGACAAGACCAGAGAAATGATCTGAGTTTCGTTGAAGTAGCCCTCGGGGAAGAGCGGTCGCAGAGGACGGTCGATCAGTCGGGAGGTGATGATCTCCTTCTCGGTCGGGCGGCCTTCGCGCTTGAAAAATCCGCCAGGAATGCGACCAGCGGCGTAGGTATATTCTCGATAATCGACCGTCAAGGGGAGAAACTCGCGTGTCAAACCCCCCTTGGACATACACGCGGTCGTGAGAACAACGGTGTCTCCGAATCGGATCGTGCAAGATCCGTCTGCCTGTTTCGCTACGCGACCGGTTTCAATGGTGATGGCCCCAGAGCCAACTGGAACTTCCTTCGTCTTTGTCATTTCCCTTTCCTTTTCCGCTTTGCTGAGCTGGCTGCCAGCCAATGACAGCACAAATCCCTAGTCCCCCGAAAGTGGGTGACAGGGTAATCCTCGGGAACCTCGTTCCGATCTATTTTCGGATACCCAGGCGCTCGATCGTCGACTGGTAACGAGCAAAATCCCGGCGCTTCAGGTAGTCGAGCAAACGCCGGCGGCGACCTACGAGCTTGAGAAGGCCTCGCCGGCTATGGTGGTCCTTCGCGTGAGTCTTGAAGTGCTCGGTGAGCTCGTTGATACGGTGGGTAAGGAGAGCCACCTGCACTTCCGGAGAACCCGTGTCGCTCGGATGCAGTTTATAGTCTTCGATAATCTTCGTTTTCACTTCTTTGCTCTGCGGCAAGCCGTAGTCCTCCTTCAGACTTTTCGGATGTTATCACACTCAACTTTGTTCACTTGAACACGATCTTGGGCTGCACCACGCCGACTCCAGCGTCTCCAATCTTCTCGGTCACCGTGCCTACCGCGAGAAAGCGCTGGCGGCGGTCGATGAGCTTGATCCAATCCCCTTCCGCCGCCTCCAGGCCTCGAAAGAGCACGCTTTGGCCATGAAGGAGTCTCCGCTCCTGCTGCGCATCGGCGATCGCGGCGGGGAAGGGTAGCGGCACTTCATCAAAGGGAATCCAGCAAGCCCCCAGGCTCTCACCCGCCTCGATGGCCTCTCCGATTCGGTCCAGGGTCCAAGCGTCCTCCACGGAAAAGGGTCCGACCTTCAATCGGCGGAGGTTGGCGAGGTGGGCGCCGCATCCCAGACCCTGCCCGAGGTCATGAGCGACGCTGCGAGCGTAAGTGCCGGAGGAGGCGGCGAGACGAAACCGGATCCGGCCTTCGACCAACGGACCCGTGGCGGCAAGCTCATAGATCGTGACCTCCTTGCTGCTCCGTGGCACCTCCTCGCCACGCCGCGCGAGCTCGTAGTAGCGAACGCCTCCCACCTTCTTCGCGCTGAATGGTGGGGGAGTCTGCTCATAGGATCCCGACAGCCCCGCCATTGCCCCTCGCACCTCATCCTCGCTCAAATCCTCGATCGAACCGGTGGTGACCACGCGCCCCGAAGCGTCATAAGTATCCGTGGCCGCCCCGAATTGGATCTCGCCCGCGTAAATCTTGGGAGCGCGAATAAAGAAGCGAGTGAGGCGCGTCGCCCGACCGACCGTCAGGACGAGGAGCCCGGTGGCGTCGGGATCAAGAGTCCCGCAATGCCCGATCCTGCGCTCACGCAAGATCCGGCGGGCGCGCTGCACGCAGTCGTGGGACGTGCCGCCCGGTTCCTTGTCGAGGAGAAGCAAGCCGTCGAGCATCTTCAGCTTCCAGAGGCCTCGACGAGATCGGTTAGCGCGCTCACCAGCTCTCCTCGTAAATCGTCCAACGAGCTCTCACCGGTAAAGCCGGCAGCGTTGTGATGGCCACCCCCGTTGTGGGCTCGAGCGATGGCCTCGACGTCGATGTCTCCGCGGCTGCGGAGGGAGACCCGTATCGTTCCATCGCCCTTCTCCTTGAGAAGGGCCAAGGCCTCGACTCCGGAGATGGAGCGCGGCACGTCGATCAAGTCTTCCGCATGCGAGGCATTGGCCCCAGCTCGCTCGAACATCTCGGGAGTAAGGACCACGCTCGCCACGCGGCCATTTGCATGTAATTCGAGGGTAGCGAGCATCTCGGCCAAGAGACGGACGCGGGCCTCGGGTTGGTTGTCATAGATCCACTGAGAAACGAGCTCAGGCTGAGCCCCTTCCTCGACCAGGCGGGCAGCGGCGTCAAAGGCGCGGGCGGTGCTGTTGGCGAAGCGAAAGCCGCCGGTGTCCGTTACCAGAGTCATTAGAAGGATCGCGGCGGTAGTCTGGTCGATCTCGACCAACATCGCCTTACCCAGGCGGTAGATCATCTCGCCGAGGGATGGAGCGGCGCTGTCGACCCAATTGACCGCGCCATACTGCTCATTGCCCAAGTGGTGGTCGATATTGATGATGGGGAGCGCCTTGAGCTGGTCTTCGAGCCCACAGCGATCGAATCGGGGACACTCAAGCGTTACCGCCGCATCGAAGCTCTCCGGGAACCCCTGGGGGGGCTCGCTACCCGTGTGAATTCGCTCTCTTCCAGGCAAGGGTCCGTAGATCGCGGGAACCGGATCGTGCAGCCAGACAACCGCTCCTTTCCCGAGTGAATGGAGAACTCGAGCGAGGCCGAGAGCCGAGCCCACCGCGTCGCCATCAGGATTGATGTGGCTGGTCAGAAGATAGCGGCTGCCACTTCGCAACCGCTCGATCAACGCCTTGGGCGGATCACTCGCTGTCATGGGAGAGCTCCTCTAGAAGGTCCGCAATATGTTGGCTGTGTTCGGCGCCTCGATCGAGCTCGAATTCGAGCTCTGGCGTGACCCGCAGATGCTTGAGTCGATGGGCCAGCTGAGAGCGCAGAAACCCCTTCGCATGGACCAGAGCCTCGAGACAGGAGAGCCGGTGCGGCTCGTCGCCCATCACGGACACTCGGACCAGAGCATGCCGGAGATCTGCGCTTACCTCAACCGACGAGACGACCACCATGGCGATCCGCGGGTCATGTACCTTGCGCAACAGGAGCTCCGAGAGCTCGCTGCGCAGGAGATCATCGATCCGGTCGGTTCGTCTGGTCACGCAAGATCCTCGATGAATTCACAATTCCACTCGGTGATCAAGGCCTCGGGGTACTCTTCGATCAACTCCCGGATCTTCTCTACCCGCCGCTCAGCGGGGAGGCCGCTTCGTTCGACCAGGGCCATGCCCAACTGAGCTCTCTGGTGGAGGTCCTGAAAACCGGTCTCCGCGATTGAGATTCGATGACGGGTCGTGAGACGGCCAATGATCGATTGGAGCACTTGTCGTTTCTCCTTGAGCGAACGCACCTGCGGCAGGTGCAGATCGCAAACCACAACAGCGACCACCATGCTGGCGTTTCCGGGTGAAGTGAGGAGCCTATCGAGTCACGGCGGTTCGAGTTCCGCCACCGGTTCCACGAGCTCGCGACGCCGCCCCGCTTGACAACGGGAATTCGGGTCGTGACGCTGCTAGAGGCTGGGAGCCACCTCTTCGCTGACGAATGCCTCGATCGAGTCTCCCGGTTTGACGTCCTGATAGCGGTCGAGCCCAATACCGCAATCGAAACCGCTCCGAACTTCCGATACGTCCTCCTTGAACCTCTTGAGAGACGCGATCTTTCCCTCGTAAACGACACGTCCGTCGCGGATCAGGCGGACGCCGCCCGTCCGCGGAATCGCCCCTTCGACCACGTGGCAACCGGCGATCGTGCCAACCTTCGGTACCTTGAAAATCTCGCGGACCTCGGCGACCCCAGCGCTCACCTCCTTGAAGGTGGGCTCGAGGAGCCCGGTCATGGCCTTCTTCAGCTCGTCCGTGATCTCGTAGATCACGGTATGAAGCCGGATGTCCACTTCCTCGCGCTCAGCGATATCGACGGCGTCTCGTTCGGGCCTGACGTTGAATCCGAAGACGATCGCCCCTGAGGCCGATGCCAGAAGGACGTCGTTCGCGGTAATGGCACCCACTCCCGAGCGGATGACCTTCACCTTCACCTTGTCCGTCGAGGCTTTGGCGAGTGCATCGGACAGCACTTCGACTGACCCCTGCACGTCCGCTTTGAGCACCACTGGCAACTCTTTGACCGCTCCCTCCTGAATGTGCTGAAAGAGCTGGTCGAGTGAAACCTTGGCCTGATTCGGGGCAAGGCTGTTCTTGCGCCGCTCTTGCTTGCGAAAATCAGCGATACTGCGCGCCTTGGCCTCTTCCTCGACGACCTGAAAAGAGTCTCCAGCTTCCGGCAGCTCGCCGAAGCCCGCCACCTCGACCGGCGTCGCGGGGAGCGCTTCGTTGATTCTCTGCCCTTGATCGCCGGTCATGACCCGGACTCGCCCCGAGACCGCGCCAGATACGAAGACGTCTCCCACCCGCAGGGTCCCATTTTGCACGAGGACCGTAGCGACGTTCCCGCGCCCCACCTCCTTCTGAGCTTCAACGATGACTCCCTGGGCCGGGAGATCGGGATCGGCCTTGAGCTCGAGGAGATCGGCGGTGAGCAGGACCATCTCCAGAAGGGAATCGAGGCCTTGCTTCTTCTTCGCGGAAATCTCCACGCTGACCACGTCCCCTCCCCAGTCCTCTACGACCAGGCCATGATCCGACAGCTCCTTCTTGACCCGATCGGGCTTGGCGTTGGGCTTGTCGATCTTGTTGATCGCGACCACGATCGGCACCCCCGCGGCCCGGGCGTGATCGATAGCCTCGACCGTTTGGGGCATCACTCCGTCATCGGCGGCCACCACGAGCACCACGATGTCCGTGGCTTGGGCTCCGCGAGCCCGCATCAGAGTGAAGGCCTCATGGCCGGGGGTATCGAGAAAGACGATCTTCTTACCGTTGACCTCCACCGAGTACGCGCCAATATGCTGCGTGATGCCGCCGTGTTCGCTCTCGACGACTTTGGAGGAACGGATCGCGTCGAGGAGCGTGGTCTTCCCATGATCGACATGGCCCATGATGGTGACCACGGGCGGACGCGGCATGGTTCCCTCTCCCGTAGCGCGGCCGCTCTCCTGCTCGTGTTGAATCTGAAGCTCTTCCTCGAAGGACACGATCTTGGAATCGATCCCGAGCTCGTCCGCTATGTCCTTGGCCAGGGTCGTGTCCAGCACGTGGTTGATGTTCACCATCAGGCCGCGCTGGAAAAGGAGGCTCATGAGCTCCTTGGATTTCACTCCCAGCTTGTCGGAAAACTCGCGAACCGTCATGCCCTCGGTAATCGTTACCGGGCCTTCGCCCTCCTTGCGGAAAGAGAGAACTTTCCCTCCTTCCTCGGCCTGCTGCTTCTTGCGCTGGGTGCGCCGGCGCCTGCGGCCGGCGACGGGCTTCTCGGCCTCTTCCTCGCTCGCCTCGATCTCGTCCAGCGATCCCCGGTACGCTCGCAGATCCTCTTCGCTCTGCGACTCCTTGCTCTTCTTCGTGCGCTTTACCTTGCGTTCCTCGGCCTCGCCTTCACCGCGCGTCTTCTTACTGACCCTTCTCGTAGAAGTCGCTTCTTCAGCTGTCGTTGCGGCTTCGCCCTTTTGCGCCACCGCTGAGGGGATCTCACCCGCTTGCGGTCCGCTGGGAGTCTTGGCGGATGGGGGAGCAGGGGAGGGCCGGCGCTCGGGTTCGGGTCTCTCCGTAACTGGAATGCTCTTGATTCGCGGCTCGACCTTCTGGATGATGGTCCGACGTTTCGTTGGCCGCAAGGGGTTCACCGGAGCCCGGCGCAATGGCACCCGGCGGGAAGGAGTGGAGGGGGGCGCCTCCGCCTCCTCGTCTCTAAGAATCACCTCGCGTGGATGCGGGAGGCTCTTGCCAGCGAGGATGCCTTGGAGAACATCCATGTCGACCGCCGCGTCCTCTCCCTCCACCCGGACCCCGATGGATTTCAACTTGAACACGAGGTCCTGATGGGTTACCCCCATCATCGTTGCCAAATCGTCGACTGAAATCTTTCCCATACCCTAGCCTCGCACTTCCCGGCTTGCAACTGGACTTCCCAAGCCTGGGTTCCCTCTATTCGTCCTGCTTCGCATCCTCTTGCCCGGAAGCCGTTTGCGACTCTTCGCCGGAGCTGAGCGAACGCTCTTCCTCGCTCTCCTTGAGAGCCTTGCTCAACGCCGCCATGAAGTCTTGATCGTTCATCGCCGCCTGACTCGCCGGAGCTGCGGGGAAGCCCAGACCTTGGTCCTCTGAAACCGCACCAGCAGCCGCGGATTGATCCTGCTTCTCCGCTTGCTCCTTGGCCCAATCCAGGATCGCGCGCGCGGTTTTCGGCCCTACGCCCTCTACCGATTCGAGATCTGCCGGCTCCGCCGCGACCAAGGTGTCCAACGTTCCGAAGCCGGCTTCTTCAAGTTTCTCCGCGGTCCGCGCACCGATCCCCGGCGCCGTGGTGAGGTCGAACCCAGCCGCTGTTGGCATCGGAGTCGCGCTCATCGCCGTCTGCAGCATCTTGGCAAGCGCGTCGGCCACCTCGTCCTTGACGTCGCTCTCGCTCTTGATGTCGATGCGACATCCGACGAGCTCGGAGGCGAGTCGGACGTTCTGCCCCCGCCTGCCGATCGCAAGCGACAGTTGCTCGTCCTCCACGATCACGTCGAGATGGGGGACCTCGCCGGCGTGAGTCACCGAGACTCTCGTGATCTTCGCGGGTGCGAGCGCGCTCTGGGCAAAGGTCACTAGGTCATCGCTGAACTCGATGATGTCGATCTTCTCGCCTCGCAGCTCGCGAATGATGGATTGCACGCGTGAACCCTTCATGCCTACACATGCCCCCACCGGATCGACATCCCGCTCCCGGCTGGCCACGGCAACCTTGGCGCGTTCTCCGGGAGCACGGACGGCTGCCTTGATCACGACGGTCCCATCGTAGATTTCCGGCACCTCCATCTCGAACAGCTTCACGAGCAGCCTAGGATCGGTTCGCGAGAGGACCAATTGTGGCCCCTTCGGCTCTTTGTGGACGTCGACCAGGACGGCGCGAATACGCTCACCTTGACTGTAGCGTTCATGACGCGCCTGCCCCGAGCGCCGCACCACCGCCTCGGTGCGGCCGAGGTCAACGATGATCTCTCCGCGCTCGAACCGTTTGACGGTGCCGTTCAAGATCTCGCCGACTCGGCCGATGTATTCGTTGTAGATCTTCTCGCGCTCCGCCTCGCGGATTCGTTGATAGAGGACCTGTTTCGCCGATTGCGCGGCAATACGACCGAGCCCTTCGGTCGGCACCGGCAAATGGACCTCGTCGCCGACCGCCGCGTCCGGCTTGTGATCTCGCGCTTCCTCGACGGTCCACTCAGTCAAGGGATCCTCGACTTCGGCAACTACCTGCTTGACGATGAACGCTTCAAATTTGCCAGTCTCACGATCGAGGTGAGAGCGCACCGGTTCCTTGATCCGATGCTGCTTCTTGGCGGCCGACGCGATTGCGTCCTCTAGGGCGCCGATCCATCTATCGAGGTCGATGTCCTTTTCGCGGGCAACCTGCTTGATTACCTCGGTGATGTTGATTTCCTGCGTCTGTGTCTGTGGCATCTCTCCGCGTCCTAGAATTCGGGCACCAAACGTGCCTCTTGTATCGTTGCGAGCGGCACCTTACGTCCGCCGGCTTCCGACTCGATCTCCAACTCGATGGCCGCTCGAGCGACGTCGTAGCCGGCCAATGTCCCAACCACCGTGGCCTTTCGGCCGCTCTCTGGGTCGATCGTGGTTACACGCACCTTCTTCCCCAGGAACCTCTCATAGTCGGAGGACCTATAGAGCCGTCGATCCAGCCCCGGCGAGCTCACCTCGAGCAGATACCTGCCGCTTCCAAAGTCCTCGACGTCGAGCAGCGCTGAGACCTGTTTGGATACTAGCTCGCAATCCCGGTGGGTCACGCCTTGAGGACGATCGATAGTCAGCTTAAGGACCTTTCCCTTGAACTCGGCGTGGACGAGCTCGCAGCCTACGCTCTCAGCGATACCGGCGAATTTCCGGTCGAGTTCCTCGCTGACTGCCGCATCATGGTACATCATTCCCTTTGCGGCCCTCGACCAACAAAAAAAGTGGGCCATATGCCCACTCTCCCAAATCGGTCGAGCCGACAGTCGGCATTATAGGTGAAGCACTAGTGATTTTCAACCGCAAAGCCCCCAATGGCCCTGCCAAAATGGCGCTTCCTGACCGGGCTCTCCTAGCCGCAAACGCTCAAGCCACAAAGAAAATGGTTCATGGCAAGCCGTTTGCTTTCCATCAAGGAGGGCAGTGAGCCCGAGTGAGCGAAATGACGAGCGAAAGGAGACGATAAGAATAATGAAGACGCAACAGAGACGCCAGTTCGTGACGTTCTCATTGGTCCTTGCCGCGGTGGCTTTCGGCATGGTTCTAGCGGGTGGTCTGAGTCTCACTCCGAGCGGTAATGCGGCACCGGTGCCGCAGGCCATGCCCACCGCTTCCACTCCAGCTCCATCGAGCACATCTACTACAGGAAACCAACTCAGCGGCTTGCCGAGCTTTGCCAATCTCGCGGCAAAGGTATCGCCGGCCGTGGTTTCGGTTCGAATCGCCAAGATCGAGAAGCAGGGCGAGGGGCCTCAGTACATGGACCCCTTCCAGTTCTTCTTTGGACCCCAGGGGCAGCAAGGGCCGCAAGAGCGTCCCCAGCGGCGGCGCCAGGAAGCGCTGGGCAGCGGGTTCATCATTTCACCCGATGGCTATATCGTCACCAATAATCATGTGATCGCTGGCGCGACGGAGGTCGATGTCTACCTCGGTGATCGCCAGTATCGAGCCAAGGTCAAGGGAGCAGATCCGAGCACCGATCTGGCCCTCCTCAAGATCAAGACCAACCACCCGCTGCCCACCTTGACTCTGGGCGATAGCGACGCGATTCGTCCGGGTGACTGGGTCATGGCCGTAGGTAGCCCCCTCGGATTCCGCAATAGTGTGACTGTCGGCGTCGTCAGCGCCAAGGGGCGACACCTCGGCATGAGTGCTGTTACCGCCTCATTCGACGACTTCATCCAGACTGACGCGGCCATCAACTTCGGCAATTCCGGCGGACCTTTGGTCAACGTGGAAGGTCAAGTCGTGGGGATCAACACGGCCATCAACGCCAATTCCGAGAACATCGGCTTCGCCGTGCCGGTCAACACTCTCAAGGACATCCTGCCTCAGCTCGAAAGCAAGGGTAAGGTAACTCGCGGCTACCTCGGCATCAACGTTCAGGATCTGAACTATGAACGGATGAAGGCCTTCGGACTCAGCTCCGCCAAGGGCGCCCTGATCACCTCCGTGGTCGCCGGTGGCCCCAGTGATGCCGCCGGGCTACGCCATGGAGACGTGATCCTGGGAGTCGATGGGCGCGAGCTCAAGGACACCCATGCTCTCATCTTCTACGTTTCTTCCAAGGAGCCGGGGACCAAGGTCGCTCTGAAGATCGATAGAGCCGGCAAGATTCTGGAAAAGGAAGTCACGCTTGGCGAGCGGCCCGAGGGCGGAGTGCCGACGAAGGGCAAGGGGCACGAAGGCACCTCCGGTATCGACTGGCTCGGTCTGCAGTATCAGAACCTCACGCCGGGTTTGCGCCAAGGTCATGGAATTCCCTCCAGCGTAAACGGCGTAGTCATCACGGACGTCGGCGCCAACAGCCCGCTCTATGACCAAGATGTTCGCCCCGGTGATGTCGTGACCGAAGTAAGTGGCCACGAGGTCGCGAACATCGAGGAGTTCGAGGCGCAGGTCAGGAAGGCGAAGTCGGGTAGCTACCTGCGCTTCTACATCCAGCGCTTCGACCCGCAATCGCGGCAACAGCTGTCGTTCTACGCTGTTGTCCGTGTGCCCTGAGCTGCGGGCGTAGAGAGACGAGAATGGCCGGCGCGCCGAAGGGTGCGCCGGCTTTTTTCATCCCCGGGAGAAACACCCCGGTGTAGACTGCTTGCTCGATGAAGGACAAGACGGCCGTGATCGCCACCATCCTGGTAGTGGACGACGAGAAGTCGATCCGCGATAGCTTGCGGATGATTCTCGAGTTCGAGGGTTACCGGGTGGTCGAAGCGGCTGGGGGGAGGGAATCCCTGGCGCGTGTCGACGAAAGCGCTCCTGATGCCATTCTCCTCGACATCAAGATGGCGGAGATGGACGGGCTCGCCGTGTATCGGGCTCTGCGCGAACGAGGATTCGAGATGCCCATCATCATCATCACGGGGCACGGCGACGTCGAAACGGCGCTCGAAACCACGCGCGCGGGCGCCTACGACTTCTTTGAGAAGCCGCTTCAGCGTGAGCGAGTGCTGGTGAGTCTGCGCAACGCCATCTCCGCCTACCGGCTGCGGCAAGATTCGCATGGGATCGGCGATGCGGAAGACCTGGTCGGGAGCTCGCCCGCCATGGAGCAGCTCCGCGACCGGATCGAGCGCGCCGCTCCGACTCCGGCTACGGTCCTCATCACCGGCGAGAGCGGCACCGGCAAGGAACTCGTCGCCCGGGCGATTCACCGCCAGAGTCTGCGGCGCGATCAACCGTACGTCCAAGTCAATTGCGCCGCGATCCCGGAAGAGCTGATCGAATCGGAGCTCTTCGGCCACGAAAAAGGGAGCTTCACCGGTGCCGTACGCAAGCAAGTGGGCAAGTTCGTCGCGGCGGACCGGGGAACGATCTTTCTCGACGAGGTCGGCGACATGTCGGCACGCACGCAGGCCAAGGTCTTGCGTGTGCTGCAAAATGGCGAGGTCGAGCCGGTCGGCGCCGGGAGCGTTGCTCGCGTGGATGTTCGAGTCGTCGCCGCGACACACCGGAATCTCTCCCGCGAGATCAAGGACGGACGCTTTCGCGAGGATCTCTTCTACCGCCTCAACGTGGTTCCGATTCGAACCCCGCCTCTGCGCGAGCACTTGGAAGACATCCCGGTCTTGGTGGACTACTTCGTGCGTCGCTACTCCTTGGCAAACAACTATCCGACCAAGGCGTTCAGCGGGGAGGCGCTCGAGGAGCTGTCGCAGCTGCCGTGGAAAGGCAACGTTCGTGAGCTACGAAACCTCGTTGAGCGCCTCCTGATCTTGAGCCCGGGGGGCGAGGTCTCACGCCAAGATGTCTCCGCCGCGGTCGGCGGCAGCGAAAGAGAGCTTACGTCCACGATTCTTTCGGCTCCGACCTTGCGCGAAATGCGTGAGAAGGCGGAACGTCTCTTCCTGCTCAAGAAGCTGGAGGAGAATGGCTGGAACGTAACCCGGACGGCAGAGCTCATCGGGACGCCGCGGAGCAACCTCTATAAGAAGATGGAGCAGTACGCAATCGAAAGGCCGGAGGGCGATTGACGTGAAGTTGGCTGATAATTTGGAGCGGCGCGAGCTGCTCGATCTCCTCACCGCGAGCGGAGCTCTCAAGCGCGGACACTTCGAGCTCTCCTCTGGACGTCACTCTTCCGCCTATGTGCAATGTGCGCTTCTTCTCGAAGATCCGGAACGCGCGGAGAGGATCGGCAGAGCGCTCGGACGACAGCTTCAAACCCAGCGCATTGAAGCGGTCGTCTCTCCGGCTTTAGGTGGGATCATCATCGGCTACGAGGTGGCCCGCTACCTCGCAGTGCCGTTTCGTTTCACCGAACGAGTCGATGGCGACATGCGCCTGCGCCGAGGCTTCACCGCAAGCCCGGCAGAGCGCACGGTGATCGTCGAAGATGTGATCACCACTGGTCGTTCTACCCTGGAAGCGGCGGAAGCGGTGAAAGATTCCGGCGGCTCCGTTGTGGCCATGGCCGCCATCATCGACCGCCGGGCGGACCGGGAAACGCCCTTCACGGTTCCCTTCATCTCTCTGTTGCGATTGGATCTTCCGACCTTCGAGCCGGACGGGTGCCCCTTGTGCAAGGAAGGCGGGACAGCGGAGAAACCTGGCAGCCGGCCGTCAAAGAAGCCGAGCTAGGCGCGCACGTCGAATCCTCAACCTAGCGCATCGCGGTACAGGCGATTCATCGATCCCCGCAGCGCGTCACTTCTCCCCAGCTTGTCGATGTCCGAGCGCTTGACCTCGAGCGTCCATTCGACATCGGCTCCGTCAAACAGACGAAGTCTCCAGGTCTGTCCAGAGGCGTCCCACTTCCCCAACAGCTCGTCGTCGTTTTTGACCGTCCACCCGTTGGGGAGACAGGCGCGAACCTCCCAGGTCGTATACAGAGACGGCACTACCGCTTGTTCGGTGCTGGCATGCATAGCGCCGCTATTGTGCCTGAATTCATGGACGATTGGAAGCACGTCGTTGGCGTTCGACCTCATAAAGCACCAAGGCCGCCGTGGTCGATAGATTGAGGGAACGTAGCTCCGGGTCGATCATGGGTATCGAGTAGAGCTGATCGCTGTAGCGGTTGCGGATCTCTTTCGAAAGGCCAACGCTCTCCGATCCAAAGACGAGGACAACCTCCCCTGAGTAGTCGCCCTCCCAGTAGGTCTTGGGAGCCTCGGGCGAGAAGAATCTCGAGGATCCCATCGCTGGAAGCTGTCGCTCCAAGGTCTTCCAGTCGTCCCATACTCGTGGCGCAACGCGGGGCCAGTAGTCGAGGCCCGCGCGACGCAACCGCGATGAGCTCAATTGGAATCCAAGCGGACGAACCAGGTGCAACTGCGCTCCGACCCCGAGACAGGTACGCCCCACGTTCCCGGTGTTCCAGTGGATCTCCGGCCGGAAGAGGACGACGTGAATCGGTGGCGAAGCCAGGGGTGGATCATTCATGGCACCGAGGTCTGTCATTCGAGGGTGTGGATCCTTGGCGAGCCTTGTCCGCGGACTCTCATTGACGCCGGGAAGGCCGATTTGCTACTTTGGCAATCCGCCCATGGCCGTCACGGACACCCCATTCGAAGAACCGCTCAACATCTTGCGGCAGAAGATCCAGGAGCTCGAAAGCTACCCGGAAGGCAGCGACCATGAAAAGGAGCTGCAGAAGCTTCGCGCGCAGCTCGACCAACAGACCAAGGAGATCTTTTCCCATCTCTCGCGCTGGGACAAGACGCTCATCGCGCGGCATTCGGATCGCCCCTATACCCTCGACTACGTGGCTCGCTTGTTCGAAGACTGGGTCGAGGTGCACGGCGATCGGCGCTTTGCCGATGATCCAGCGATCGTAGCGGGGCTCGCTCGCTTCGCCGGTCGGCCCGTTGTCGTGGTCGGTCACCAGAAGGGTCGAGGCACCAAAGAAAGAATCCAACGCAACTTCGGACAGCCACGTCCGGAAGGCTATCGCAAGGCGCTACGCCTCATGCATTTGGCCGAAAAGTTTCGCCGGCCCATCATCTCCTTGATCGACACCCCCGGGGCCTACCCGGGAATCGGCGCGGAAGAGCGAGGGCAGGCGGAGGCAATCGCCAGGAACCTAGTTGAAATGGCGCGACTCCCGGTACCTATCGTCGTGGTGGTCACGGGCGAGGGCGGTAGTGGGGGAGCGCTAGCTTTGGGGGTTGGCGATCGAGTCTTCATGCTCGAGTATTCCGTCTACTCCGTGATCTCCCCTGAAGGTTGCGCCGCGATTCTCTGGCGCGACCAGGACAAGAAGTCGGAAGCGGCGGAAGCGATGAGAATCACGGCCCCAGACCTGCTTGAGCTCGGGGTCGTCGACGAGATTATTGCCGAGCCCTCTGGTGGAGCGCACACCGACCCCGCGCTCGCGGCGGAACGGATCGGCGCCGCGATCGGCAAGACCCTTGAAGAGCTCTCCGCGCTGCCCGTGGACAAGCTCCTCGAACATCGCTATCAGCGCTTCCGCAAGATCGGGTACTACGAGGAGGGAAGCTGACTCCCTCCGGCCCTCGCTGGACACAGCTCGAGCCGCCGCCTGAATTCGCCGACTTGATCGCATCCGGGGTCGAGCCATTGCTGGCGAAGCTCCTAGCGCGCCGGGGAGTCACGTCGCCCGAGGGCGCCCGGGCGTTCCTTTCGCCTTGTGCCCAGTCTCTCCACGACCCCCTTCTGTTGCCCGGGATGGAAGAGGCGGTACAACGGATTCGTAGGGCGATCGAGAACGGAGAGCTGATCGTTGTCGTCGGTGACTACGACGTTGACGGGGTCAGCAGCACGGCGATCCTCGCTGCCGTCTTCCAGGTCCTCGGCGCCAAGGTGAAGATGGTGATTCCGGATCGCTTGCGCGATGGGTACGGTCTGCAGCTGTCTCACGTCCGGTGGGCGGCGGAACGGGGAGCTGGCCTCATCGTCACCTGCGATTGCGGGAGCACGGCGATCGAACCCGTAAAATCGGCTCTCCAATCTGGAGTGGACGTGATCGTGACCGATCATCACCGTCCCGGTCTTCCCCTGCCCGCGCGCGCGATCGAGATCAATCCGCACCGCCGGCAGGGCTCCTACCCCTTCCAGGATCTCTCCGGAGCCGGCCTTGCCCTCAAGGTGGCCATGGCACTCGCGGGGCTGTCCAAGAGAGCCTTCGAAACTGATGGTCTATTGCGCGTAGCGTGTCTCGGAACGATCTCGGACATGGTGCCCCTCACCGGCGAGAACCGAACGATCGCGGCTCTGGGCCTCAGGGCGCTCCCGAATACCCGCTCGCCTGGTCTCCAAGCTCTGATGCGAACGGCGCGCCTTCGCCCCCCGCTCGCCGCCAAGGACGTGGCGCTGCGCGTGGGGCCGAGGCTCAACGCGGCGGGGCGACTCGCTTCCGCTGACCTTGCGCTCAGCCTTCTCCTGACGCGCGACTCCCGCCGCGCCCGGGAGGTCGCCGAGGAGCTCGAACGTCTCAATCGCGAACGCCAGGAGGAAGAAGCCACCGTTGTGGCGGAAGCGCGGGAGGTCCTCGCCGACCGGCAAACCCCTGGAATCATCGTTCTCTGGAGCCACGATTGGCATCCTGGGGTCGTCGGAATCGCCGCGACCCGCTTGACGCAACGGTTTCACCGGCCAGCCCTCCTGTTCGCGGTGCGGGAAGGCATTGCCCGAGGCTCGGGCCGAAGCGTCAAGGGGGTGGACCTCCATGCTTTTCTCGCTCCTTGGGCCTCCAAGCTGGAACGCTTCGGGGGCCATCGAGCCGCCGTCGGCCTGACCGTATCGGAAGGGCAGCTTCCCGAGCTGCGCTCGGCCTGGGTCGAGGCCGCCTCCAGTTGGCCATCCGACCTCCTGGAAGGGAACATGACCTACGAGCTCGAGCTGACGCCTTCCGATATCAACCGCGGCCTCATCGACGACTTGGCCAAGCTGGAGCCGTTCGGAACGGCGAACCCTCAACCGCGGGCGCGCCTTGCGCCCCTTCGACTCGTCCAGGAACCACGCATTTTCGGGCGAGGGCATGTCGAAGCGCTTGCGGAGGATGCGGGCAAACCGGGCCGCCGTCTGAGACTGGTTGGCTGGCGGTGGGCGGAACGCAGAGAGGATCTCGATGGAACCTTCGAAGCCCTTGGACACGTAGAGCTCGACCGCTACCACGACGAGCCCTGTTTCCGACTCGTTGAGGCGCGTCCCTGGGCTGAAGCACCGTCGGGGCCGACTCACGCCGGCGGCTAGGGGTGATGGACAGCGCCGGCGCCGGAGAAGAGCGACGGGTAATCGTAGAATGGTCCTGAAATCATGCGGAATCGCTCTTTTCGAACCCGAAAGATCCACCGTCTGCGGGGTCTCCTCTTATTGGCTCTCGTGCTCGTCGCCGGAAGCCTCGTGAGCCTCTTCGCGTGGCGGCACGCGCAAGAGCGGGAACAGGCTCCACGGCCGGTGCCAGCGCAGGCTGCGCCCACCGGGAATCTCGTCCTCAAGGGCGAGGGTTTTGACTATCAGGTGACGCGGGATCAGAGGCCTTTGTTTCGAATTCGCGGACAAAAGATTCTTTCCGACCGCGATCAGAATATGGTTTTGCGCGGTGTGCGCTTGACCTTCTTCCGTGCCAATGGCTCACCCCTCGAGCTGACTAGCCGGCAGGGAACGTATCAGGTGGGAAGCAAGGAAGCGACGCTCGAAGGAAACGTCTCCGTTAAAGCGCAAGACGGCGTGACGTTGCGAACGGACAAGGCGATACTGGCGAATGAGGGAACCAGGCTCAATAGCGTTGGACCTGTCGCTTTCGGGATCGCGCCTGATCTCGAGGGACGGGCGGATCATCTCCGCGCCGACTTGAAACGTGGAATCTATGATCTCCTGGGGAATATCACCGTTCACAGCCGGCCGGGGGCCGAGCACCTGATCTCGATGACCGCTGATCGCATACGCGCCAACCGGACGCTCGATCTCTTGCGAGCAACCGGCAATGTGCGATTCCAGCGTGACGATCTCTCCTTTGAATCACCCGTCGCGAGCCTCTTCTTCTCCGCCTCCGGCCACCATCTCCAATTCGTACGTGGTCGTTGGGGCGTTCATCTCGAGCTCCAGCAGGCGGCGGAGGATGGAAACGACCGTGTCGTGGAAGGCGATGGCTGGAACTTCTCTCTCGCCCTGGATGACCAGGGATCTCCCGAGCGGCTCGCCCTCGAATCGCAAGAGGGTGGCGACAAGGATGTGACGCTGGTGGCTCGTGATCGAAGCGGCGAAGCCGATCGGCTCACCTCGCCATACATCAATGCGGGATTCACCAAGGGCAGTCTGAGCGCAATCCACACGGCTCCGCCGAGCACTCTGCGCGAGGGCTTCACCTTCGCTCCGGACTTCGTCGTGCGTCTTATCTGTAGCGACACGATCGACGCAACCTTCGATCCGAGTGGCAACCTGAACAAGATCGACCTGTTTGGAGCTGTCGACTTTCACCAGGGACAGATGCAGGGGCGCGGCAACCAGGGGACCTACGAAGCGGCCACGGGACGGCTTCAGCTGCAGGGAGCACCGGCTCAAATCCTGAGTGGGGACGGCGAGCTCAACGCTCCGCGCATCGTCTCCACGTCGACGACGATGTCGGCGACGGGCGGTGTTGAGGTGAGCTCGAGGGAAGGGGCCGAGCAATTCCTTCCGCGCGGACCGATGAGCGAGTCGGCCGGGCCGGCCCACATCGTCGCCGAGAGCGCTCATTGGAGCAGCTCCCCACCGGCCTACGCCTTCGACGGAAAGGTGCGAACCTGGCGAGGCCAGGACCTCTTGTTGGCGGATCGCCTGCACGGTAACCCGAAACAGCAGACGCTCGAGGCGACGGGCAGTGTCAAATCGGTGTGGCAACCGGCCTCTGCCGCGACGAAAACAGCCGGCACAGCGACCACGGCGATCGAGTCTCTGCCGGTCGAAGTCACGGCTGACGCCCTCTCTTACAATCGAGGCAAACGTTTGCTGATCTACACGGGGACGCCGGAAGCCCGTCAGGGGGGGCGAACGCTCGCGTGCGGTCGCATTCAGGCGCGCGAGACGGCGAAAGGAGAAATCGACCGAGTCGAGTGCACCGACGGCGTGGCGATCGACGACCCGGTCAGCCACCGGAAGGTGAAAGGAGAAGACGCGATCTATCTCCCGCAAAGCAGCGAGGCCACGGTCACGGGGAGCCCGGTCCACCTGACGGATGCGCAAGGTACCGACATTAAAGGCAGAAAGTTGATCTACAACCTCGCTACCGGCGCAATCGAAATGAAGGCTGACTCCGGCAACGGCAACCAGAAACCAGAAGCCGTGCCGACCAAGGAAAAGAGCCCGAACGGTGAGCGATAGGCTCCATCTCAGCACCGAGGGGCTTCGCAAGGTCTACCGGGGCCGCGCCGTTGTCAGCGACGTATCGATCGAGGTCGCGGCGGGAGAGATCGTGGGCCTTCTCGGGCCCAACGGCGCCGGCAAGACCACGACCTTCTACATGGTCGTTGGTGTGATCCCCCCGGACTCCGGCAGGGTCTTCCTCGGTGAGGACGACATCACCGAGGTCCCAATGTACATGCGAGCGCAGCAGGGGATCAGCTATCTCCCCCAGGAGCCATCAATCTTTCGCCGGCTCTCGGTCGAAGACAATCTGCGAGCAATCTTCGAGACCATCGACATCTCGCACGCGGAACAAGAACGCCGAATCGCCCAGCTGCTTCGCGACTTCGGTCTTGAAACGGTGCGTCACACGAAGGGTTACTCTCTGTCAGGCGGCGAGCGGCGACGGGTGGAGATCGCTCGCGCTCTCGCGATCGCTCCTTCGTTTATCTTGCTGGACGAGCCTTTCGCCGGTATCGATCCGATCGCGGTGCTCGATATTCAAGGAATCATCCGCCACCTGCGCAGTATGGGAATCGGCGTGCTGATCACCGATCACAACGTCCGTGAAACTTTGAAAATCACCAATCGCGCCTATATCATCAACAACGGCGCGATCCTCCGCGCCGGGGACCCGTCTGAGCTCTCGAACGACCCCCAGGTTCGCAAAATCTACCTGGGAGAAGAGTTCATCCTCTGACATGAGTAGACGAAAACGATGGCGTTAGAACAGAAGCTTTCTCTCAAGCTCAGCCAAAAGCTGGTGATGACGCCTTCGCTGCAGCAGGCGATCAAGCTGCTGCAGATGACCCGGATGGAGCTGCAGAACCTCCTGACCCAGGAGATCGTGGAAAATCCGCTGCTCGAGGAGGTAGAGGAGGGCGTCGAGGACGAACGCCCGTCCGAGGACGCGGCAAGCGACACCGCCGAAGGCGACGAGCTGGATCACGAGGAGTCGATGAACGACATCGACCTCGAGGCCTACTTCAACGACTACTGGGAGAACGGTACGGAGCCCCGGGGTGTCGAGCCGCGCGAAGCCCCTCCGATCGAAAACAGCCTGACCCAGGAACCCGATCTATACGATCATCTGCTCTGGCAGCTCCACATGAGCGATACGCCCCAGCGTGAGGTCGAGATCGCCGAGCTCATCATCGGCAACCTCAACCCCGACGGATTTCTCGTGGCGACCGCCGAGGAGATCCGTGAGATGGTCGACGGAGTCGATGGCGTGGAGACGAGCTGCGAAGAGGTCGAAGCGGCTTTGCGCCTGGTCCGCGGCTTCGACCCACCGGGCATCGGGTGGCCTGATCTGCGCTCCAGCCTTCTAGCACAGCTCGAGCATCAAGGAGAGGACAAGGCGAGCCTGGCCTGGCGGATCATCGACGAATGCTGGGAGCTCTTTCTGAAGCGCCAGTTTCCTGCGATCGCCAAGCAGCTCGGAGTCCCGCTAGCCGACCTCGAGCCCGTCGTCGAGATCATTCGTGCCCTCGAAACCCGTCCCGGGCGAGGCTTTTCGACCGATCGGCCGTCCTACATCGAACCGGACGTTGCGGTGATCAAAGTCGGGAACGACTACGTGATTCAGCTCAACGACGATGGAATGCCACGGCTCCGAATCAGCCGCTCCTATCGGCGTATGCTTCAGAGTTTGCGCCGGGACGGACGTCAAACCGAAGCGAGACAGTTTCTCAAGGACAAGATGCGCTCCGCCGTATGGTTGATCAAGAGCCTCGATCAGCGCCAACGCACGATCTACAAGGTCGCGAACTCGATCGTGCGCCAACAACGGGCATTCCTCGAGCACGGGATCGACCGCTTGCGCCCGATGGTCCTTCGAGACGTCGCTGACGACATAGGAATGCACGAATCGACGGTGAGTCGAGTCGTTTCCAACAAGTACATGCACACCCCGCGAGGGGTCTTCCCTATGAAGTTTTTCTTTCACAGCGGGATCGATCGCGACTACGGGGAAGACATCTCCTCGCTCACGGTCAAGAAGAAGATCCAAGAGCTCATCGACAATGAGGACTCTCGCAGGCCCTTGTCCGATAGCAACTTGATGAAGAGGCTCAATCGCGAAGGGATCAACATCGCCCGCCGGACCGTCGCCAAGTATCGCGACGAGTTGGGCATCCCCTCGTCGACCCAGAGAAAGCGAATCTTCTGATGAACGACCCGATCGCGAGCCGTTCAGGAGGCCAAAAAATACGGCTATGAATATCGAATACGTGGCGCGTAACACGAACATTGACGAAGACCTTCGCTCCTACGCGGAAGCGAAGCTCTCGAAAATTGCGAAGTTTCTGGAGGAACCAATCGAGATCAGGGTGGCGCTCGAGGTCGAGAAGCACCTGATCGTGGCCGATTTGCACGTCGTGCACCGCTTCGGCGAGCTCAACGCGCGGGAAGCTACCGAGACGCCTCGGGATGCGATCAACGTGGCGGTGGACAAGATCGCGAAGCAAGCGAGGCGAGGTCGGAAGAAGTTCATGGACAAGCGCCGCAGGGCAGACCGGCAGGATGGTCACCAGTGGCCGCTCGCGGTGCTCGAAGCGAGCAGTCTTGAAGCCGGGCAAACTCCGCGTATCATTAGGAACAGCTACTTGCGGATCAAGCCAATGACGATCGAAGAAGCCGCGCTCGAGCTCGAGGGGTCGAAGAATGACTTCTTCGTGTTCCGCGATTCCACCAACGACCGGATCAGTGTTCTCTACCGCCGGCGCGACGAGAACTTCGGTCTTATATCGCCGGAGCCATGAATTGATGCGCCTGGAATCGCTCACTCGGCCGGAGCTCATCTTCCCCCGCCTCCACGGGGAGGATCGGAGCACGGTCCTCCACGCCATGGCTGAGCAGATCGCTCGCAGTGGGGTGGTCAAAGACCCCGACAACCTCTTCCACCTCCTCAAGGAACGCGAAGAGCTGGGCTCGACCGGAATCGGCGGCGGAGTGGCGATACCGCATTGCAAGGTGAGTGGGCTCGACCACGTGACTCTCGCGGTTGGCCTGTGCAACCCGCCGGTCGACTTCAACGCCGTCGACCGGGAGCCGGTGTCGGTGATCTTTCTCGTACTCTCTCCACTAGACTCTCCCGCCGAACACCTGCAGTCCCTCGCCGCAATCTCGCGATGGGTCAAGTCGGATGAACACATCCGTCGGATTCGACACCTCGAGACCGCCGAGGAGATCTATGCACTGCTGGTGGACGGAGGATCGTAGTTGGCGGAGGAGCGTCTCAGATTCGTCGAAGTCCGTGAGCTGCTGGGGAGCGAGCTCGCCGAGCTCCACTGCCGGGTGCTCACCGGTGGACGGCATCTGGACAACCAGATCACCAACCCGCGAGTACAGAAACCGGGTTTGGCCTTCGCCGGGTACTACGCCTATATCAAGCCGGGGCGTGTCCAGATCATCGGCGAGAGCGAGATCGAGTACCTGAAGACCCTTCAAGAAGATGAGCGCCTGGAGCGCTTGACCCAAATCACCGCCTTGCCGATTCCCACCTTCGTGGTGACCAAGGGGCTTCAGCCGCTGCCCGAGCTCTTCGATCTTTGCGAGAGACGTGAGATTCCCGTCCTCTCGTCGACGGCGTTGTCGTCGACGGTCATCAAGCAGCTCAGCTTCTTCCTCGAGGATCGGCTTGTCCCCTCGACTCATCTGCACGGCGTTCTGCTCGATATCTATGGCCTAGGCGTCCTCCTGATCGGAGGTAGTGGAGTGGGCAAGAGCGAAGCGGCGCTCGACCTGCTCGCTCGGGGGCACAGCTTGGTTGCCGATGATCGAGTGACCATCAAACGGTATCCCAATGGCGACCTCGTGGGATTTTGCGACGCCCCCTTGCGCCACCACATGGAGGTCAGGGGCCTGGGTATCATCAACGTTCAGGATCTCTTCGGCCTGGCCGCGGTCAGAGAGCGCAAATCGATCGATCTCGTAATCGAGCTCGAAACCTGGGTCGAGGGCTATCCCTACGACCGCCTAGGGCTCGATGAGACCGTCTATTCGATCCTTGAAACGCCCTGTCCCTACCTCAAGATGCCGATCGCGCTGGGGCGCAATACGTCCATCCTGGTGGAAATCGCCGCCCGCAATCACGTGTTGAAGCTGCAAGGGCACCATTCAGCTCGCGAATTTGCCCGCAAGCTGGAGGAGCAAATTGAACGAGATCGCGAAAGTCCCAAGCGATAGGGCCCGACTGGTTCTGATCACCGGCCTTTCGGGCTCGGGCAAGAGTACCGTCGCGAAGTCGTTTGAGGACCTGGGCTACTACACGATCGACAATCTCCCGCTTCCGCTCCTCCAGGAGTTTCTCGCTCAACCACTGCGCGTTGCGGCCGGCTTCGATCGCCTCGCGGTGGTCACGGACGTGCGCGCCCCCGGCTTCGCCGAGGCCTTGCCGCGGCTCTTCGCCGAGATCGACCGCTCCCAGGTCGATCCGGTGCTTCTCTTTCTCGAGGCGTCCGACGAGGCTCTGGTGCGCCGCTTCTCGGAGACTCGACGTCCGCACCCTCTGGCCGGCGACCGCCCGGTGATCGAGGGAATCCGGCTCGAGCGACAGCTTCTCGCGGATCTTCGCGCCAGCGCTGACCGCATCTTTGATACCAGCGAGTGGTCGGTCCATGAGATCCGCAACCAGGTCTACCGTGAGTTTTCGAGCGGTCCGGATCTGGCGCCGAGGATGGTGGTTTCGCTCGTCAGTTTTGGCTTCAAGTATGGGATCCCTTACGGAACGGACCTGCTCTTCGACGTCCGCTTTCTGCCCAACCCTCACTTCGTGCCAGGACTGAGGGAGAAGACGGGGAAGGACGCAGCCGTACAGACCTTTCTCGCCGAGCAGCCACAATTCGGGACCGTCGTGGACCGCCTGGCCGACCTGCTTCTCTATCTTCTTCCGCTCTACAGAAAAGAAAATCGCAGCTACCTTTCCACCGCCATCGGTTGTACGGGAGGCAAGCACCGTTCGGTGGCCGTGTGTGAGAGACTGCAACCTCGACTTGAAGCGGACGGCTGGCCGATTCGACTCCTCCATAGAGACATCAGTCGTTGAAAGCATGCCGCGATAGGGCGAACAATCGCATCTTCTGACTCGAAGGACACCACAGCCGTGCGGCTCAAGCAGGCGGAAAATTTGAAGGCGTTTGCATGACGAAAGTGCTGATTCTCACGCAGGGCAATCTCGCGCACGAGCTCCTGCGGACAGCGCGAACGATTGCCGGATCCATGCCGAGCTTCTCGGCGCTCGATCTCGAGTGGAACGACACGATCGAAGAGGGCCGCCGCAAGGTCAAAGGTGCTCTCGATCGGCTCGGTTCCGGGGCGGAGGTCCTGATCTTGACCGACATGTTCGGCGGCACTCCAACGAACGTGGCACTGACCTTTCGTGAGCCGGGACGAGTCGAGATCGTTACCGGGGTCAACTTGCCCATGGTCGTCCGACTGGGTTGTCTCGGCATGCCCGAACGCTCGGTCACGGCCCTGGCGGATTGGATCCAGCACAAGGGACAAGCCAGCATCTGCCGGCCGGAAGGAGAGCGTGATCGATCCGAGGACGAAGATTGATGGTCGAGAGGGACGTGGAGATCGTCAATCGTCTTGGTTTACACGCCCGCGCCGCGGCCAAGCTCGTCCATCTCGCAGGGAGCTTCCAATCGCGTGTCTTCCTGCTCAGGAATGGAGAAGAAGTCGACGCGAAGAGCATCCTGGGAGTGCTGCTTCTCGCCGCGGGGCAGGGTAGCCACGTTCTCGTGCGTTGCGAAGGCGAGGACGAGAAGCAAGCGCTGGAGGCCGTGATTGGTCTCGTCGCCGATCGATTCGGAGAAGAGAGTTGATGAGCGAACACAAGACCGAGATGCAGGTGCTCAGCGGTATGGGCGTATCGGGTGGAATCGGCATCGGCCGGGCGGTATGCCTCGAGTCGCGCCAAAGCGCCGTTTATCGGCTTCCGCTACCCGAGAGTGAGATCGAGCCGGAGGTCGCCCGTTTTCATTCCGCCGTTGACAACGCTCTGGGGGAGCTGCGCGGAACTCGCGGGAAGGTCGCCGAGCTCCTGGGAGACGAGCTCGCCGACATCTTCGAGGCCCACGCTCTCCTCCTGGCCGACCCGAGCTTCCTCAAACGGATTGTCGATCGAATTCGCACGGAGAGAGTAAACGCGGAGTGGGCTGTGCACAAAGCCACGGAAGAGCTGGGTGCACGGTTCTCTAAGCTTGACGACCCGCACCTGCGTGAACGTGCCGACGATCTCCGTGATGTGGGCCGCTACCTCTTGCACAGCTTGAAGGGGCTCTCCCACCACGAGATCACCGAGCTCGAGGGTGATCTCGTGATCGTCGCCGACGATTTGACTCCGTCCGAAGCCGTGCGCTTGGGGCGAGCCAAGGTCGTCGCGTTCGCGGTGGATGCCGGGGGGCCGACCTCCCACACGACGATCATCGCGCGCTCGTTACGCCTCCCTTTGGTCGCCGGCCTCGAAGGGGTGACGCGTCTCGTGACAACGGAAGATCCGGTCATCGTTGACGGTGACAACGGCAGCGTGATCCTTCATCCGACCCCCGAGGTGCTAGACCGGTACCGAGCCCTCCAGCGCGCCCGCGAGGAGGAGGAAGAATTACTCCTCGCGACCCCCTCGACGACCTGTAGCACAGCCGACGGCGTCCCCGTTGCGCTGATGGCGAACATCGACCTGCCGGAAGAGCTGAAGGCTGCCCGCCGTGTCGGAGCCGCTGGAATCGGGCTCTACCGGAGCGAATTTCTCTACATCGAGTCAAGTCCTCGGCTACCCAGCGAAGAAGATCACCTGGCTCTCTACAAGACGCTCCTGGAGACCATGGCCCCAAATCCCGTGGTGATCCGCACCTTCGACCTCGGGGGCCGCAAGCTTGCACGCGAGGTACTGGAGACCCATGAAGACAATCCGGTTCTCGGATTACGTGGAATTCGCTTGACCCTCGCCCGTCCCCACGTCTTCCGACAGCAACTGCGGGCATTGTTCCGAGCCGCCCGGCTCGGCGATCTTCGGATCATGTTGCCACTAGTGTCATCGATCGACGAAGTGGCTCAGTTCCGTGCTTTCGCAGAGGAGATCATGGGGGAGCTCGAGGCGGAAGGAACACCCTTCTCGCGCGATTTTCAGCTCGGTGTAATGATCGAAGTCCCCTCCGCCGCGATCATTGCGGACGTCTTCGCCCGCAAGGTCGACTTTTTCGCAATCGGCACAAACGACCTGGTGCAGTACTCCCTCGCGGTTGACCGAAACAACGAGAATGTCTCCTACCTCTGTCGACCCTTCCATCCCGCGATCGTACGCATGATTCACTGGGTGGTTCGTTCCGCCAAGGAAAGCGGCATCGAGGCATCGATCTGCGGAGAGATTGGTGGAGATCCGGGCTCCATTCCCCTCTTGCTGGGGCTCGGGCTACGCACATTTTCGATGGCGCCCCACTCGATTCCCGCCGTGCGCCGCGTTGTCAGCCTAACCAGGTCCCCGGAGCTCGAGGAGCTCGCTCGGCGGTGTCTCGCTTTCGAAACGGCGGATGAGGTAGAAGCCGCGGTCGCGGAATTTAACTCCTCGCTCGAAGAGCGCTCCAGCGACTCGAGGGCTTCAGAGTCCGCTTGACCTTGGCGCCCCGACGCCCTCACCTAGCAGCCGCCGCCGATCGACGGGGTTAGAATCTACAGAGAAGTCAGGGCCGAGTCTCTTTTTGCCTCGGCGAATGAACTAGGAGCGGAAGCCACGATGAGGCCGACTCGAGCATCGATTACCCAGGCAATCCTCTGCGCCCTCGCTGTCTTGGGGCTAACCTCGGCAGCTGGATGCCGGTCAGCCTCGCGCACCGCTCCCGCCGTTCCGACGACCACCGCGGCTGTGGTGCCGAAGCCTCCCGTCTCGCCAGCGACCAGCAAGCCGGAGCAGACCGCGAATTCTGTTCCACCGCTCCCTGTGAAGGACACGGTCGTGGTCATTAACCCCGGCGGGAACTCGCCCGAGAAGACTCCAACGACTCTCCTCGAAGCTTCCGAGGCGGAACGCAAACGTCGCGAGGAGCGCTCCAAGGAAGGCGCTCGTCCAGTCGTCATCACGGACGCCAACCTCAAGAAGTTCGCCACCGGAGATCTGACGACAGCGAAGCCTTCGTACCCGAAAGACAAGGGCAAGAAGGCCGCCATCGAATCAACAGACGGAAGCGAGAAGGCGGCTGCCAACGCTGGGCCCCCCGACGCAGACGCTCCAGGAGCCGAAAAGTATTGGCGGAATCGAGTCCTCGAAATCCGGCGTCGATGGCACGACGCGGTGGCGCAAGAGGGGACCCTACAAGGGAAAGTCGCCAAGCTGCGGCGAGAGTTCTACGCCGAGGACGATCCCTACTACCGCGATTCGCAGATCAAGCCCGCCTGGGACAAGGCGCTGGCCGATCTCGAAGCCGCTCGCAAGGTCGCCAAAGATGCGCAAACCGAGCTCGCTACGGCGCTAGAGCAGGGGAGGAAGGCGGGTGCTCCGGCGGGGTGGCTGCGCGCAGGCATAGACCTCCAACCGCCACCCGCGCCAAAACCCGACCACGAGCCCAAACCAGCCCCCCAGCCCGGCGAGCCGCAGGTGGTCGAACCGAACGGCGGACCTCCGGCCTCTTGATGTCGCAGCGCTATTTCATCGAAACCTGGGGCTGTCAGATGAATCAGCTTGACAGCCAGCGGATGGCCGGCCAGCTACGCCAGGCGGGCTTCTTGCCCGCGGCGCACCCCGAACAGGCCGACATCATCCTCTTGAACTCCTGCAGCGTGCGAGAAAAAGCCGAGCAAAAGGTCTTCTCTCGCCTTGGCGAGTATCGCCGCCTCAAGCAGGCACGTCCGACGCTCCGCATCGGCCTCTGCGGCTGCGTCGCGCAGCAGGTGGGGGAGACCGCGCTCAAGCGGGTCAAGGAGCTGGATTTCGTTCTCGGCCCGGCTCGCGTCGGCGAGCTGTCCGAGGCCCTTGCCGCTCGCCAGGCGGGAAGCAGACCGGTCATGACCGGTTTCCCTGACGAACGCTCTTTTGCCTTTGACTCCATCAGCCGAGACGGGCAATACAAGGGCATGGTCACCATCATCGAAGGCTGCGACAAGCGCTGTACGTTTTGTATCGTGCCGCAGACCCGGGGCCCCGAAAGGTGCAGGCCCATCGAAGAGATTGAAAGCGAGGTCGAATCTCTGCTCGAGCGCGGCTTCGTTGAAATCGAGCTCCTTGGGCAGACCGTCAACCATTGGGTAGATCCTCGCCACTCTTTGGACTTCGCGGACCTCCTCGAGCGTCTCTCGGCCCGTCCTGGATTACAGCGCCTTCGATTCGTGACCTCCTACCCGCGGGATTTCACACCCCGCATGGTGGAGCAGATAGGTCGAAACAGAAACATTTGTCCATATCTGCATTTACCAGTTCAATCGGGATCCGACAAGATCCTTCGTCTCATGGGCCGAGGCTACACCCGCCACCAATACCTCAAGCTCATCAGCGACCTTCGCGCGGCACGCACCGACCTTGCGCTATCGACGGACATCATCGTGGGCTTCCCGGGCGAAACCGAACAAGATTTCGAACAGACCCTAAGCTTGATCGGCCAAGTTCGCTACGCCTCCATCTTTGCCTTCAAGTACTCGGAGCGACCCGGTACCGCCGCACCGCGGCTCCTAGAGAGATATCCGGCAGTTCCCAGAGAAGTCGCAAGCCGGCGCCTCAATCAACTCTTCGCACTGCAAGAGAGAATTCAGACCGAGATCAACCAGGGGCTGGTCGGAACGCGGTTCAGAGTACTCGTGACGGAAAAGAAGATGGGAGAGAAGACCTTCGCCGGCCGTACCCCTTGCCACCGCATCGTGCACTTCTCGCCAGCCACCTCCGAAGGTCCGCAACTCGGCACCCTTACCGACGTCCTGGTCGACCGAGCGTTTCCCCACAGCCTGGCCGGAAGTGAAGTATCACCGGCCGGAGCTTGACGCGGGCATCGCAAGAGCACAGAATTGGGCCGTGAGAACGGCCAACGACACGGTTCAGATGGAGGTCAAGGGGTTGGTCCTGGACCCCTCGTCGAACGCTCCAATCATCATCTTGAAGGACCTTGCGAGCCGGCTCTTCTTACCGATTTGGATTGGCGTCTTCGAGGCCAATGCGATCGCGATTCAAATGGAGGGAGTCGAGCCCCCCCGCCCTTTGACCCACGACCTGCTTCACATGGTGCTCGATGAGCTCGGCGCAAAGGTCGATCGGGTCCTCATCTCCGACCTGCGCGAGAACACCTTCTTCGCGCAACTCTTTCTTAGCGTCGATAGCCGCGAGTTGCAGGTGGACTCTCGTCCGAGCGATGCGATTGCGCTTGCCCTTCGCTCTTCCGCCCCCATCTACGTGCGGGCGGAGGTTCTCGAGAACGCTCAGGCTCTGAGTATCGAGGGTGACGATGACGCCGAGAATCTCAAGCGATGGTTTGAGGGCCTCGAGCAGGACGATTTGGGCAAGTACAAGATGTGACCGAGCGACAAACGCTCGCAGCGCAACAGCGCAGAATCTCCTAAGTACATATAAGTCAATGACTTAACGACAATGTCGGCGCGCCGACATTGCCCTGAATGCATCGCGATCCGCGGACTTCCTTCGAGGGAAGACCTGACTCTGCATCCCTTGACGACGCCTTGCGTCCGGGACTAGACTCACTCCTCAATGATCCTGTCCATCGCAAACCAGAAAGGCGGAGTGGGGAAGACCACGACCGCAATCAACCTCGCTGCAGCTCTTGCATCGAAGGGACTCCGCACTCTCTTGGTGGACCTCGACCCGCAAGGCAACAGCTCGCTGTCGTACCTCAGCAAGAGCGAGCTCTCTCGGACCGTGTACGAACTGCTGACCGATCCGGAGGTCTCGGTTCAGGATGTTCTCCGACCCGTGGAGAAGGTTCCCAACCTCGACCTTATTCCCGCCTCGATCTCGCTTGCCAAGATCGAGGCTCGGCTTCTTGGGGAGATCGATAGCCATTTTCGCCTCAAGGACGCTCTGGCCCCCTTCCTAGAGAGATACGAGTACGTGGTTATCGACACGCCTCCCACGCTAGGGATCATCACCGTCAATGCACTGGTCGCGTCGACCCATGTGCTCATCCCAATTCAATCCAGCTACTTTGCGCTCGAGGGTACAGACGACCTGCTCGAAACGATCGACAAGATCAAGTCACGGGCGAATCCACAGCTGCAGATCCTTGGTGCCGTGCTAACGCTCTACGACAAACGAACGCTTCTGTCGAAGGATATCCAGGATCAAGTGACGCGGGTCTTTGGGGACAAGCTCTTCGAAACCGTCATCACAAAGAGCGTGCGCCTCGAGGAGAGCCCAGCGTACCGGGAGTCCGTGTTCACCTACGCCCCGAGATCGTCGGGGGCCTACGAGTACTACAAGCTTTCCGAGGAGGTGCTAAGCCGTGTCTGAACCCTCCAAGAGGCGCGGACTGCCGCTGCGAGTCAAGATGCGCCACGAAGCCCATTTCGTCGAGGAGCTCGCGGCCCGACACGAAGTTCCGGTGGGGAAGATGGTCCCTCTCTCGCAGATCGAGCCCGATCCCGAGCAACCACGAGGAAGCATGGGGGACCTGAGCGACCTGGTCGCGTCCATCAAGGACAAGGGTATTCTCGAGCCTCTTCTCGTGCGCTCGCGTCCGGCCGGTCAAGCCTCCGACCCATCGGAAGAAGAAGAGACGGCCGGCGCCAGCCCGTCCTATCGAATCATCTCAGGCGAGCGGCGGTACCGCGCCGCCGTCCAGGCCGGTCTCTTCGAGGCCCCCGTGATCGAGATGGAGCTCGAGGAACAGGAAGTTCGGGAGATCGCCCTGATCGAAAACCTCCAGCGGAAGGATCTCACTCCGTTTGAGGAGGCGGAGGGGTATCGGGCTCTGGCGCAGAGTCACGACTACACGCACGAGGACATCGCCAATGCCGTTGGGAAGTCTCGCAGCGTCATTACCGAAAGTCTGGCCCTTTTGAGCATTCCTCCGCGGGTCCGATCGTCTCTAGAAGCTCTAGGAATTACGTCGAAATCGCTCCTGCTCGAGGTGCTGAAGGCGGGAAGCGAAGATGAGATGCTGGCTCTCGTGGAGCGTGTGGCGACCGAGGGCCTAAGCAGAGATGACCTTCGGCAGGAAATGCGCGAGAACGCGAAGGCGAAGCGATCCACTGGCCATGCCGCTCGACGCAAGCCCTACCGATTCAAATTCCGCGCACCTGACAAGTCGTTTACCGTGAACCTGAGCTTCCGTAAGAGTACGGTCGAGAGGGAAGACTTGATCGCGGCGCTCGAGTCGATCTTGGCTCAATTGCAAGAAGAGGCGAAGGCGGAGGGGTAGTACCGAACGACCGCCCGCTTCGGGCACAGGGGCCGAAATTGGCTCTAACCGTTGATCTTCGCGATTCGAGGTTTACATAATATATCTTATCGGACCTTATGTTATCGGGCCATGTGGCCGACATTGCATCTCCCCATTTCCCCTCGTTTACCCTTTGGTCTCGTCCACGCGCCACTCCGCGCCCAGGGTCTCATCCTCGTAGAGCCGCAGCGCGATCAACGTCGCCTCTTCAGGAAGAAAGCCCTCTAGGTGCGCCTTGATCCAAAGAACAAGGTTCTCGCAACTCGGTATGGACCCGCCGGCGGCAAATTCAGGAAGGGCATGGTTCAGATGCTGGTGATCGACCCGCGCGATCACGTGCTCTCGCACGACGCGGTCCAGCGCATCAAGGCCCATCACGAAGCCCGTTTCCGGTCTCGGCGACCCGGACACTTCAACCCAGAGCCTGTAGTTGTGTCCGTGCCCGGGAAGATTGGCACACGCCCCGAACTCCCGGCGATTTTGCTCTTCACTCCATTCCGGCCGCCGATAGAGATGGCTGGCGCTAAAAGAATACCGGCGCAAGAGTCGGATGCTCATCGTCCCTCCCTACGGGAAGGCTGCCCCCGCCACAGGGGCGAGCCCCCCGTAACCTCGATGAAGCTGCCCGTAGTGTATGCAGCGCTCATTAGGTAAGCGACGGCGTGGGCGACGTCTTCTGGGGTACCCAGACGCTTCAGGAGCGTCCTCTCGGCGATCTGGCGCTCCTCCTCTTGCGAAGTCCCCGACGGAACCAACACCGGTCCCGGGATCACGCCGTTCACACGAAATCGAGGTGCGACCGCCTTCGCCAGCCCGCGAACCAGCGGAACGAGCGCGGCCTTGGAGACGCTATGAGGCAGATAGGCGACCGGGAGCTCGAGAGCGGCCGCGTCTGAAACCACGATCAGATTCCCCTCTCCCTCCGGCTTGTTCGCGACGAGCTGTTGCGCCAGGAAGAAGAAGGCGCGGAGATTGAGGGCAAAGATGGCATCCCACTCCCCCACCGTGACCGTCTCTGGCGCGTGTCGAACGAACGAAGCCGCGCTGTGAACGAGGCTGGTGAGAACCTCCCCCTCCTCATTGCACCGCTTGATGAGCTCCGACGGCCCCGATGCCGCCGCCAGGTCCGCTCCGATCGCACGGCCGCCGCGGGGAAGGTCGGCAACAAGCTCTCGAGCTCTCTCGGCTTCCGCGTGGTAGTGAACGACCACCCT
>JBJKRB010000023.1:0-11565 GCA_046704885.1 Thermoanaerobaculia bacterium | reverse complement strand
TTCCACACCAGCTCTTTCCACCCGGGGCACGGCTCTTGGCCTTGGCGCCGAATGCGGACGACACGCGCTTCCTCGCCAGCATCGTCCCCAGCGACGTCCAGGCCGAGCCGGTTCGAGTCCTCCTGGGCTGGCGCCGGATGAATGCGGGGAACGAGCCATGACGATCGCGCCTGGTAGCCGCCTCGGCCCCTACGAGATCACCGGCGCGATCGGCGCCGGAGGCATGGGAGAGGTCTATCGGGCGACCGACACCAAGCTGAAGCGTGAGGTCGCAATCAAGGTCCTGCCGGCAGCCTTCGTCGAAGACAGAGAGCGTCTGGCGCGCTTCGAACGCGAAGCGCAGCTCCTAGCGCAGCTCCACCATCCCCATATCGCCTCGATCTTCGGTCTGGAGGAGAGTGGGGAAGCGCCGGCGCTGGTGATGGAGCTGGTCGAGGGTCCGACTCTGGCCGAACGGCTAGCGCAAGGTCCGATGCCCCTGGAGGAGGTACTGCCGGTCGCTCACCAGATCGCCGAAGCGCTCGAATACGCGCATGAGCACGGGATCATCCATCGGGACTTGAAGCCCGCGAACGTCAAGCTAACCAATCTCAATGGAGATAACGAGGTCAAGGTCCTGGACTTTGGTCTCGCCAAGGCGATGGATCCAGGCTCAGGCGTCGGTGGCGCTCCGGGCTCCGTCGATCTTTCGCATTCGCCGACCATGACCCTGGGCGGCACCGTACAGGGAATGATCCTGGGAACCGCCGGCTACATGGCACCGGAGCAGGCGCGGGGATCGGCGGTCGACAAGCGGGCGGACATCTGGGCGTTCGGCGTCGTTCTCTACGAGATGCTGAGCGGCAAGCGCCTGTTCGCTGCCGAGTCGGTGCCGGACACCCTTGCGGGGGTGCTCAGGGGACAGATCGACCTCGAGAGTCTCCCGGACGATGTTCCTGCCGCGCTCCGCCGCCTCCTCGGCCGCTGTCTCGAGCGTCACCCGAAGCAACGCTTGCGCGACATCGGCGAGGCGAGGATCGCGCTCGATGCGATCGCCGCGGTGGAGCCGGAGGAAGCACCGGATGCCGTCTCCGAGCCGGTTCCGCGGAAGCGCCGAGCTCTGTGGTTTGGTCTAGCGGGAGGCGCGGTGGTGGGCGCTCTCCTCGCACTCGGAGCGGTGAGGCTCGGAGGGGGTTCGCTGATGGCGGCTGGGGGAGCCGCGGCGGCTGAGTCGGCGCGACCGGTGAAGTTCCGCATTGAGCTACCGGCGGGAACACGCCTGGGGCATGCGCAAATCTCGCCCGACGGGCGAGCAATTGCCTGGGATTCAGGCAATGCACTTTGGGTCCGGAATCTCGATCGATTCGATGCGCGCCGGATCGATCTTCCGTGGCCGGCCCTGCTCGAGACCTGGACTCGGGATTCACGCGAGCTCGTGGTCCTCCGCCAAAGAGAGGGAACGAGGGATCTCTGGCGAGTCTCCACCTCGGGCGGTGACCCTCAGCCGATCGGCAGCTTGCCGGACGAGGGTTTCCTGTGGGGCGTAGCGCAAGGACCTGACGGGCAGCTCGTCCTCGGCATGGCGACCGCGGGGCTGTTCACGATCCCGCTCTCCGGTGGGTCGGCGCAGCCCTTGCTTCCCGCGGGGAAAGGCGAAGCGTTTACCGGGCCGAGTTGGCTTCCCGGGGGGCGGGTCTTGCTCTTCGCAGAGGTGCAACGGGGGCGCATCGAGGCCCTTGTCAACGGAAAGCGGAAGGTGATTCTGGAGCAGAGAGGGGAGCGGTACTTCGACCCCTTGTACTCGCCGACCGGGCACTTGATCGTCCGGGAAACGGGGGGACGGAGCGCGCGGGGCATCTGGGCCGTCCCGTTCTCGCTCGATCGCCTCGTAACAACCGGCGAGCCGTTTCGGGTGCTGCCGTACGGTGATGCCTCGATCTCTGGCGACGGTACGCTGGTCGTGGGCAAGTTCGGAGTGAGCCAATCGCCGGAGCGCTTGGTGGAGGTGGGGCGGAAGGGAAAAATCCTGAAGGCGATCGGGGACAGCCTGATCGACATGCGCTATCCGGCGCTATCTCCGGACGGCCGGCGTGTCGTCGTGTCTGCTGGGGGAAGCTACGGCGACCCGGCCTCCGATCTCTTCGTGGTGGACCGAGCGAGCGGTGCCCGCTATCGGCTGACAGATAGCCTCGGGAGCGACATTCTTCCGGTCTGGAGTCGCGACGGGAAGGACCTCCTATTCGAGACCTTCAATGCGGGAATCCGATACGCGCGCTCGCGCGCCGCGGACGGCAGTGGCGAGCTGCGCTTGCTCAGCAACAGGGCGCTGTACATCCTGGAGTCTCCTGATGGGCGATATCTCGTCACCTCTTTCTACAGGACGCGGTACCGCGAAAAGGGCACGGATGCGTGGCGGGAGCTCTTCGACGGCGAGTCGCTCACGCCGGACTTCTCGCCGGACGGCAAATGGTTCGCTTACAAGACCGGCTTCGGTCCCGCGAGTATCTCACTTCGCCGTTTCCCGAGCGGCAAGGGGTTGACCCCGGTGACCTCCGATCCCGCAACGGAACCCCATTTCGGCGGCGACGGCAAGGAGCTGTATTTCCTGCAGAAGGGGTCGCTGGTCTCGGTCCCGGTCGACCTTGCGGGGAAGACGGCGAAGGTCGGTGTTCCACGGGTGTTGTTCGACTTGGCGACGGCCCATCTGGATCCGTCGGGAGGGTTCGACGTTACGCCGAAAGGGACGTTCTTGATGGTGCAGCGTCTCGATAAGGGAGAGGCGAAGACGAGGCCCGATGGCATCCTGGTCGACCGCAACTGGTACCGAGAATTCTCTACAACCGCTCCTGGAGGTCGACCGTGATCAGCACGGGCAGCCGCCTCGGTCCCTACGAGATCACCGCCGCGATCGGCGCGGGAGGGATGGGCGAGGTCTATCGCGCGACCGACACCAAGCTCAAGCGTGACGTGGCCATCAAAGTTCTGCCCGCGGCCTTCGTCGAAGACGAGGAGCGTTTGGCCCGTTTTGAGCGCGAGGCGCAGCTGCTAGCGCAGCTCCATCATCCACATATCGCCTCGATCTTCGGCCTGGAGGAGAGTGGAGAGACGCCAGCCCTCGTCATGGAGCTGGTGGAGGGGCCGACGCTGGCCGAGCGTCTTGCCGAGGGACCGATTCCAATCGATGAGGCTCTCCCGATCGCCCGCCAGATAGCCGAGGCGCTCGAGTACGCGCACGACCACGGAATCATTCATCGCGACTTGAAGCCCGCGAACATCAAGCTGGCGGGTGAAGACCAGGTAAAGGTCCTGGACTTCGGTCTAGCCAAGGCGATGGACCAGGGCACCGAGGCCGGGGCTGGATCGAGCTCCGTCGATTTGTCGCATTCCCCGACCATGACCCTCGGCGCAACCGTGCAGGGGATGATCCTGGGAACGGCCGGCTATATGGCGCCGGAGCAGGCGGCGGCCAAGCCGGTCGACAAGCGGGCCGATATCTGGGCCTTCGGGGTCGTCCTCTACGAGATGCTCACTGGCAAGCGCCTCTTCCAAGGAGACTCGGTGCCGGAGACCCTTGCTGGAATTCTCAAGGGCGAGATCGATCTCGAGAAGCTTCCGCAGGACGCCCCGTGGGCGATCCGCCGCCTCCTACGTCGCTGCCTCGAGCGCAACCCGAAGAACCGCTTGCACGACATCGCCGACGCGCGGCTAGTGATCGCCGACGTGCTCGATGGCACGGACCGGGACGAGAGGAACCTCGCTCCGGCCGCCGGCGAAGCCATCAAGAGCCGCGGCTGGGGCGTCTGGATCGTCGCCGCGACGGTGGCGGTCGTGGTCGGAATTGTCGGGCTCGTTGCCGGTCGGCTCCTCTGGCGCGGGAGCTCTGCTGCCGGGCCGCCGATGCATCTGGCGATCCGGTTGGCGTCCAACCAGGAGCTCGGCGCCAGTGGCAGCACTCGCTTCGCCTTTTCGCCCGACGGCTCGATGCTGGTCTTTGCCGGGTCGGAAGATGGCCACCAGGAGCTGCTGCGCCGCCGGCTTGGCGATTCCGAGACGGTCGCGATTCCCGGTACCGATGAAGCACAGTATCCCTTCTTTTCGCCCGACGGCCGGTGGATCGGATTCGCCGCGCGCAACAAGCTGCGCAAGGTTCCGGTGGAAGGAGGTCGACCCTTCTCGCTCGCTGGGATGAGCGGCGCAGGGGGCGCGTGCTGGCTCTCGGACGGGACGATCGTCTTCGCGCCGAGCTACTCCGACGGACTCTTTCGCATCTCGGCCGACGGCGGCACCCCGCAGCGCCTGACCACGCCGGACCATGCAGCGGGGGTGCTCGGCCACTGGTGGCCGGAATCGCTGCCCGGCGGGCGGCGGATTCTCTTTACCGCCTATCGCACGCCGATGGACACTTCGCGCATCGGCGTGCTCGATCTCGAGACGAACAGGGTTCGCTGGCTCATCGACGGGGGGTTCGACGCCCGCTACGCCGCGACCGGCTACGTGCTCTATGCCAAGGGGAAGCGGATCTACGCCTTGCCGTTCGATCCTGTCAAAGCGGTCGCGACGGGACCCGCCGTAGCGGTGATCGACGACGTGCAGACGTCGCAGTCGACCGCCTACGCGGACTACGCGGTGGCGCGCGACGGCACGCTGGCCTACGCCACCGAAGCGCTCGCCAGTCCGCCGAGTCGATTGGTCTGGATCGATCGACACGGTCGCAGGACGAACGTGCTCGATGAAGCCCGCCGATTCCGGACCGTGAGTCTTTCGCACGACGGCCGCCAGGCGGCGACCACGATTCTCGGCGATAGCCGCGATCTCTGGACGGTGTCCTTCGACCGTGGAGTCCTGTCGCGACTGACGACCGGAGGCAAAGCCGAGTTCGACCCGGTCTGGACGGCGGACGACCAGGAGCTGATCTATACCGTTGACGTTCCACCGTATACGCCGTATCGAATCTCCGTCGGAGCGCCCGACAGCGGGCAGCCGCTCTGGAAGGACAAGGTGGCGGAGGACACGATCGAACCCCGGCTCTCTCCCGACGGCCGCACGGTGGCCTTCGTGCGGTCGGAGAAGGGAACCGGCCTGGACATCTATCTGCGGCCAACCGATGGCAGCGCCCCGGCGCGCCCCTTTCGCGCCACCAAGGCGTCGGAGCAGTACCCCACGTTCTCTCCGGACGGCCGCTGGCTGGCGTACGAGTCGGACGAATCGGGGCGCTACGAGATTTACGCCGAGCGGGTCGACGGCTCCGGGGGGCGCGTGCAGGTGTCCGCGAACGGCGGGCGCGAGCCGCTCTGGGCCGCCGACGGCGAGATCTTCTTCCGGCACGACGACGGGATACGGGTGGTCGCGACGCACTCCGGTGAGAAGCTCGAGCTCCAGCCGGCCCGCACGCTCTTCCGAGTGCCCACCGCCTTCTCTCCCAACGATGAGTTCCGCGACTACGACGTCACGCGGGATGGCTCCCGCGTGATCGCCATCTACACGCCGGAGGAAAGCCGGCCGCGGCAGATCGAAGTGATCACGAACTGGATGCAGCAGCTCCCGCGCCTCGCGCCGGCGAGCGGGAAGTGAGAGCCGCGCAATGATCGGAACCCGCCTCGGCCCTTACGAGATCACCGCCGCGATCGGCGCAGGCGGGATGGGCGAGGTCTATCGCGCGACCGATACCAAGCTCGAGCGCGACGTCGCGATCAAGGTCCTGCCGCAGGCGTTCGTCGAGGACAAGGAGCGTTTGGCGCGCTTCGAGCGGGAGGCCAAGCTCCTGGCCCAACTTCATCACCCGAACATCGCTTCCATCTTCGGACTGGAGGAGAGCGGAGAAGCGCCGGCCCTGGTGATGGAGCTGGTCGAGGGTCCGACGCTCGCCGAGCGTCTTGCCGAGGGAGCGATTCCGGTCAGCGAGGCTCTTCCGATCGCCCGCCAGATCGCCGAGGCGCTGGAGTACGCGCACGAGCGAGGGATCATTCATCGCGATTTGAAGCCGGCCAATATCAAGCTGACGGGAGATGGCCAGGTCAAGATCCTGGACTTCGGCCTCGCCAAGGCGATGGATCCGCTCTCCGAGGCGAGTGCAGCGCCCGGCTCGGTTGCGCTGACCCACTCCCCGACCATGACTCTGGGCGGCACCGTGCAGGGGATGATCCTGGGGAGTGCCGGCTATATGGCGCCGGAGCAGGCGGCGGGCAAGGCAGTCGACAAGAGAGCCGACATCTGGGCCTACGGTGTCGTGTTGTACGAGATGCTGACCGGCGGAAAACTCTTTGAAGGCGAGACGATTCCCGAGACCCTCGCCGGTGTGCTCAAGGGCGACATCGATCTAGAGACGTTGCCCGAGGGAACTCCAGCGACGATCCGTCGCCTCTTGCGTCGCTGCCTCGAGCGCAATCCGAAGAACCGTCTTCGCGATATTGGCGACGCCCGTCTTTCGATCGACGAGCTCCTCGCGGGGACGGAAGACGTTGGATCGAGTAGCGCCGCCGGAGGAACGGAGATGGCCGCCCGGTCCCGGTGGCCTCAAACGCTGGCAGTGGTACTGGCTGTCGCGATCACCGGGGCAGCGACGTGGTGGTTGGCCAACCATGTCCACTCCCCGAAGGCAGGGGCGCCCGAGGCTCAGCTCCATCTCACCCTTCCTCTGCCGAGCGAATATCCGTTGGACTTCTTTGGCGGCTCTCCTCTGGGTCTCGAGAACACTGCATTCGACGTGTCCGCGGCCGGCTCACGGCTGGTCTATGTGACGGGAAGCGGCGGTTCTTCGAAAATCGTTGCCTATGACGTGGACAGTGGGGAGTCCCGCCTGCTGGCGGGGACGCCCGGCGCCTTTCGACCGGCACTGTCGCCGGATGGACGATGGGTAGCCTTTCTCGCTGACGGGCGGGTGAAGCGCCTTCCGTACGTCGGTGGCGGAGTCGACGATCTGGCGGCGGCTCCCGCTGCCTGGAGTCTTCAATGGAGCAGGGACGGGCAGTTGTACTGGATCGGACAGGAGGGGAGGTTCGCCTGGCGAATGGCTCCAGCCCCGGGTTCGCCGGTCTCGACGGTCTTGCACCCTTGCGACTGTGCATTCGTCCGCGCCGGCGCGAAGCCGGGAGAGGTGTTGATTGGGCGGCAGGGCAACTCGGAGGTTGTCCGCTTGGAGAGAGATGGCCGAGAGACCTCGCTGGGACTGCACACTGGAGACTTACGCCTCTTGCCGGATGGCACCTTCCTGTACACCCAACGCGGTCGGCTGATGGCGCGGCGCGCGGCTCCAGGCGCCAAGGCGCAGTTGGTTCTGGACGGATTGCGTACAGGCATCGACGGCGAGGGCCAGTTTGCCCTTTCCGCGTCTGGGACCCTCTTTTATGTCGCGGGTGGTGATGCCGGGAAGGCATACCTCGTGCGTCGCGAAGCCTCCGGTCACGAGGAGAAGCTACCCTTCGCGGCGGCCGACTACGGTGCCTTCGATGCCCGCGCCGATGGTGTCCGAATCGTGATCTCTGCGACCGACGGGAGTACACGCCTCGAAGTTCTCGATGTCACGTCGAAGACGACTCAGTTCGTAGATGTCGCGGGCCCGCCAACCGGGCCCACGCTGTCTCCGGATGGCGCGCATGTGGACGTTGCCCTGAAAGCTGGGGACGGTTGGAAGATCGTGGAGTACGCCATTGCCTCCTCGGCACCGCCGAAGACACTGCTCTCGTCGCCCCACGAGCTCTACCCTGGTGCCTGGTCGCACGACGGCCGCTACCTGTCGCTGAGCGAGATTACCGCGAAGGACTCCTGGATTGCGGTTTGGGACAGGAAGACCGGCAAATTGAGGGCTGTGACGTCACCGGTACCCGCGGAGGTCTGGGCGCCCGCCTTTTCTCCCGATGACCACTATCTTGCCTATACGGTCGTTGGCAAGGAGGGATCGCAGGTCTATGTGGTTCCATTTTCCTCCGGAGAACAACAATGGCTGGTGTCGGGAGGATTTGGCGAGGAGCCGCAGTGGCGGCAGGACAAGCCGCAGCTGGTATTTCGCCGCGGGCAAGAGTGGTACGTCGTTCCTTACGCCGAGAGGGGGGGATTCACCTTCGAGGCACCCCGCCTGCTGTTTCGAGGCCCTTACCTCAATATTAGGGGCATGGAATACCGCGTCCTTGCCGACGGTAGCGTGTTGCTCCTCGATCCTGAGAACTCGAAGCAGAACGCTGATCATCTGAACGTCATCGTCAACTGGCTGGGCCAAGTCCGTCGCGACCTCGCCAGCGGAGACACGCCTTGACGCTCTCCTCCGGTACTCGCCTCGGCCCCTACGAGATCACCGCTGCGATCGGCGCCGGCGGCATGGGCGAGGTCTATCGCGCGACCGACAGCAAGCTCAAGCGCGAAGTGGCGATCAAGGTCTTGCCAGCGGCGTTCGTCGCAGACAAGGAACGCTTGGCCCGCTTCGAGCGCGAAGCTCAGCTCTTAGCGCAGCTCCATCATCCACATATCGCCTCGATCTTCGGCCTCGAGGATAGCGGAGAGTCGCCGGCTCTCGTCATGGAGCTGGTGGAGGGCCCTACGCTCGCCGAGCGTCTCGCCGAGGGACCGATTCCAGTCGACGAGGCTCTTCCCATCGCGCGCCAGATCGCCGAGGCGCTCGAGTACGCGCACGAGCACGGGATCATCCATCGGGACTTGAAGCCTGCGAACATCAAGCTGACGCATCTCGGTGGGGATGAGCAGGTCAAGATTCTCGACTTTGGTCTCGCCAAGGCGATGGATCCGAGCTCAGGCGTCGGTGGCGCCGCGAGCTCGGTCGATCTCTCGCGTTCACCGACGATAACCCTGGGCGGAACCGTGCAGGGGATGATCTTGGGAACCGCCGGCTACATGGCGCCCGAGCAGGCGCGGGGAGCGGCCGTCGACAAGCGGGCGGACATTTGGGCGTTCGGCGTCGTCGTCTACGAGATTTTGAGCGGCAAACGCCTCTTCGCCGGCGAGTCGGTGCCGGACACCCTGGCGGGAGTGCTCAAGGGCGAGATCGACCTCGAGAGTCTTCCGGATGACGTTCCCGCCGCGCTTCGCCGTCTCTTGCGCCGCTGCCTCCAGAGGAATCCGAAGAACCGCTTGCGCGATATCGGCGAGGCGAGAATCGCGCTCGACGCGATCGCCGGGGGCGACATCGAGGTCACGCCGTCGTCTCCCTCGGTGGCGCGCCGGGGCGTCTCGCTGCCGATTTTCATCGCTGCATTGGTGATTGCTCTAGCAGTCGGCGGGCTCGCCACATGGCGCTGGCTTGCGAGCTCCAACTCGTCATCTGCGGTGTCGCCGCGGGTAACCGAGTTCTCCATATCCACCGCGGACCTGTCCTGGAGATGGCCGAGGGCCTTCGAGCTTTCGCCCCACGGGGAGCGTCTTGCCTGGGAGACCCGCAGCGGCGACAGTGCGCGAACGCTCTGGGTGCGCGATCTCGACGACCGCACGCCAAGGAAGGTAGTCAGCGAGAACGATCTGGGAGTCCCCATCTGGTCCCCCGATGGGAAGGAGCTGGCCTTCGACGCGGGAGGGAAGCTCTGGCGGATCCGAGCGACGGGAGGCCAGCCGGAGATCATTTGCGATCTTCCGAAGCTCGCGAAGGTCCCCGGACGCTTCATCCTGGCGGGAGCCTGGATGCCGGACGACTCCATCCTGTTCGCGGCCTGGAGGGGCGGTATCTATCGCGTGCCGGCGCGCGGCGGGGAACCTGAGCTGTACATCCCGATCGACCCCAAGGTCGAGGTTGACTTCCATCGGATCCTCGTGCTGCCGGACGGGAAGTCGCTGCTCCTCGCAGTGCATCGCCAGCATGACGCGAAGTCTTCGGACACCTCTTTCGAGCTTTTCCGCGATCGAAGGCGGACAAAGATTGGCTCCGGCGGGAACCCGGCTCTCATAGAGACCGCGAACATGTATCTCTATCCGGCGGGGTACTCCGAAGGAGTTCTCGCTCTAATCGACGAGGACAGTGGAGAGCTGTGGGGCGTGCCGTTCGACGCCGAGAAGGGCGTCTTCACCGGCAAGAGGTTCCAGATCGTTCCACGAGTCGGTATGGCGAGTCTCGCCTCTGACGGCACTTTGGCGTACGTTCTGCCGCGGGAGCGCCCTGGCGAGGTGGTTCGGATCGATCGGAGGGGGAGCGAAGCCGCAACGCTCGGTCAACCGCATTCGCAACTCGCCCAGGCGGCGATGTCGCCGGACGGCTCGCGCCTGGCGCTGGTGCTCGGCCATGACGAGCTCTGGATGGACGATCTAGCGCGAGGTACGCTAACTCGACTCGATAAGGCGCAAGGCATCAGGAACGTTCAGTGGGGTCTTGATGGGCAGACGATTTATTACTCCACGCTCGATGGAGCGAGCGAGATTCGAAGGATTGCCGCCAACCCCAGCGCGCAGCCGGAGACGCTCTATCGGAACAAAGAGCAGGTAATGCTCACGCCTTTTCTAGCTCCCGATGGCAAGGGCATGCTGATTCGCACGGCTTCGTTCCAACTCTCGCAGCAGCAGGGGCTCTACTGGGTCCCGTTCACGGCAGACGGGAAATTGGGCAAGTGGAAGCTCTTGTTTAACGGGTTCGAGGTTGTGGGGCGCTTGTCGCCGAACGGCCGAATGCTCGCTTACAGCAAGACGGTGGGTGATAAGCGGCAAGCGTTTCTGACCACCTTCCCGAGTCTCGAACAGACGATCCAGCTTTCCTCGAAGGAAGCCGGATCACCGCGGTGGAGGCCGGACGGTTCGGCGGTTTACTACCTTGCGGATGGCTCCATGACCGAAGTCGATGTCGGCTTCAACCACAGCGGTCGTCTCACGGCTTCGCGTGAAAAGTTTCTTTTCGACGTGGGCAAACGGGGCCTCAGCACACCGGGCTGGAGCGTCGCACCCGATGGAAAGGGCTTTCTCTTCATCAAGCCGCTCGCGACCAAGGAGGAATCCGAGATCGTGGTCGTGCGGAACGGGCTGCAACGAGCGGAGCAGTCTCAGCCGTGATCGGCTCCAAGCTCGGTCCCTACGAGATCACCGCTGCGATCGGTGCCGGTGGGATGGGGGAGGTCTATCGCGCGACCGATACCACGCTCGAGCGCGAGGTGGCGATTAAGGTCCTGCCGCAGGCGTTCGTCGAGGACAAGGAGCGACTTGCCCGCTTCGAGCTTTGGCGCATCCCGTGCGAGCCGGATGCTCGAAGAGGATCGCTCTGCAGCTCGGAACCGACTGAGAGACGTGATGGATAGCGAAATTGTTCAGCCCAAGCTCGCTTATTTCATTTGCACAAGTCCCCGTACGGGGAGCTCGCTGTTGGCATCCAGTCTCGCCTCGACCGGCTGTGCGGGAAGGCCCGACGAATCGTTCGCTCTGTCCTTTCGCGATGAGGTAGACCGCTCCCGAGAGCTCGGCGTGCGGGACTACCGGGAGTACCCGGCAAGAGTGATCGAGGATTGCACCACCGACAACGGGGTATTCGGCACCAAGATCCACGCCATGCAGACCATGGCCTTCAGCATGAGAATTTCAGACATGAAGGGGCAATCGATTCGGTCGTTTCGCGCCGCGGTCGAGACGATCTCCCCGAACGTCCGATACGTTCTCCTCAAGAGGGAGGCA
>JBJKRB010000022.1:0-9957 GCA_046704885.1 Thermoanaerobaculia bacterium | reverse complement strand
CCATTCGGCCACATCTTCATCGGATGCTGGGTGCTGAACCCACTTCGAGCTGCTCCCCGCGTAAGCCCTCTCCACCTGGGCCTTGGCGGCCTCCTCGCTCCCGGCAGCAGAAACCGCGACGGCCTCCCACGATTCGTCGCAGTAGAGGATCAGGATCTCGTCCGGATCTCCTTGGAGGCTTCGCGCCAAGGCGAGACACGGCACCGCCCTGAGCTCCACTTCGTCGACATAGTGAGCTTGCCGACCTGTCCATCGCACGCCCTCGCCGACAACCTGGAAGGCGAGTACTCTCGCCCCGCAGAGCACTGGTGGAGGCAGATCAGGATGTTTCCTCTCGAACTCTTGCAAAACCTCACGAATCTTACTCTGCCCGACTGCGGTGGAGCGAGACGCCGACGGCAACGGTCAGGGGATCGAGGGTGAGGCCGCCTGCGATGGTGGAAGTGACTGACGGCGTGCTAGGTTAGCGGCATGGTTCTGACTCGCACCGGGTTGATGCTGACCCTGGGAGTGCTGCTCGCCGGGCCAGGCTTGGCGTCCGAGGCGCCGTATACGATCGTCCTCGGTATCGCCCAGGACGCGGGCTACCCCCAGGCCGGCACCAAGAGCCCGGCGTGGGACCACCCGGAGCTTCGACGCCTGGTGGCCTGCCTCGGCATCGTCGATCCGGCGACCGGGCAACGCTGGATGATCGACGCGACGCCCGACTTTCCCGACGAGCTCCATCGTCTCGACGTGGCGGCACCGCCGCCCGCGGGAGAACGGGCTCCGGCTCTCGCCGGCATCCTCCTCACCCATGCCCACATCGGCCACTACACCGGCCTCATGTACCTGGGCACCGAAGCGATCGGCGCTCACCACGTGCCGGTCTGGGCGATGCCGCGCATGCGCGCCTTCCTGATCAACAACGGCCCCTGGGGCCTGCTGGTGAAGCAACACCGCATCGATCTCCATCCGCTCAGCGCAAACCAGCCGGTGCAGCTGAACCCGCGGCTCACGGTGACGCCCATTCTCGTGCCCCACCGCCATGAGTACAGCGAGACCGTGGCCTTCCGCGTCAGGGGACCCGAGAGGTCGGTGCTCTACCTGCCGGACATCGACAAGTGGAAGGTCTGGGATGCCATGGGCGTGCACCTGGAGGACCAGATCGCCAAGGTCGACGTCGCCTACCTCGACGGCACCTTCTTCCACGACGGCGAGGTCCCCGGACGCTCCATGGCCAAGATCCCCCATCCATTCATCGTCGAGACCATGGCTCGCCTGGCGAAGCTTCCGGCGAAGGAGCGTCACAAGGTGCACTTCATTCACCTCAACCGCACCAACCCCCTGCTTGGACTCGGAGCCGCCAAGGCGCGGGCCAAGGTCGAAGCGGCGGGTTTCGAAGTGGCGAAGCCGGGCGAGCGGGTCAGCCTCGGCAGCGCAACGGGCGGCCGCGCCAAGCATTGAAAGCGGTGGCTTCGCCCATCGCCAAGGCCCTTTCCGTCAACCGGAATCCGCCTTTACCTCTCAGAGCTTCGCGGAATGATTCGCTGGGGAGCGGCTTCCACCGAGCCGCTGGCTCGCTCAAGTCTCCGGCCTGACGAGCAGGGCCGCGGTCCCTACACGGCCCGATTGCGGTAGAGGGAGGGGTCGACGGCGGCGGTCATGCTCTCGACGTCGAGGTCGGCGCCGAGGAACTCGCGCAAACGCTCCGCCTGGAAGCGCGGCTTGGCGACCACCTCGCTGTAGGGCAGGCGCAACGCATCCATATGGCTGGCGTGCTCGAGGAGGTAATTGACGCGCCAGATCAAGGACTCGTAGTTCGCCGCCATCTTCTCATCCTCGACCTGGTCCTCGGTGGAGCGGCGCGTGAGCATCTTGGTCTGGCTGGCCAAGACCTCGCGGATGTCGCGTTCCATCAAGACGACCTTGTAGTTGTTGGAAGCGGGGAGCTCCTTCAACAGATAAGAGATGATCTTGACCGCCTTGCCGCGCGCCTCCTTGAGCCAACTCTTGTCGGGATCATTGGCGAGATCCATGACCCGCTGCAGCTCGAAGTATCCCTTGGGGTTGTCGGTGTCGGCCTCGCGTCTGCCATCCTCCAGCGTCGCGATTCCCCCCGCCTTGAGCATGCGCATGGCCATCGAGGTGCCCGAGCGCGGGAGGCCGGAGACCACGATGATCGACCGACCATAGACCAGCTTGCGGACTAGATTCACGACTTCACTCCTTCAGCGATCGGCGCTCGGTTGCCCAAGGCCAGCCACAACGTGAGAAAATTGGAACTTGAGCGTGTCGAATCCATGTTCTGACCGAGTACCCATGAGACGTTTTCCATTCGCAGCGCTACCCTATATCATGGAGTGTGCCGACGCGAGGCGCCGTTGAAGCAGGCTCGAAATCTTGAACGTTACACAGTCCCCCTTCCATTCCCCAGACAAATTGATGGCAACCGTGCACCCGGCCGCGTCCGGACAGCAGAAGGAGACTCTCCCGTGAAGCGACGCACACTTCCCTTCAAACTCGCCCCCTTGGCGATCGCGGCGATTGGGGCCCTCGCATCGGCTCACCCCGCCGCCGCCTACATCGGACCGGGCGCCGGCTTCGCGCTGGTCTCCTCTTTCGCGGTGGTCTTCGTCACCATCCTGATCGCGATCTTCTCCCTCCTGACCTGGCCGTTCCGCTCGCTCTGGCGTCTGATCGCCCGCCGCCACCACGGCAAGCCGCACATCAAGCGCTTGATCGTCCTGGGACTCGATGGCCAAGACCCGCGTTTGACCGATCGCTACATGAAGGACGGAAAGCTCCCTAACTTCAAGCGCCTCGCCGAGATGGGTTGCTATCACCGGCTGACCACGACCTATCCCTCGATCTCACCGGTGGCCTGGTCGTCCTTCTCGACGGGCACCCACCCTCCCAAGCACAACATCTTCGACTTTCTCGACCGTGACTTGAGAACCTATCTGCCCAAGCTCTCCTCGACCCATATCGGTCACGTCGACAAGTTCCTCAACCTCGGCAAGTGGCGAATCCCCCTGAAGAAGCCCGAAGTTCGCTTGCTGCGGCACTCGAAACCGTTCTGGAGCGTTCTCGGCAAGGCAAACATCTGGAGCACCATTCTGCGGGTACCGATCACCTTCCCACCGGACAAGTTCTACGGCGCCCAGCTCTCGGCGATGAGCGCTCCCGATCTCCTCGGCACCCAAGGCACCTTCTTCTTCTTCACCACACGGCCGCCCGGCGCCAAGTTCAAGGAAGGGGGCGTACGGCTGCCCCTCGATCGCCTCGACGGCTCCGACCAGTTCAGCGCCACGCTCACCGGCCCCGAGAACATCTTCCTCGAGGGCGAGCCGGTGATGGAGGTGCCGTTGACCTTGACCCTCGACCGCGCCGCGGGCAAGGCACTTCTCGAGCTCGACGGCGGCAAGGGAGAGAGCGTTGAGCTCACCCCCGGCAAGCTCTCCGACTGGGTATCGGTCACCTTCAAGGCGGCCCCGGGAGTCAAGGTGCAAGGGATCACCCGAATCGAGCTCACCGAAATGGGCGAGCACGTCTCTCTCTACATGACGCCGCTCTCCTTCGATCCCGAGAAGCCGGCGATGCCGATCTCTCACCCCGGCTACTACTCCACCTATCTGGCGAAGAAGATCGGCCCCTACAACACCCTGGGGCTGGCGGAAGATACCTGGGCCTTGAACGAAGGCGTGGTCGACGACGCCACCTTCCTCGACCAGACATGGGGCATCCACGCCGAGCGCGAAGAGATGTTCTTCGGAGCCTGGGACAAGCTCAAGAAGGGCTCCCTGGTCTGCGTCTTCGACGGCACCGACCGCATTCAACACATGTTCTGGCGCTATATCGAAGAGGGCCATCCGGCGGCGCGCGGCAAGGAGAACGCCGAGCACCGCGACGCGATCGACCAGCTCTATGAACGCAACGACGCCCTGGTCGGCAAAGCCCTCGACCGCGTCGAGGACGGCGACGTCCTGATGGTCATCTCCGACCACGGATTCACCTCGTTCAGGCGCGGCATCAACTTGAACAAGTGGCTGCTCGAGAACGGCTACTTGCACCTGAAAGAGGGCTGCGATGGCTCGTCGGAGTGGCTGCGCGACGTCGACTGGTCGCGCACTCGGGTCTACGCCGTGGGGCTGACAGGAATGTTCCTCAACTTGAAGGGCCGCGAAGCGGAGGGAATCGTCGCCCCCGGCAAGGAGGCCAAGGCGCTCAAGGCGGAGATCGTCGCCAAGCTCTCCGGGCTGCGGGACGAGGAACGCAACGACGTCGGCATCAACGAGGTCTTCGACACCGCCAAGCTCTACAGCGGTCCGTACCTCGCCGGAGGACCCGATTTCATCATCGGCTACAACCATGGCTACAGGGTCTCGTGGGATTGCGCCACGGGGATGGTGTCGGGTCCCGTGTTCGAGGACAACATCAAGGCGTGGAGCGGCGACCATGGCGTCGACCCGCGGATCGTCCCCGGAATCTTCTTCTGCAACGTCCAGATCGACGTCAAGGATCCTGCCCTGATCGACATCGCGCCGACCGCGGTGGAGCTCTTCGGGATGAAGGCGCCGGGCTACATGGAGGGCAAGCCGCTCTTCGCCGGCAGCCCCTTCCCCGGCGAGCCCGACGAGGGGACAAAGACCCCGAAGACCAGCAAGGCGGCGGCATGAAGAGATCGACGCGCACACGAATCGTCGCCGTGCTGGCGCTCCTCGCGGCCATGCTCTTGGCGACCCTCGCCACCGGTTGCCGCCGCGCCAGCGCCGCTTCTCCCTACGCCAAGAAGCGAGTCATCATTCTGGGCTTCGACGGCATGGACTGGGGCCTGGTCAGCAAGATGATCGCCGCGGGCAAGCTGCCCAACCTCGCCCGAATGGCGAGGGAGGGCATCGGGCAACCGCTGGGCACGTCAACCCCACCCCTGTCGCCGGTGGCTTGGGCGAGCTTCACGACCGGAATGGACGATGGTGGCGACGGTGTCTTCGACTTCATCAATCGCAATCCCAAGACGATGGCGCCGTACCTCTCGATCAGCCAAGCCGAGGCCTCGAGCGAAGGACTCAACATCGGGAAGTACCACATCCCGCTGGGCTCGGGAAAGGTGGAGCTCTTGCGCCGCGGTATCCCGTTCTGGGAGGTCCTCCACCAGCACGGCATCCACACCACGGTGATGCGCATGCCGGCGGACTACCCGCCGACCGACACCGCGGACCAGGAGCTCTCGGGAATGGGGACCCCGGACATCCTCGGGACCTACGGCACCTTCTCCTTCTACAACTCCGACCCCTTCGCCGAGGATCGCGACGTCGAGGGTGGACATCTCTATCCCTTGGACTACGAGGGCTACGTCGCCACCGGCGCGCTCTACGGACCCGATAATCCGTTCTTGAAGAAGAAGACGCCGCTCAAGGTCACCTTCAAGCTCTACGTGGACCCCAAGAATCCGGTCGCCATGCTCCAGCTCGGCGACCAGCGACGGGTGCTCAAGGCCGGCGAGTGGAGCTCTTGGGTCCCCTTCGAGTTCGACATGATCCCCACCCAGCACCTGCCGGTCGAGGTGCGCTTCTACCTGCGCCAAGTGCGGCCCGAGATCGAGCTCTACGCCTCGCCCATCAACTTCGATCCGATGTCGCCGGCGCAGCCGATCTCGAACCCGCCGGGCTTCGCCAAGTTCCTGGCCGAGCACACCGGCCGCTTCTACACCCAAGGGATGCCGGAGGACACCAAGGCGATCACCGACGGGATCTTCAACATGGACGAGTTCCTCACCCAGGCCAAGATCACCAACGAGGAGAACGAGAAGCAGTATTGGTTCCTCCTCAAGCGCTTCAAGACCGGGCTCCTCTTCAACTACTTTGGCGATACCGACATGGTCTCGCACATCGTCTGGCGCTCGATGGATCCGACCCACCCGGCCTACGACGCCAAGACCGACGCCAAGTACGCCGACGTGATCCCGCACCTCTACGAGTGGGCGGACGGCGTGATCGGCAAGACCATGGACCGCATGGGGCCGGACACCCTCTTGGTGGTGATGTCGGACCACGGCTTCACCTCCTGGAAGCGCGCCTTCAACCTCAACACCTGGCTCGAGAAGAAAGGCTACCTGGTCTTGAACGGGCCTCCCGTTGGCGGCAAGAGTGGTATCTACTGGAACGTCGATTGGTCGCGCACCCGGGCCTACGGGCTGGGCTTCAACGGCCTCTATATCAACTTGGCGGGACGCGAGAAGAACGGCATCGTGCCCCCCAGCGACAAGCTGGCGCTGGAGCGTGAGATCCAGAACAAGCTCACCCACTTCATCGACCCCAAGACCGGAAAGCCGGCCGTCGACAGGGTGTTCATCAGCTCCGAGTATTTCCACTACAAGCGCTATCTCAACGTCGGGCCGGACATGATCGTCGGCTACGCCCATGGAACGCGCTGCTCCGATGCCTCGGTCCTGGGCGAGGTCACGGACAAGATCGTGGAGAACAACATGAGCCGCTGGAGCGCCGATCACTCCATGGATCCGGTGACGATTCCGGGGATCCTCTTCGCCAGCCAACGGCTGCCCAAGAAGGTCACCAACCTCGACAACCTGGCGGCCGCGGTGCTCGCCGAGTTCGGCATCGAGCACTTTCCGCCGGCCAGCGAGGCTCCTCCCCATTCCACCAAGGTCGCTAGCAAGGAGAATTGAAATGAGCGGAACCACCAAGGTCAAGCTCGACAAAGATCTCGTGGCGCGGGTCAAGAAGGTAGCCGACATTGCCGGCTACTCCTCCCCCGAGGAGTTCATCTCCCACGCCCTCGACAAGGAGCTCGCGAAGCTCGAAGACGCCGAGAGCGAAGAGGAAATCAAGAAGCGGCTTCAGGGCCTGGGCTACATCTCGTAGCCCGCGCCCGACCCTAGACAAGGCCACCTAATTACGAGTCTCGGAGCTGGAGAGAATCGACCCCATGTCCTATATCAACGCCCCGCTGCGTCATCTCTTCGACGCCATCCTCTCGCCCTTCGTTCATATGTCGCCCTGGGTGACCCTGGCGCCGCTGGCGTTGATCCTCGCGGTGATCATGCTCCTCATCTTCAAGAAGGTCTCGAACCAGGAGGGAATCGAAGCGGTCAAGCGCAAGATCCACGCCGGCTTCTTCGAGATTCGCCTGTTCAACGACGACCTGGGCGCCATCATGCGGGCGCAGTGGGACATCTTGCGTTACAACCTGCGCTACCTCCTGCTCTCATTGAAGCCGATGCTGTTCATGTTCATCCCGATCCTGCTCTTGGTCGCGCAGCTCCAGTTCCATTACGGCTACCAGGGCTTGACTCCGGGGCAGAACACGCTGCTGACGGTGAACTTGACGCCCAAACAATCCACCGGCCGCGACATCACCGCCGCCGACGAACCGGATGCCGACCTCACGGCGCCGGCGGGCGTCAAAGTGGAGACTCCCGTACTGTGGATCCCGAGCCGCCACCAACTGGTCTGGAGACTCGCCGCGGAACGCCCTGGAAACTACGATCTAAAGGTCAAAGTAGGGGGCGAGACGGTCGCCAAGAGCGCCGTCGCCACCACCTCGAAGAGCCTGGTCTTGCGCTCGCCGCGACGACCGTCCACCGGGTTCTTCGATCAGCTCCTCTATCCAGCCGAGCCTCCCGTACCCAAGAATGGCGTCATCGAGTCGATCGACCTCGTCTACCCGGACCGCGACGTCAACTTCTTCGGCTGGCACGTGACCTGGATCATCGCCTTCCCCATCCTGGCGATTGCCCTCGCCTTCTCGCTCAAGGGCGTCTTCAAGGTCAAGATCTAAGCCTCCACTGCCTCTCGCCGCGGTTACGACCTGGCCGCTCTTCATCCCTCACCGAGGGATCGCACCAGCGCGCTCTCACAACGCGAACCTCCGGTCTCGGCGGTGGTGTCTCATCGCAGCCGACGCAGGAACAGATTCTAGACAAGCGCTCCAGCCGCCGTCGGGCTAACCCTGGGCCCTCGACGAGCACCGCCACGGCTGGCAAAGTCACCGCAAGAGGGAGGAGAAGGGGGGATCGGCGCAGAGCTCGTGACTCGCGATCGCCCCGCTCTCCTTGGCCGCGCCGCTTCTCCTCGGCGAGCGGGGCGCATGAACATGCTCTGGTCAAGGCCACAGGGACGGCGTATGGTTAATACCCATCTCGCTCGAGTCTTTCCAACCAAGCCGGAACCAGCAGCGAGCGCGTGAAAGGAGCCGTAGATGCCAAGAGACGCCCTCGCGATCGTTGCCCTTGTCACTCTCATCGCCTCCCCACTGGCGGCCACTACCTTCGTGGTTCCCTCGGGTGGCGCAACGAGTGGTGCTTGCGACAGTTGGGCGCATGCTTGTACCCTCCAGACCGCGCTCAACAATGCCCCTCTTGGAAGCGAAATCTGGGTCAAGGCAGGCGTCTACACGCCCGGCTCGCACCAGATCGATTCCTTCAACATTCTTCCTGGGTTCAAGGTCTATGGAGGCTTCGCCGGCACCGAGTCGAGTCGCAGTGAGCGCGATCCAACAACCAACGTCACCATCCTATCGGGCGACATCGATCATAACGATTCGAACACAGACGGCAATCAGATCGACGAGACGACTACTGATATCAAGGGCCACAACTGTTATCACGTCGTGACGATGGACGGGACACAAACGAAGATCACGGCCACGACCGTGCTCGACGGATTTACCATCACCGGTGGGGACGCGAGTGGCAGCAACTCCTCGGACCTGGGCGGCGGCCTCTACTGCAATGGAGGTGGGGCCGGTAGCGAGTGCAGCCCGACGTTGTCCAACCTCGTCTTTAGCGGCAATCGCGCAAGCGCGTGGGGCGGCGCGGTCTACGATGAGGGTGGGAATGGAGTGAGTAGCCCGTCCATCTCCAATGTGATCTTTGTCGGCAACCTGGCTCTCCTTCAAGGTGGGGCCATGGCCAACGACGGTGCGGGAGGGGTGAGCAGCCCCACTCTCACCAACGTCACTTTCAGCGGCAATCGAGCTGAAGGCACAGCGAGCGGCAAGATCAACGCTGCCGGAGCCCTCTTGAACTACGGATACGGGGGGGTGAGCAGCCCAACCCTCACCGACGTCACCTTCGATGACAACGTCGCTCAAGGTCCGTCGCTCGCAGAAGGTGGAGCCATCTACAACTATGGGGAGGTCAACGGCATGAGCAGCCCCACCCTCACCAACGTCACCTTCAACGACAATCACGCGACTTCTCCCAGCTCGAGTGAAGGCGGCGCGGTGTTCAACGACGGCTCCCGCGGTACGAGCAGTCCCAAGCTCATCAACGTCACCTTCAGCGGCAACCAGGCCAACATGGGTGGGGCCATCTACAACGATGGATCGGATGGGGGCAGCAACGCGACAAGCCTGGACAACGTCATCCTCTGGGGAGACAGCGTGACGGCGGGTGGAAGCGGATCGGAGGTCTATGACCTCGGTGCTTCCCCGGAGATTCGCTACAGCGTCGTTTCGGGGGGCTGTAGCGCGATCGCTGGAGCGAGCTGCGGGACGGGAAACCAAGCGGGCGACCCGAAGCTCGGCCCGTTACAGGACAACGGCGGCTTCACGGAGACGATGGCGCTCGGTTCCGGCAGCTCGGCGATCGATAACGGCGACGATTCCGCTTGCCCCGCCACCGACCAGCGGGGCGTTTCTCGCCCCCAGGGGTCTCACTGCGACATCGGCGCCTTCGAGGCTGGGGGAAGCACCACCGGGCCGTGTGTCGCGGACGCGACCCATCTCTGCTTGACCGGCAGCCGTTTCGAAGTCTCGGTCCAGTGGACGGACTACAACACCAATGTCACCGCCGCGGCCACCGCCGTCCCCTTCCGCGACGTGTCCGCGTTCTTCTACTTCCAGGACCCCGCCAACATCGAGATCATGGTCAAGGTCCACGACGCCTGCCCCAGCTTCGGCCACTTCTGGTTCTTCTCCGCCGCCACCACCAACGTCGGCTACACCATCACCGTC
>JBJKRB010000021.1:0-8394 GCA_046704885.1 Thermoanaerobaculia bacterium | reverse complement strand
TCGTCTCTGCCTACGAGGAAGCCAGCGGAGACGTGATCCCCGCTCCCCTGTTCCGCTTCTACCAGGTCTACCGGGCTTATCTGCGCGCCCGGCTCTCGATCTCGCACCTCCTCGATCCCACGGTCGGGCGCAGTGCCCGCTGGCGCGCCCGCGCCGGTTCCTACCTCGTTCTGGCAGAGCGGTACGCGCGCGAGTCTCGCGTCTGACCCCGCCGGTTCAGGTCACGGGCGTTAGCTCAAGAGGGCTCTCGAGGAGCTCGACGATCGAGCCGTCGTCGGCGAGGCGCTCGTTCGCGGCCGCCAAGAGCGGCGCTAAAGGAAGAACATCGAGGCGCTCGCGGGCGAGCGCGGGGTCCACCCGGAAGGGGGGCACGCTGTCGGTAACGACGATCCGCTCGATCGCGGGCTCACCCAAGAGCTCGGAAGCGCCGCCCACGAAGAGGCCGTGCGTCGCCGCGGCGAACACCTGAAGCGCGCCATTCTCCCGGCACGCCCGCGCCGCCCGCACCAGCGTTTCGCCGCTGCTGATGAGGTCGTCCAGGACGACCACGCTCCGCCCCGACACCTCGCCCACGACCGTGGCGCCACGCACCACGCCCTCCGACCGGATCTTCTCCATGAAGACGAGCGGCACCTCGCGATCGAGCGCCGCCGCCAACGTCTGGCGAAACGCCTCGGCCCGTTTGAAACCCCCGGCGTCGGGCGACATCACCGCGGCTGGACGGCCCGCGAGCAGCGGTCGGAGGTGGGCGACGAAGAGCTGCTTCGCCTCCAGGTGCTCGGTACGACAGCGGAAGGCGTTCTCGAAGGCAGCCAGGTTGTGGACGTCCAGGGCGACGACGCGATCGATTCCGACCGCCTCGAACATCGCCGCCACGTAGCGCGTGGTCACCGGATCGCGCGCCTTGGTCTTGCGTTCTTTGCGCGCGTAACACAGATACGGCGTGATGACCGTGACCCGGCCGGCGGCGGCGTCCTTCAATGCTCCGGCGAGGAAGAGCAAGTGGCAGAGCTTGTCGTTCGGGCTCTGCGATGCATCCCCATAGAGCGACGCGAGGACATAGAGGTCGCGCCCGCGCACGCTCACCAGTGGCCGGCTCTTGTGCTCGCCGTCCTCGAAGTCGCGCTCCTCGAGCGGGCTCAAGGGCAGTCCGAGAACGCCTGCGACGCTCTCTGCCAGAAGACGGCTCGAACGTGGAGCGAAAAGCAGCGGAGCACGAGCGATCATGGTTCGACCCTTGCACTTCAGAGGCGATCTGCCAACACCCGTAGAGAGAGGTAAGGGCCGCGCCGGAGCGCGGGGCGAGCGGCCGCCTCGGGGCATGGCGGCCCGGGAACGAACCCGGACCGAAAGAAGCTTCAGACGCTCGGCGGAGTGATCGTCTGCAGCCCGTCCATGTAGGGAAGAAGGGCGTCCGGGATCACGACCGAGCCATCGGCCTGTTGGTAGTTCTCGAGGATCGCGATCAGGGTCCTTCCCACGGCGAGACCCGAGCCGTTCAAGGTGTGAACGAGGCGCGGCTTGCCGCCGTCGCCCGGCCGGTAACGGATCTCGGAGCGTCGCGCCTGGAAGTCCTCGCAGTTCGAGCACGAAGAGATCTCGCGGTAGGTGTCCTGCCCGGGAAGCCAGACTTCCAGATCATAGGTCTTGGCGGCGGAGAAGCCCATATCGCCGGTCGAGAGGCATACCACGCGGTAAGGAAGCTCCAGGACCTGGAGCACCCTCTCCGCGTGCCCGGTGAGCTCCTCCAAAGCCTCGTAGGACTGGTCCGGGTGAGTGATCTGAACGAGCTCGACCTTGTTGAACTGGTGCTGGCGGATGAGGCCGCGGACGTCGCGGCCGTAGGAGCCCGCCTCGGCCCGGAAGCAGGGGGTGTAGGCGACGTAGCGCCGGGGCAGCTGACCTTCTTCCAGAAGCTCGCCACGATGAAGGTTGGTGAGCGGCACCTCGGCGGTCGGGATCAAGTAGTAGGGCTGCCCCTCGAGCTTGAACAGGTCCTCGGCGAACTTGGGCAGCTGGCCGGTACCGAGGAGCGAATCCTCGTTGGCGATGAAGGGAGGGAGCACCTCGGTGTAGCCGTGCTCGACCGTGTGCAGGGTGAGCATGAGCTGGATGAGAGCACGCTCCAGCCTGGCGCCCGCCCCGAAGGAGACGGTGAAGCGCGCGCCCGCCAACTTCGCGCCGCGCTCGAAATCGAGAATCCCCAGCTCCGGGCCCAGATCCCAGTGCGCTTTGGGAGCGAAGTCGAATTGGGTCGGCTCGCCGACCACGCGCTCGAGCCGGTTGCTGCTCTCGTCCACGCCCTCGGGGACGCTCTCGTGCGGAAGGTTGGGGAGACGAAGCTCGAGCGCCGCGAGCTCGCCCTCCACGCGGGCGAGACGACCGTCAAGCGACTCGATCTCCCCCTTGATCCTTCCCACCTCGGCGATCTCGGCGGTGGCGTCCTTGCCCTCGCGCTTCATGAGACCGATGGCCTGGCTCGCCTCGTTGCGCTGGCGTTTGAGCTCTTCGGAGGCGGCGATCGTGCTGCGTCGCTCCTCATCGAGACGCTGCCAGGTGGGCAGGAGCTCCGGGTCGGCGCCCCGGCTCGCCAAGAGAGCCTCGAGCTTGGGGTCGGCGGAACGTAGACGTTCGCGTGACAACATCGCGACGGCAGTCTAACCACGGGGACGCCGTCGGTCAACGCGCTAGGGCCTCTCCTCGCTCTCCGGGTTAAGATCTCTGCACGAATCGCTCCTTCGAGCCAGGCCCCACTGACCACCGAATGCCCACTTCCGCCAGAGAGCTCGTGAGCCGCTTGGCTTTCGCCTTATCGGCCGCCGCGGCGCTTCTCGCTCTCTCCATCGTTCTGCCGGCGGGCGGAGACGCCCGGGTCGAGACCCGTTTTCTCGCCCTGGTGGTGACCGCAGTTCTGGGCGCGCTCGCCCTCGTCACGGAGCGTTCCGCCGGCGAGCTTCTCGCGGCCGGCCTTCTCGCCGTCGGCGCCGCGTGGGTGATCCCGAGCGGGCCCCTGCGCGGTACCGTGGTCTGGATCGTTCTCGCATCGGCGCTCGCCCTGGCCTCGTTCCGGCGCCTGCGAACGGACTCCACCCTCGATTCGTCCACCGCCTTTGGCATTATCCTGGGAACGCAGTTCCTCGCTCGTCCCAGTCTTCTCCTGCCGCTCTCCTTCGACCTCCATCGCCTCGTGGCGCTTTTCGGCTTACCCCTGGTCGCGGCGTTCGCGCTCGCGGTTCTGGCCCGGCGCCACTCCCCGGCCACTCTCCTCTTGATCGCAACCCCCCTGTTCGTCGCCGGCCCTGGTTTCGACACCGCTGCCACCCTGGCTCTGGTCGCGCTTGCCCTAGGGGAGGAGGCGGGAAAACGTCTTCCGCCTCGCCTATCCTGGCTTCCGCCCGCAGCCCTCGCCGTCCTCGCCTTCTTCTGGGAGCCGCCAACCGTCCTCTTTCTCGCCTTGGTTGGCGTCGCCGCCGTAGCCGCCTCGTCTTGGCGTCGGCAGATCACGATCTCGCTCCTGGCCCTCGGGCTCTTGTGGCTCGAGCCCACGCTGCGGCCGCCGCACGTGCTGCTCATCCTCCTTCCGCTCCTTCTTGCTCTTGCTCCTCTGGCGCTCGCGCGCGCCGCTCCCGTTGCCCGCTTGCTGAGCGCCGCGACCCTGCTCGTCGTAGGAATTCTGGTCGTCCCCGAATCCGCGGCGGTCGTCGCACCGCTCGCTTTCTGCGCGCTCATCGAGGGTCATCCGACTCCGGCGATCCGCCTCGCGTCTCTCTGGGCCGCCCTGCTCGCTTTCGGGACGCTTCTCACTGCCGGCTATCCGTGGCTCCGTTCCCGGCCGCTGCTCACCGTGCTCGAGGTGTTTCACATCGCTCCCAGCCGCTTCGCTGCGGCGGCCTTTCTCCTCGGCTTCTTCGCTCTCAGCTGGCTTGCCGGCCGTTCCTTTCGACGGAGGGGCTTCGCGCCCGCCATCCTGGCCTTGGCGGCGATGATCCTGATGCTCCTGGCCCTGCCGCGCCACTGGCCGCTCGAGCCGCCAGGCCCGCGCCTCGCGGCCCCGGTCGTCCTCTCCCCACGCGCGCCCAGATGGTCGGCACCGTGGAATGGCCCCATGCCGGCACGGCTTCTGATCGACACCAACGCGGCGAACGTCGCGTCTCTGGCCGCTGGAACCGTGCTCGCCCGCGTCGTTCTCAGCAGCGGAAACGGACGTCCTCTGACTCGCCTCCTGCGCCTGGGCCGGGATAGCGACGACTGGGCACTGTGGCGCCCCGATCTCCGCTCGCGGTTGCATCGCGCCGAGGCCCTCCCTTGGCTCCATTGGGTCAGCAGAGAGCAGTTCTTCGCCAGCCGTTATCGCGCCTCCTGGGTCCTGCCCTCGATGCCGACGGAGAAGCTCGCGCAGATCGCCGTGGTCCGTTCTCCTCACCTCCCGCCCGGTGTGACCTTCTCGATCGATTTCGTGGGAGCGGAGCGATGAGGCGAGTCCTCGCTTGGGCGGGAGCCGGCGGAGTCCTGAGCCTGATCGCGGAGCTCTGGTTGCCGCTGCCCGCTACCGACCCCCTGCGCTCGACTCTCGCGATCCTGCCTCTCGTGGCCTTCGGCCTCGCAGCAGCGGCCCGCCTCGGCGGTATCGATCTTCGCCTCCCCGGTCCGCGCTGGCTTTCCGCCGGCGAGGCCTCGCTCCTCGCGGTGCTCGTCCTGGCCGCGTTGGGAAGGTCGCGGCTGGGGCTCGGACCGAACGGCGCCTTGGCTCTCTTCTGCGGCTTCGTGCTCTTGCTTCTCTTCCACCTCGTGCGGCTCCTCGTCGCTCTCGCTCCAACCCTGGGAGTCAAGCTGCCGCGCCGCCCCGGCCTAGTCTTCTTCCTCCTCCCGCTGCTCGCTTACTGGGCGATTCTCCCCTGGTCCGCCGCGCACCATCAACCGGATGGCGACGAGCCCTACTACCTCTTGATCACCCATAGCTTGGCCTACGACTTCGACGCCAACCTAGCCAACAACTATCGCGACAAAGACTGGCGCGCCTTCATCAACCGCCCCCTCGCTCCCCAGCCCGGTGATCCGGTCGGCCCCCATGGTGAGATCTATTCGCGTCACAACCTGACTCTGCCGCTCTTTCTCGCCCCCGCCTACCGACTCGCCGGGCGCAAGGGGGCGCTCGTCATGATGACGCTGCTGGCCGCGCTCCTCGCCTGGATCACGCTGCGCCTTGCCTATCGCTACTACCCGGACAAGCCGCTCGAGGGCCTGATCGCCTACGCTCTGGTCGCCTTTACTCCACCGCTTCTGCTCTACTCCTACCAAGTCTGGATCGAGGTTCCGGCCGCCCTTCTCACCATGGCGGCACTCGACCGTATCCTCGACCTCAAGCCGCGCCAGCCCTGGGGGTGGCGGCGCTGGATCGCCATAGGAATCCCGATCTTTCTCTTGCCGTTGGTCAAGATCCGCTTGATGCTGCTCGCCGTGGCCCTGGCCGCTCTCGCCTGGTGGCGGGCCGGCCGGCCGCGAAAGCCGCTCCTGCTGTTGATCGCGGCGCTCGGCCTCCTCGGACTCGGCATCCTGGCCTACAACCAGGCCGTCTATGGCAATCCGCTCAAGATCCACACCTGGCAGGAGGTGGAGCTCGAGAACTACCCGGTCGCGAACTACGTCCTCGGCTTCTTCGGGCTCTTTTTCGACTGCGCGTTCGGGCTCTTCTCCTGCGCGCCGATCTGGATGCTCGTGATCCCTGCTTTTCTCATGCTCCTCTACCGGCGCCATCAGCTGGTCACCGATTTCTTGGTGCTTGCCACGCCCTATCTCCTCATCGTTCTGCCGCGCCTCGAGTGGTACGGCGGTTGGTGCCCCCCCTTCCGCTACGCACTGGTCTTCCTCCCCCTTCTCGCGATCGGGCTCGTTCCCCTTCTCACCGAGCGCGAGCGCGGTGGCGCCAGAATGCTGATCGTCGCCCTCGGGGGCGCCACTCTCGTCTTGACTCTCCTTTGGCTGGCGGTTCCAGGATGGACTTATAACTTTGCCAACGGACGCACCTATCTTCTCGACTTTCTAGCCGCACGCTGGCACCTCGACGTAGCGCGTTTCTTTCCCAGTTACGTGCGACCGAGGAGCGCCGATTGGTGGTGGCCGGTCCTCAGCCTTCTCGTCCTTCCGTTGTTCTGGTGGCGCCCACGGCGGTTACGAAACGCGGCCATGTGGGGGATGAGCCTGCTGCTCCTGGTCGCCGCCGCGCTGCCCATCGCCGCGCGCACGCTTCCCACTCACCGCTTGGAGTTCGAGGAACCGCAGGTCAGGAAGATGGGCGGCGCTCTCTACCCCGCACGTTGGACCGAAGCGCGGACCCGTTTCCGCGACGCCTGGCGCCTGGGCATCGGTCAAGCGGTCTCCGCACCTGTCGTCCCCGGAGGCACGCGTTTGCGCATGACCCTCGAAGTCGAGATCGACGGAAAGACGACTCCCGCCCCCGACCTACTCGTCGCAGCGGGCGGCCGAACCCTGGCCACCGCTCACTGCGCCTCGAGCGAAGACTGGCAGAAGGTACGGGTAGGACCTCTCGTTTGGCCCGCCGGAGCTCGCTCGGTCGAGGTCAAGCTCAGCCACAGCGCCCCGGGGGCTTCAGTCCTTCTCGACGGGGCCGACCTCGAATGGCAATGAGCTCCCTCGCGGTGAGCGCAGTGGTTCCGACCATAGGCAAGAGCCCGCTGTTCGAGCCGGCCCTGCAAGCTTTGCGCGCACAACGCGGAGCCGAGCTCGAGATCATCGTCGTGGCAAGCGGGCCAACGCCACCGCATCCTTCTCCGCTCGCCGCGCGCTGGGTGCGCCACGACGAGCCGCTTTCGTTCTCGGCCGCCACGAACTTGGGTATTGCCGGCGCCAGCGGCGAGCTCATTGCGACGGTCAACGACGATGTCGTCGCCGCCGAAGGGTGGCTCGAGCCCCTCATCAAGGCCCTCGCGGAGCACCCGCAGGCGGCTGCCGCTCAGGGCGTCAACACCCGGCCGGGAGAGCCGCCGGAGATTGACGGCTGCGGTCTCGTCTGGAACGACAGCTGGCAGTCGGTTCAGTGGCTCGGCGGCGAGCCTCACGACGCCGCACCAAAGACTCCGCGCGAGATCTTCGGGGTCTCGGCCACCGCCGCGCTCTTTCGTCGCCGGGCGCTCGAGGAGCTGACCGACCAGGCCAATGGAGCCTTCGACGAAGACCTGGGCTCCTACTACGAAGACGTCGATCTCGCCTGCCGATTGCGGGCCGCGGGCTGGTCGTCATGGCTGATTCCCACCGCGCGCGCCACCCATGCTGGCTCACTCAGCGGCGATGCCACGGGAGCGCGGATCGCGCTCATCCATCGCAACCGGCTGCTGGTCCTTGCGCGCCTGCTGGGTTCGTCGTTGTGGACCCGTCTACCCCGCATTCTGCTCCGCGACGTGCTCGACGTGGGAGTGGAGCTACGATCCGGCAAACCACACATCGCCGCGGACGTTGCCCGGGGCGTGCTTTCGGCCCTCTGGCGGCTCCCGCGCTTCTCCCGGCGTGGCGCGCCCCTGCTCCTGCTCTCCCAACTCTCCCGCTTCCGGGTAAGCTCCTGACGGTGAACGCCGAACCGTCGAGCACTGCCCCCCTGCTGAGCGGTCTCGTCATCCACTGGCATGACGAGGCCGGCGCGGAGGCGCTTGCCGCCGCGTGGCCCGATGACGAGCGCTTCGAGTTGCTGGTGGTCAACAACGGCGCGCGCCGTCCGTTGCGCCTGGCGCGGGGGAGAGCGATCGAGCCCGGCGCCAATCTCGGATTCGCGGCCGCCGTCAACCTCGGGGTCGCGGAGAGCCACGCGCCGCTGGTGCTCATCCTCAACGCCGACGTGCGCCTGCTCGCCGGCGCCCTCGAGGCCCTGATCCAGGGATTTGACAGCCACCCGGAGGCCGCCGGTCTCGTCCCCCGCCTCCTGGGCCGGGACGGCAAGCCGCAAGCTTGCTGGCAACTCAAGAACCTGCCTTCGCTCTCCGAGCTCCTGGCCCAGAGTCTTCTGATGCCGGCGCCCCGGGACTTCCTCTCGGAACCGGAAGCTGGAACCCTGATCGAGCAGCCGGCGGGCGCCGCCCTGGCACTGCGCCGTACCGCCTTCGCCGCCGTCGGAGGAATGGACGAGTCCTTCTATCCCGCCTGGTTCGAAGACGTCGACCTCGCCCGCCGCATGACGGTGGGCGGCCAATGCTTTCTCTACTGGCCCTCCGCTATTTTCGAGCACGGGCTCGGCGCGACGGTCAACGAGCGCGGATACGCTCGTTTTCTCTGGATCTATCAGCGCAATCTCGACCGCTATCTCGGCAAACACTTCGGGCTTCCCGCGCGGTTCCTGGGGCGCGGCGTGCGCGCTCTCGGCGCGGCGCTGCGCGCCTTGCTCCTCCC
>JBJKRB010000020.1:0-9177 GCA_046704885.1 Thermoanaerobaculia bacterium | reverse complement strand
CGGTCGTCATCAAGAGCTCGGCGTAGTCGTTGTGCGCGTGGAAGTAGGTGAGATCCGCCATGTTCGTCGGTTCGACCAAGGGGTAGAGGGCCCGGAAGCTCCCCAATCCCGACCCCAGAAGCGGGAAGCGAGCCCAGAGATGCAGCGCGCCGTCGATGAGCGCGAGCCTTCCCTTCGGGTCCAGGCCACCACCGGCAGAAACGGCTTCAACCCAACGCTCGAAACCGAGGCGAAAGCCAATGAGCGCGGCCGCGACGATCCCGGCCGCAACCGCTGCAAGACCGAAGCCGAGGTAACGCCAGCGCCGCCGCGAACCGGCAATCAGCCCGGCCTCAGCGACGACGCCGAGAGCGGCGCCCGCCATCCCGGCGCGCGAACCGGTGAAGGCCAGCCCCACGAACAGCGTCAGCCAGAGCAGCACCCAGGGACCGACCAACAGGACCCGCTGCTCGAGCGCCGGGCGCTCGAGGGCCTGACGGACGGCCCACCAGATCGCCGCCAGGGTGACCGCCAACCCGACCTCGAGGAGAGCCGCGAGATGATTGGGATTGACGAAGGTGCCGCGCAGCCGAGGCGACGGGGAGACCGTGACCCCCCAGATGCTGGTCGTCAGCCCGGCGAAGAGACGTTGGGCGCCGAAGACGATCTCGATGACGCAAACCGCGAGAAGGGCCACGTAGACTGCCCTCCGCTCGGTCCGCTTCCGTCCCACGTAGACGGCGATGAGAAGAATTGCTCCTGCCAGGGCCCAGTCGAGCGCCGCGCCGCGGCTCGCGCCCGGCGCCAACGAGTACGAGAGCGTGGTCAGGGGAGCGGTCTTGGTTCCCTCCGGCAGCGCGAGCAGGGCCGCCGCCTGACGCCAATACTGCAGCCGGTCGCTCCCCAGCAAAAAGGAGAGGAAGCGGGGAAGAGGCAAGGACTGCAGCGCCCCCAGAAGCGCGATCGCCAGGGGAAAGGCAGCGAAGCGGCAGGCGCGCCGCAGGTCGCTCCTCGAATGAAAGGTCATGGCGATCGCCACCAACAGGACCGCCGCCATGATCTCCATCCCCCACTCCGCCCAGCGAACGATGCCGCCGAAAGGTAATGGCGCCAAGAACACTAGCAGGGCGAATAGAATGGCCGGAATGCCGGAAGGGATGAAAAGTGTGCCGCCTCGTCGTATCATGACGCGTCCGGGAGTCGGCATATTCTTTCACTGATCGGTCGATCGAGGCCGGCCAAAACCACGGCTTCGGCTACGCGGGGAATCATGCGAACGGAACGCTCGATCCAAACCGGCGCCATCGGCGCCCTCGTCATCGCGCTCTCTCTCGGCTGCGCCATCGGCGCCGAAGCTCAATTCAACCAGTACACCGCACCCGGCAGCCTCGGCCAGGTCCAGCAGAGCCGGAAGGATCAGATCAAGGAGGCGGTCAAGAACGCGCGATGGCACCTGGGAGCGGTTCGCCTGCAACCGTGGATCGGGATCCGCGACTTGAGCTTCGTGAGCGATCTTGGCCTCGGCACCGGCCAGGGAACCGACGTGACCGCCACGGTGGGAGCCGGGCTCAAGGCCTATCTTCCCATCGGACCCAAGGCGACGTTGGCCGCCCATGCGCTCCCCGACTACGTCTGGTGGCTGAGGACGAAGGACCGGCGGCGGACGATGGGTCGTTACGGCGTCGGTCTCTTCGGCTACTTCAACCATCTCACCGTCGAAGCTACGGCGACGCGCAACGAGAGCCAGGGCATCGTCACCCCCGAGCTCCAGACTCTCATCTCGCATCGCAGCGACCGGGCCTCTCTCAACCTGGAGCTCCGCGTCACCGATCTGATCTGGCTCTTCACCCGGGCCGAGCGCTCGACATTCAATGTGCTGCTGCCCAGCAACGGGGAGCCCGGGCTCACTCCACTCGGCCTCCTCGACCGGCGCGAAACGGTGATCCGCAGCGGCGTCGCCTACCGTCCCACAACCAAGATCTCGATCGGCCTCGGGGTCGAGCGCTCCCAGGTCGAGTTCACGAACCGTGAGCCCGGCGAAACCGGCGCCGACAACCACGGCACCTCCCCCTCGCTCGACGTCACCGGCATGGGCAACAAGATCCAGTTTTCGCTCGATCTCGTCGATCGCCGCCTGGATCCCTGGCACGGCTCGGGCTTCGTCCCCTTTCACGGCCTGACCGGGACGGCGCAGGTGATCCTTCTGCCCCAGGGCGAGGAGAGCCGCCTCACCTACTCCTTCTATGGCAGGCGTTCGCTCGGCTACGGCATTACTTCGCAAGCCGCAACCTATCGCCAGGACATCTTCGGCGCCGCACTGGGAATGGAGCTTGGACGAGGACAACACCCCGCGGATCTGCGCCTCTACGTCGAGGGCGGACCCTTGACCTATCTCGGCGAACCCTTGGTGACAGGACAGCCCCAGCGGCGTGACCAGTACCGCGGCTATGGAGCCACCCTCGGGTTTCTGGTCTTCAGAAATCTCAATTTTACCCTCGGTGTTTCCCGCATGCAGTACACCTCGAATCTCTCCGGATTCGATCGATCGCTCACGGTTGTGCACGGTGGACTCGACCTGACCTTCGGTTCAGCATCAGGCGGTGAGTGGTAGCGGTCACTAGAAGAGTAGGCCTCTCTGCATCAAGCCGGTTGACTTATCGCCCGGATCGGGCTGTAATTGGCACTGTGAGGAGGGTTTCCCATCTCTGCCTTGTCGGGATTTTTATCTCTGCGCTCCTCGGCGCAGGGCCCGCCTTCGCCCAGCAGGGCCCGACACGCGACTACCGCATCGGTCCCAAGGACCTCCTCGATATTCACGTCTCTCCCCTTTCGGATCTCAACGGCTCCCAGACGGTGGATGCCAACGGCGACATCGCACTTCCCCTGATCGGTGAGTTCCCGGTCGGCGGGCTCACCGCCAGCGAAGCGAGCGCCCGCCTCAAGGCACTCCTCGAATCCAAGTACGTGCAACATGCCACCGTCGACATCCAGGTAAAGAAGTTCCTGTCGCAACCGATCTCACTGATCGGCGCCGTCAACACGCCGGGGCCGCTCGACTTCTCAGGCCGCTGGACTCTGCTCCAGGCGATCACGGCGGCCGGCGGTCTCGCCGCCAACCACGGCAACACGATCTACATCCTGCGCCAGTCTCAGGACGGCCTCTCTGACCAGCTCGCGGTCTCGGTGAACGACCTCATGCTCAAGGCGGACCCCACGGTCAACATCCCGATTTACGCCAACGACCTGATCAACGTGCCGGCCAGCGTCACGGTCACCGTCTACTGCCTGGGGCAGGTCGGGTCTCCGGGCGCGGTCACCTTCCAGAGCACCGAGCGCATCACCCTTCTCTCGGCGATCGCCCGGGCCGGGGGACTCACCGACCGCGCCTCGCATAAGATCACCATCAAGCGGGCCAACCCCGAGGGCGGACCGGCGAACATCATCGCCGACTACGGCCGCATCGTGAGCGGCGAGGCCCCCGACATCCCCCTCTACCAGGGCGACGTCGTGATCGTCAAGGAGTCCTTCTTCTAGTCCAAGCTAGAAGCCAAAGCGCTATGTCAGAGACTTCGCTTCGCCCCGCCCCGCCTCCCCTCGGTCCCTCCGGCCTTCCCGGCCCGGAAGGGGGCGAGATCAACATCGGCCAGTACCTGGAGACCCTGCGCCGGCACTGGAAGGCGGTCGCGGTGGTGACCTTGCTTTGTGCCGGCGCCTCGGTGGTCCACTTCTTGATCACCCCCAAGCTCTACCGAGCGGTCACCACGATCCAGATCGAGCGCCGTAGCTTGGCCGCCGCCTCGACCAATCAGATGCCATGGCTCGAGGAGCTCTACAACTACAAGTTCTACCCCACCCAGTACACGCTGCTGCGCAGCAGAGGCCTCGCCGAACGGGTGGTTCAGGAGCTTCACCTGGCCGACCACCTGCGAGCTAGCGGCACTCTAGCTCGCGGCGCGAGCGCCGAGAATGCAAAGCCCGGGCTCAAACCGACGACGGCGAGCGCGGATGACGCCGCCCTGGGCGCGGTGGCGAGTGGGATCGAGGGGGGCTTGACGGTCAACCCGATCGGCGAGACCCAGCTCGTCGAGCTCTCCTACGTCGCCTCCTCACCGGAGTACGCGGCGCGCCTCGCCAACGGCTTCGCCAACGCCTTCATCGACTGGGGGATCGACACCCGAGCGCAGACAGCGAGCCAGGCCTCGGTCTTTTTGAAGACCCAGATCGACAGCCTGAAGCGCGAGATCCAGGACAAGGAGACGCGCCTCCAGGCCTACAGCAAGCGCACCGACATCGTGGCGCTGGATCCCGGCAGCAACACGACCCTGCAGCGGCTCGAGTCGCTCAACAACGACTACCTGGCCGCCGTCTCCGACCGGATCGACAAGGAAGCGACCTATCAGCAGCTTCTGAGCTCTCCCAAGGAGAGCGTCGCCGACACGCTCTCCGGAGGTCTCGTCGGACAGATGAGGAGCCAGCAGATCCAGCTGGAGCAGGAGTATCAGACCAAGCTCGGTACCTACAAACCTGACTGGCCGGCGATGGTCGAGCTCAAGTCGAAGATCGACAAAGGGCAAGAGAACCTCGACAAGCTGATCGACGAGACCGTCGCCAAGGCGCGGGACAACGCCAAGGCGGCGTTCCAGACCGCGCAGCGCAAGGAGCAATCGCTCGAGGACGAGCTCAACAAGGCCAAGGCCCAGACTATGACCCAGAACTCGGCGGCAGTCCAGTACAACAACCTGAAGACCGAGGTTTCGACCCGCCGGGCCCTTCTGGACGAGCTCCTCAAGAAGCAGGCGGAGACCGAGATGGCCTCGAGCCTGCAGTCGGCGGGTGATTCGAACGTGCGGGTGATCGACCGAGCGCTGGTTCCCAGCGCACCGTTCCGGCCTTCCCTCAAGCACGACCTCACCTACGGCATCGGCCTCGGCCTCTTCCTCGGCATCGGCCTGGTCTTCCTGATCGAGTTCATGGATCGCACCTTGAAGAACCCGGAGGAGGTCGAGCGCCTCCTGGGGCTCCCCGTGCTGGCGGTCGTCCCCGACATGGAGGACACCGGAAGAGGCTATGGCTATGGCTACGGGTACGGCTACGGATACGGATACGGTCAGCACCGGAAGCACAAACCGAAGAAGGCCAAGCGGATTCTCGAGAAGGTCGCGAGCAAGGGCAAGGGGTCGACCTCGATCGAGCTCCTGCCCCAGAGCCACCCGCGCGTTCCCGCCGCCGAGGCCTACCGTTCCTTCCGCACCGCCCTGATGCTGTCGACCGCGGACGAGCTTCGGGTCGTCGCCATCACCTCGGCGAACTCCGGCGAGGGCAAGACCGCGACCGCCACCAATCTCGCGGTGGTGATGGCGCAGCTCGGAAGGAAGACCCTGCTCGTCGACTGCGACTTCCGCAAGCCGCGCATCCACAAGGTGTTCAACGTCTCGAACCGGAGCGGCATGGTCACCTACCTCACGGCGGGAAGCGAGCCTGAGTCGATCGTCTTCTCAACCGACGTGCCCAACCTCTTCGCCATCCCCTCGGGCCCGATCCCGCCCAACCCCTCGGAGCTCCTCGCTTCGGGCAGGATGAAGGAGTTCCTGCGCATCGCGCGGCAGAAGTTCGACTTCATCATCCTCGATACGCCACCGGTCCTGGCGGTCACCGACGCCGCGATCGCCGGCGCCCAGGCGGACGGCACCGTGCTCTGCTTCCACGCCGGCCGCGCCCTCAGGGAAGAAGCCAAGATCTGCCGCGACCGTCTCGCGATGTCGGAGATCCACACTCTGGGCGTGGTCCTCAACCGCTTCCGGATCGAGAAGAACCGGCGCTACGGCAGCCACTATCAGTACTACTACCAGAGCTACGGCGAGGCAGCCGACGACGGCTCGGCCGCGACCGCCGCTTCATGATCGATCTTCACCTGCACCTGCTGCCCGGAATCGATGACGGCGCGGGCAGCACGGAAGACAGCGTCGCCATGTGCCGGATCGCCAGAGAGGCGGGGAGCACGGTCCTCGTGGCGACGCCGCACCAGCGCCATGCCAGCTGGCAGAACCAGGACAGCGCCAGGCTGCGCGAGCTCATCGAGAGCGTTCAGGCGGAGGTGGGCAGCTCGCCCCGGCTCCTCTCCGGCGCCGAGATTCGAGTCGACGACACCCTTCTGACCGAGCTCGCCGGGCGAGACCACTCCGGGCTACTCTCTCTCGCCGGATCCCGTTACCTCCTGCTCGAGCTCGACCGCCATGGCTTCGGCCCCGATCCCATGCCGCTGGCGCACGAGCTCCGCGTGGATGGCTGGCGGCCGATCTTCGCCCACCCCGAGTTCGCTCCCCAGCTCGCCGATCTGGAGACCGTCGCCGAGCTCGTCCGCGGCGGCGTCCTTTTCCAGATCACCGCCATGAGCTTGACCGGAGACTTCGGCCCAGGACCGCAAGCCTACTGCCGCGATCTCCTCGACCTCGATCTCGTCCATTTCGTGGCGAGCGACGGCCACGGCACGAGCTGGCGTCCCCCGCAGCTCGAGCGCGCCTACGAGGAGCTCGCGTCGGGCTGGGGCGAGGAACGCGCCCGCCACCTCACCGAGGAGAATCCGCGCAGCGTGATCGAGGACCGCGAGATCGAGCCCTGACGTTCGACTCCACTCGCATCCAATGGGCGAATCCAGTGATAGATTGTGCGCTCGGCGAGCGCACCTCGACCGAGCTCGACGGTGCCGCCGTTCCGCCACCATGAAATCCACCCTCATCGCATTCCTTCTCCTCCTCTCCCTTGCGACCGCGACCGCCGCTGGTGCCTCCCAAGCTCCGGGCAACGAGAGCAGCTCCGTCGATCCCTTCTACCTCAACCTGTTGCAGGTGGGAACGCAGGCCCTCGATCGCAACGACTACCCGACCGCCGTCCATGACCTGCGGATTGCGTGTTTCGGGTTGCTCGACACGCCCAAGCTCCTCGCCGAAGGTCTGGTGAAGCTCGCGATCGCGCAAGCGGGAACGGAGAACTGGCAGGGTTTCTCCACCACCTTCGGTCGCATCCTGCAGATCGAGAACCGTTTTCAAGCCTACAGCCAGGCCGACATCCCAGCGAAGCTCGAAAGCCGCTTCGAGCAATTGGTGCTAGCGCACGTGCCGGAGCAGACCCTCTCCTCATCGCCGGCCTTCGCGCCTCTGGTCGTCGAGCGGCAGCGTCAGCGCCTGAGAGCCCTGCCTCCGCGCCAGCGACGCACCGAGCTCCAGGCTCTCGTCGCCAAGAACCCGGATGAGCCGATCTGGTCCGTGATGTTGGCCGAGCTCGATCTCAGCGAAGGCCAGGCGGCGGTCGCCGCCAAGACGATCGAGGCGGTGCTCTCCGCCCATCCTGAAAACTCCCAGGCTCTCTGCCTGCGCGGGCAGATCCGTGCCGCGGGCGGAGACTGCCAGGCCGCCGAGGCGGACCTTCTCTCTTGCACCGATCTCGAAACAAACGCGAGTATCGCGACCGCAGCGCTCGGCTGCATGATCGCCAACCGCCATTGGACGCAGGCGCACCAGCTGCTCAGCAATCTCCCGGCCGCAATGGCGAAGAATCAAGGCATCGTGAGCCTGGCAGCAACGCTCGAGAAGGCCGAGACACTGGGAGAGAGGACGCCTTCGACTAGCACTAGTGCGGCGGCAGGGCACGAGGCTAACGTGACCCAGAAGCCTGCCCCCGGCAAGGAGCTCAACCCCGTTGGAAGGGCCTCCGGTGGCCGCTCCACGACAAACAGCCCAGCGGGCCCTGCCAAAGCGGACGAGAGCGAGCAGAAAACCTTGCGGCAGGCGCGCCAGATCGTCGATCGCGCCCACCAGCTCAGCGACCTCGACCGCGCCAGAAGCCTGGTTCGGCCACTGGCGGATGCCCATCCTCACGACCCCACCGTGCAATATCTCGCCGCCGAGATCGCCTACCGGAGCTCACGCTGGAGTGAGGCCGTCAAGCACTTCGAGCTCGGGGGAATGCCTCCCGAAGATCAACCCATTCTCAGGTTCTACTATGCGGTTTCGCTCTACGAGTCCGGCAACACCCCGCGCGCCGCGCAGGTGCTCCGCTCTTGCATCACGAAGCTACAGCGAACCCCGTTCGTCGAGCACTACGAAAGTGAGATCCTCGGTCCGCATAGCCAGTAGTGCAGTTGCCGCAGGCAATTTGTCTGTTTCAGGTTGACAAGGAGTCATCGAAATCGTAGAGTCTCAAGCTAGTTATGGAGACGATCCACATAGGGAGGGACAAGACCAAATGAAATCAAAATTCCCAACTCTGATACTTGCCCTCGCTCTGACCGCGAGCGCGGCGGTGCTGGCACAGACCACCCAGCAAACACCCCCGACTCCCACGATTAGCCTGGGTACTCTCGACTGCCTGCCCGTCACCGCCAATCAGGGTTTGAGCGTGACCGTGAAACCCGATATCGGTGGCGCGTACGTTCGTCTCTACTTCCGCTGGAAGGATCACGGCGACTTCTACTACATCAACATGATGCCCTTGGGCGATGGCAACTACTGGGTTTCTTTCCCCAAGCCGGAGACCAAGAACAAGCAGACCGAGTACTACGTCGACGTGGTCGAGCCCGACGGCACGATCCTCGCCAAGACCGAGATCAAGGTGGTCGACGTCAAGGCCAAGAAGGATTGCCAGGTCACCCTGACCCCGATCGAGGACGGCTTCGCCAACAACCTCACGGTCGGCGAGACGGTGAAAGACCAGAAAGGCAAGGCGGTCCTCGGCTGGTTGTGTGACGGCATCGTCACCCGCGAGGATTGGCAGAACATCCTGCGTCCCGACGACGTCTGCCGCCATTGCGTCGCGGCGATCTGGTGGGGCCGGACGATCCCGGCGGTCGCGGTCGCCGGCGGCGTGGTGACCGGTGTCATCATCCACAACAATCCGCCCACTCCCGCTTCTCCGGCGCGCCCGTAGCAGTTCCGTACGCCCCAGCTCGGCACGACGATTCCAACGAACGGCCGACAGGGGCCGACGGCCTCCTCAACCAAGAAGGCACTAACTGTGGCCCCTGAAGCGGAAGAGTTCGCCGGAACGGCGCCGGCATTGAAGCTAATCTGAAGGAATTGGGTTATGGACCCTGACGCGAGCTCCTCTAAGTCCCGTCATTACCGCCCCCCCGGGGAACCACAAAACCCCCGCTTATCGACAATCACCCAGCCGTTTCCCACCAGGCCCCCCGGCGCAACGGCA
>JBJKRB010000019.1:0-4678 GCA_046704885.1 Thermoanaerobaculia bacterium | reverse complement strand
TGGGAGATGGTTTGAGCGCGAGCGGTGTCGACTCGGTGATCTGCCGCCTGCGTCGCCGTCTCGCGGGTCGCGGGCTGAAACTCCCGCGCCGCGGCCGTCCGCCGCGCGAGGAGGCGAAGGGGCGAGCTCAGAAGAGGCGTGGGCTATGATCGCGGCGTGTTGCGCTATTTCACCGATCGCCGTTGCCTCCTGCATCGGCCGGGGAAAGGATTCCCCGAGTCGCACGAGCGTTTGCTTGCGATCCTCTCTGGGCTCGAGGCGCAGCGCCAGAAGGTGTACGACCTCGGCGATCATTCGCGGGCGGGAGCTCTCGTCGAGCGGGTGCACGATCGACTCTATGTTGAACGCTTCCGGCGCGCCGTCGAGCGCGGCGACGGGCTTCTCGATTCCGCCGACAATCCGCTTTCCGCCGGGACCTGGAGCGCCGCGTGGGGCTCCGTTCATGCGGTGCTCCACGCCAGCGATTGGGTGGACAAGGGGAACGGCCATGTCGCCTTCGCCGCGGTGCGGCCGCCCGGCCATCACGCCGAGCGCGGAGTGGCCATGGGCTTCTGCTTCTTCGCCAACGTCGTGATCGCGGCTGAGGCCCTCATCGAGCTCCACGGCTTGAGCCGCCTGGCGATCTTCGACTTCGACGTCCATCACGGCAACGGCACCCAGCACCTTCTTGAGGAAAGGGGAGACGTGCTCTACGTGAGCACCCACCAGTATCCCTTCTACCCGGGAACCGGAGCCGCCGGCGAGCATGGCCGTGGACCGGGGTTGGGAGCGACCCTGAATCTGCCGCTTCCGGCGGGAACCGGAGACGAGGGCTACGAGCGGGTCATTGATGAGACGGTGCTTCCGGCGTTGACGGAGTTCGGACCCGAATGCCTCCTCTTGTCGGCGGGCTTTGATGCCTGGAAGGACGATCCGATCGGCGGAATGAGGGTGACCGCCGAAGGGTTCGAGAGCTGGGGGAGGAAACTCGGCGCCTTCGCCCGCGAGCACTGCAACGGCCGCGCCTTGGCCGTCCTCGAAGGCGGCTACGACCTCGCCGCCCTGCCGGACCTCGTCATCCGCTTCTCGAACGCCCTGGCGACCGCCTGATCTTTGGGTCCGAAGCGCCTTGCCCCCCCGTCGCGTCGAGGTCGATGTGGCGGCGCTGGACGGCGATGGCAGAAATGGGTCTGTCATCGCGAGCGAGCCGTCTGGAGAGGGTGTGAGCGCGGCGATCTCGGCATACCGGGAAATCGAGGTTGCTTCGTCGGCGAGAACCGCCTTCTCGCGATGACGAGCGCTTAATTGGTGTTCGGGTGGACTGTAGGAGAGACCGGCCAGTCGCCCGTGGAAGTGCTGTACGGGCGGCTTCGAACCTGCTACGGCTTCTGCGTGCCGGCCAACTTGACGGCAGGCCTTCCCCACGGATAATGAGATAGCGGAATTGCACGAGACGCTCGAATCGGCGGGTGGCCGCTTGCGGCCGGCCCAGGCTGAGAGCTGCAGGGCTTTGGTGCGACGCGGGGCTCGTGTAGGAAGGCACTGTGACCCATGGGTAATAGCGAGCGCAACCGGTTGGAGCAGCCGGCGGCCTGGCCGTGGGAAGGCAAGCTTCTTGAGCTTCGTAGATATGCCGTGCGGGTTGCGCGTCGCTTTGGTGCCTCGGAGAGTGACGCTGAGGACTTGGCTCAGGATGCGCTGCTAAAGCTCTGGCTTGCTGCGGACGGCGTAGCGAAGCCACACGCCTGGATCCGCACGGTGATCCACCACGAGATGGCGAAAGGTTATCGCCAGCGAAAGGCTTTGCCTCTCCATGAAGCCCCGAAGACACACTCAAATTTGGAGGAGTCGGTCGTGGCGGGTGCGGCATTGTCGGAGTACCTCCGACAGCTACCCACACGTCAGCGAAAGGCCGTCGTACTGTGTGCCGAGGGTTTCAGCCATTGCGAGATTGCAGCGCAGCTTGGAAGTACCTGCCGGGCAGTGGAGAGTCTGATCGCGAGAGCACGACGCACTCTTTCGAAATTCCGTCTGACATAGCGAAGCTCCAACTTGCCCGGGGGCAAGGTTGCCAGGCGTTCCTCTCCTCCTCTAGCGAAGCTATTGGCGCTAACTCCCCTGTGTGGGTGTCTGTCAAGACTGCTGAAATTGCACCGACGGAATTCGCCTCCTGGGCGGCTCTTTACATACAGGACCCAACGGTCCATCGCGCGCTAGGGACAAGAGCGATGTCGAGAAACTGCAAAAAAGGGGCGCCACTTGTGGAGCGCCCATTCTCCAGTGGTGGTCGGCGGCCACCCCGAGGGAGGGAGGAATGCCGGAGACCCGACGCAAGCAAGGAGCGCGCGCCAAAAGCTGGTTCAAGGTTTTGAAAGGAGGAGTAGATATGAAGTTTAGGGTACAGAAGCCAACCACATTGACTGGTCTGCTGGTAGTCGTAACTGCCCTAGCATTCGTTTGTGCAGCGGCGCAAGCAGAAGGCATGGCCAGCGGAGCTTCCGCCCCCGTGGCCTCCGCGACGGAGATTCCGGTACCCTGCTTGTCCAGCGCGCCCGCGGCTTGGAACACTCCGACCCCTCAGGATAGCGGTGAGTATCAACTCGTGAGTGCCGGGAGCGACACTGTCTTAGAAAGGATCCAAGGCCAAGCCGCCCTCGATCATTTGAAGAAGCTCATGGCGAAGAATCCAAATGCGTTCAGTCGAGCTTCGAAGGTGCTCAGACAGCACGGCTACCAGCCTACGGGCGTTGTGTTCGTAGAACGAAGCATCCGGCTGGCGAGTAAGAGGCTACCTCGTGCCGGTCGCCTCTCCGTCCGCTCTGCGAGCTAAACGGAGTCCAACTCTGAGGGCGAGATCACCATCTGGTCTTGGGACAACGGGAACAACGCGACCTGGGAGGGCGAAATTTACTTCCAGGACTACTCTACTGGTGCTGCCGCCACGTGGGACGGCGAGATTGATGACTCCGATCCCAACACGGGCTTCCCCTGGGTGTGGGTCGAAAATACATGGCAGGGGATCGGAGGAATCACGAAGCAGGTTGGTTTCGGTGTGGCGCCGCCGTCGCTACAGCCTCCCGGCATTTCGACCGCGTTGTTCCCGATGAGTTCTGTGAGCCCCCATGGACTAAACGTTCTCGCCACCGACTGGCTTGGCTGGGCCTACTGCTGGCGGAGAACTGTGCTTGCAGGCTGTATTACTGGCGCTCTCGCGTGCGCCAACACGGGCCCCGGGTTTCTCGTGTGCTGGGGAGGCAGGTGTCTTGGGGCCGAGATCGGCGGTGCGGTAATGTGCTACTTGGAGAACTAGAAAGTGGGGAATAGATGAACCTCAGTCGAGGAAACAACGCGGCCACGAAGGCCAAACTTTTTGGCCTGGGAAACTGGGAGCTCAACGTTCTTGTCGCCGAGGCCGTCATTCTCTCCGGGTTGGTCTGGGCTGGAGCTTGGTATCTCCTCTGCCGCGTGTTCCACCTGCCAAACCCCGTAGGAATGGGTTTTGGGTTTTTTCTTCTCTGGGAGGTGAATTCGCCAACGTCTTCTCTCTTCGCCAAGGCTAAGGGCCGGGAATACAGCGTAGTCCGAGACCTTTTGCGCGCGCTTGGGGCGGGAGTGCTCATGGCCTTGGTGAGCTATTTCTGGAGGTGAGTCGAAAAGCGCGCAGCGGAGAGAAGTGGCTCCTCTTTGTACACCTGGCACTCCTTGCCTGATGCCGGCAATCCTCCGTTCGCGCCGCGAGCTACACGGAGTTCAACTCCGACGGTGAGATTATCCTCGGGTCCTGGGACAACAGGAACAACGCGATCTGGGAGGGCGAGATCGATGATTCCATCACTAGCTACCCCTGGATCTGGGTCGAAAATACCTGGCAGCGAATCGGAGGAATCACGAGGCGGGTTGGTTTCAGCGTGGCACCGTCATAGCTACGGCCTCCCTGTGCTACGACGGCGCTGTTCCTAGTGAGTTCTGCGAGTTCCTGGACTAGACCTCTCCGCCTCCGACCGAATCGGGTGGGCGACTTTCCGGCGAATTGGGGTCATCTTGGGTTGCGCGTTCGCTACGGGAAAGTCTCTTGGAACGGGTCCGGCGTGGCCCGCCTGTTGGGCCTGCAACCATCTCGAATTGGAGGTTTTCTCAGCGGCAACTTGCTCAATTTTGTAGGCCTTGAAGGCGTTTCCGGAGGGCTGTGGGCGTTGATAGTGAACCTGAAGAACCGCAACCCACCAAATTTCTCGGTTTGGGCGATTGAGAGGTCAATCCTTTCTTGGTGGAATCGTTCCTCTTATCCGCCCCGGGTTGGGGGCGACCCTCAACCTTCCGCTTCCGGCGGGGACCGGAGACGACGGCTACGAGGCCGCGATCGAGGAGACGGTGCTCCCGGCGCTCGCCGAGTTCGGACCGGAGTGTCTGCTGCTATCTGCTGGCTTCGACGCCTGGCAAAACGATCCGATCGGCGGGATGAGGGTGACGGCGGAGGGCTTCGAGAGCTGGGGGAGGAAGCTCGGCGCCTTCGCCCGCGAGCACTGCAAGGGCCGCGTCCTGGCGGTTCTCGAGGGCGGCTACGATCTCACTGCTCTACCTGACCTCGTCATCCGCTTCTCGAACGCCTTGGAAGCGGGCTGACCTGGCCCAGGATCGTGACTGCCGTGGCGGTTTGTCCGGCCCAAATCGCGGCAGCCGGCCGCCCGTGGGCGTGATA
>JBJKRB010000018.1:0-9046 GCA_046704885.1 Thermoanaerobaculia bacterium | reverse complement strand
ATGTTCGCCGAGATGCTGGTGCCCACCGCTTAGCCGCCGCTGCGGCATCTTGCGGCGATCCCCTAGCATCTGGGCCCGCCTCGCTGCTCAGAAGCGCCAGCGGGCGCTGAATCCGAGGACCTGGGTGCGGGTGGTGTACTTACCGGTGCGGGTGGGGCGGAACTTCTCCTGGCCGTAGGCGTGCTCGGTCGAGTAGTGCCAGAGAGAGTAGCCGAGATCGAAGCTGATCTTCGGCAGGTTGTAGGTGGCGCCGACGGAGTACGCCGTGGCGTTGCCGCGCGGGAAGCCGGGATCGAGGGTGGAGGTCCTAAGCGGCGAGGGCTGGAAGGCGAGGCCGCCACCCAGGCTCCAATGGTTGTTGAGATCGCCTTCGGCGCCGAGCCGGATGCTCAAGGTGTCCTTCCAATCGCGCGGCCACGACTTCGCCGCCCCCAGGGCGGAGGGGTCGTAGTGGACGACCGTGGTGCCGAGCTCGGACCAGCGCTCGAGCGCCGCGTCGAGCTCGAGGCGGAGCTGGGGATAGGGCGCCACCCAGAGGCCACCGCGAAGCTCCGAAGGAAGGGTGAAACCGGACTCGGCGCTCCCCTTGGCAAATTGCCGTGCGATCAGGTCCATGAGCGCGGGATCGTTGGGCACGTCGCGCACGTGATAGTAGGACGTGCCGCTTCCGCTCAGGTTGACCCGGCTCCGGTAGACCGCGCCCCAGCCCCAGATCTCCCGCTTGTAGTCGACCGAGAGGTCGAACCCGAGCCCGTCGACCGAGACATCCGCGGTGCGTTCCACTTCCAGGATGTCCGGTCCGACCGAGCCGCTCAAGGAGGCCAGTCCGTTGTCCCCCATGACCATGGTTCCCCGCTCATAACGCAGGCCCGCCCCGACGCTCCAGTGCGAGTCGATGGCGTAAGAGACGACGGGGTGAAGCTCGAAGAGAGTGAGCTCGCTTCTGCGGGTCAGGAAGCGGCCGGGGAAGAGGGCGGTGAACCAGTCCTGGTCGTAGTAGACGGGGGAGTCGAGACCGATGCCGAAAGCGTAGGGAGCGCCGTTGGAGGGCTTCCAGGTGGCATAGATGGCCGGCGGAAAGTGGATGAGGTGGTGGTCCTCGATCCGGCCACTGGCGCTTTCGTAGGTGCTGTCGGGGCTGAGAAAGTCGAGTCCGGCCTGGAGCTGGAAGCCCTTCAAGCGCACGATCGCCGCGGGGTTGTAGAAAACGGCGCTGGGGTCGTCTACCCGAGCGGTCATGGCGCCGGCCTGACCCATCGCCCGCCCGCCGTGCTGGAACATGTCGAGGCCGTCGGCTCTGGCTGCCACGGGGCTGATGAGAAGGGTGAGAAGGGTGAGGTAAGCGAACGGTCGGGTTGAGGGCATGGAACCTCCGGCAGTCTGTCGATCTTCGGTGGCGCCGGCATTGCCCGGCGCCGCCCGGCGAATTGTACACGTTCGACGGCTGCATCCTGGTAGCATGACGTCAATGATTCGTGCCTTGCGCGCCGCCTTGCTGGGGGCGGTGGTGGTTATCCTGCTGGGGGCTCCGGGGGCGCTGTCCCCCGCTCTGGCTGCCCCTCCGGGAGTGGCGGCGGTGGGTGCGCAGCGCGAAGAGGCCGGAAAGCAGGCGGGCCAAGCATCTTCTCCTGGCCAGGCAAAGGAGAAGAGCGACGCGGGCTCCTTGTGGGCGCTGGTCGTCGCCTCCTTCCATAACCCGGATTCTTGGCAGCAGGTATGGGACCAGCTTCTGCGCAAGCTGACGGACTTCATTCCGCTGTTGCTCTCGGCCCTCCTCGTCCTTGCCATTTTCTGGCTCTTCCATCGCGCTGTGGCGCGACTCCTTCGGCGGGTGCTCGAGCGCGGAGGTGCGGATCGTGGCTTGAGCGGCGTCGTTCTCAATCTCGCCAAGTACTCGATTTTCATCGTGGCATTCGTCATCGCGGCGAATCAGCTGGGATTCAAGGTCGGCTCGCTCATCGCTGGATTGGGTGTTGCCGGTCTGGCGGTGGGCCTGGCGGCGCAGGACACCCTCGGAAACCTCTTCGCCGGGCTAGTGATCCTCTGGGACCGCCCCTTCCACGTCGGTGACTATGTCGAGATCGCCGGCAGTTACGGGCGGGTCACCGACATCGGGTTACGTAGCGTCCACATTCGCACCCTCGACCACCTCGACGCCATCCTTCCCAACCGCAAGGTCGTCGAGGAGAAGATCGTCAACCACACGTTGACTCCGCGCCTGCGTCTGGGGATTCCGCTTGGAATCGGATACGGCGAGGATATCCGCGAGGCTCGGCAGGTCTTGCTTGCCGCGGTGGAGGGCCACGTGGCGGTGCAGACGGACCCTCCTCCCACCGTCGTAGTCACCGAGCTGGCCGACTCCTCGGTCGATTTGGAGCTTCGCGTCTGGCTGCGCGACCCGGCAGCGGAGCGCGCCACCTACTTCGAGCTTCTCGAGCTCGCCAAGCGCGCCCTCGACGAGGCGGGCATCGTGATCCCCTTCCCGCAGCGGACGCTCCATTGGGAAGGCGGGCCATTGCCGCTCATGAATCGAGACCCGTCGCAGAGCGACGAGAGAGCCGAGGCTCCTCGCAGCGAGGGTCAAGGAGACCGTTGACCGCCCCTGGCGGGGTTGCTACACTCGCTGGAGTCAAGGCCGAGGTTCTCCGGGTGATCGTAGAAAAGCGCCGCGTCGAGAGGTTTGTGCTCCTCAACGTCGAAGGGGTCATCAAGCTTGGCGAGAGTGCCGAGTTCCTGGCGCAAACGCTCGAGCGGACGCTGGATGAGGAGGACGGCGACATCCTCCTCGATCTGTCGCGCATCAACTACATCGATTCCACCGGGATTGGAGAGCTGGTGGGCTTTCTCGGCCGGCTCCAGGATCTCGATCGCAGACTCGTGCTGATCAATCCCAACGAGAGGATCCGCAAGCTGCTCTACGTGGCTCGTCTCGACTCTCTCTTCCCGATCTACGAGTCGCTTGACGAAGCGGTCGCCGAGGAGGACAAATCTGCCTGAGGACGGGCGCTTCGACCGAGTGGCCCGGGCTGACCGTGGGGAGCTTCCAGAGTCCTGGCATCACGGAGCGGTCGCGGTGGTCGCGGCGGACGGTAGTCTGGTTGCCCGACTCGGCGATCCGCAGCTCGTTACCTTCCTGAGGTCTTCGGCCAAGCCCTTCCAGGCGCTTCCCTTGGTGCTTGGCGGAGGGGTCGCGAAGTTCGATCTCGAGCCCGCGGATCTGGCATTGATCTGCGCCTCGCACGCGGGTCTGCCGATGCACACCGAGCGTGCCCTCGCCATCCTTCATCGCGGCGGTTTCGGGCCTGGCGATCTCCTGTGCGGAGCGCATTACCCGTATGACGAGGCCGCCACACGCGCGCTCGAGGCGCGCGGCGAGGAGCCTTCCGTTCTCCACAACAACTGCTCGGGCAAGCACACGGGGATGCTGCTCGCCTGCCGTCTGCGTGGCTGGCCCTGGGCCGACTACCTCGATCCGGAGCATCCTCTGCAGCGTGAGATCCGCCGGGAGATCGCGACCGTGTGCGGCGCGGAGCCCCGTGGCGTAGCCACCGACGGCTGCAGCGCTCCGACCTTCGCCTTGCCGCTGGACAAGGCGGCGCGGGGATACGCGGCGCTCGCCGATCCACCCGCGGAGCTCGGCACCGAGCGTTCGGCCGCCCTGCGGACGATCGCCGACGCGATGACCACCCATCCCGAGATGGTTTCCGGGCCGGGCCGGTTCAGCACTCGTTTGATGGAGGTGACAGGCGGGAGGATCCTGGGCAAAGAGGGCGCCGAAGGGTTCTACGCGCTGGCGGTGCGGGGACCGGCGGCGTTGGGTATCGCGCTCAAGGTCGCGGACGGAGGAGAGCGCGCCCGCCCGGCGGTGGTGCTGGAGGTGTTGCGCCAGCTCGGGGCCCTGAGCGGTGCCGAGCTCGCCGAGCTCGGGCCCTTTTATCGAAAGATCCTCATCAATCACCGTGGGTTCGAGGTCGGACAGTTGGTCGCGGATCTCGAGCTCGAGACGATATGAGCTTGCACCCCACGCGATCCCAGGTCTGGCTCTTGTGCGTTCTCGCTTGCGCCAGCGCTGGTTGCAGCTTGGTGCGGAGGGTGGGGAACCACAAACCGATTCTGCGCCAGGTCAGCCCCGCCGTGGCCTTCGAGATGTTGCGCGACAGCCCGCAACTGTTTATCCTCGATCTGCGCAGCGCCGGGGAATTCCGTGGACCCAAGGGGCACATCCACGCAGCCGCGAATATCCCGCTCGATCAGCTCGTGAAGCGTTTGAGCGAGCTCAGCGGCTATCGCCACGAGACCTTTCTCGTCTACTGCGACTCCAGGGAGTGTGGCCTCGAGGGGATGCAAGTTCTCGTCAAGCACGGTTTCGGCAGCGCGATCCTAATCGTCGGCGGAATCGATGGATGGATCGCCGATGGCTACGGCACCGTGGGGCGTCGACCGAAGTCGACGCTGGCCCGACCGAACCATACATCTCTCTGACTTTCTCCCGAGGTTCGACAACGACGATGACCGAAGAAAACCGCTTGATACGGATTGCCCATAGCCCCGATTCGGACGACGCTTTCATGTTCTATGCGCTGACCGAGGGGATCCTCGATACCGAAGGCCTCGAGATCGAGAGCGTTCTTTCCGACATCGAATCTCTGAACCAGGCCGCCTTCGAAGGCACCTACGAGATCACGGCCCTGTCGATTCACGGCTACGCCTACCTGGCGGATCGCTACGCTCTAATGCCCTCGGGCGCCAGCTTCGGCGACGGATATGGGCCGGTGGTGGTGAGCGCCGGCCCCCTCAGCCGCGAGGATCTCGCGGGCAAGGTGGTGGCGATCCCGGGCAAGCTCACGACCGCCCATCTGACGCTGCGCCTGTGGCAACCAGAGGTGGAGACCACCATCGTACCCTTCGACCAGATCCTCGATTGCGTTCGGGACGGCGAGGTAATCGCCGGTGTGGTCATCCACGAGGGGCAGCTCACCTTCGCCGATGAGGGATTGCATGGAGTGGCCGATTTGGGAGTCTGGTGGCAGGAGGAGACGGGCGGGCCGCTGCCCCTCGGTGGCAACGGCATTCGCAAGGACCTTCCCACCGATCTGCAGCGCCGCCTCTGCCGCCTGCTCCGCCAGAGCATCGACTATGCGCTCGATCATCGCGACGAGGCGCTCGAATACGCCATGCGTTTCGCCCGCGGTCTCGAGGACGATCCCGAGCGTTCTGACCGGTTCGTCAAGATGTATGTAAACGAGTGGACGCGCGACTACGGTGAGGCGGGCCGGAAGGCGGTGCAACTGCTCCTCGACCGGGGATTCGAGGGCGGGGTGCTCGAGCGGCGGGTCGAGGCCGAGTTTGTGCCGCTCGAGGATGAAGGCGCTTGACGGCGCCTCCCGTCGTCGCCGCCATCGTCTTCGATCTTGACGGTACTCTGATCGACTCGCGCGCCGATCTTGCTGGGTCGATCAACCGGTTGCGGGCGCGTCACAGCCTGCCGCCGTTCTCCCTCGCCGAGGTCACGGCGAGGGTCGGCCGGGGAGCCCGCCTGCTGATCGAGCGCTCGCTTCCGGAAGAGATCCGCCGCGAGGAGCTCGAGACGTCCTATCGCTGGTTCCTCGCCGACTACGCCAAGCACTGCACCGAGGAAACAGCGCCCTATCCCGGGGTCGTCGAGCTTCTGGCCGAGCTTGCGCCCCGCTTCCCGCTGGCGCTCGCGACCAACAAGCCGGCGGCGATGACCCGCGACATCCTCGCACACCTCGATCTCGAGCGCTTCTTCGCCGCCACCGTGGCGGGGGACACCCTGCCGGTCAGGAAGCCCGATCCGCGTGTGCTGGCCCACCTGGGGGAGCTTCTCGGGAAGCCCGTCACCGATTTTCTTCTGGTCGGCGACAGCGAGGTCGATGCGGAAACCGCGTTGGCCGCGAATTGTCGCCTGGCCCTGGTCTCGTGGGGTTTTGGCTCCGAGAAGGAGCTGCGCCGGTTCTCGCCCGAGATCTATGCCCACTACGCCGACGATCTGAGTGCATCCATCCTCGGGGGTTGAGCGTCCGGGTCCAGCGCGCCTGAAGGAATGATGGTGCACCGGACCCGGAGCGAGCCCCCGATTCGCGTTACTTGCGCCGGATGGCGCGGTGGGCGCTCGTAATCGCCCTCGCGAGCTTCACCTCGCCCGCCTTCGCCTCGCCAGCGAGCTCCTTGAACACCGCCGCGTGCGCCGCCGTCGGTCGCGCATAGGCAAGTCCCATGTCGGCCTGGAGGTAGGCCAGGTGGCTGCGGAGCTTGGCCTCGTGCAAGAGCGTTCCCTCGCTCGATTGGACGTCGAGCTGCACGACGGCCCCGATTGCGTCATCGAGCTCCTGAAGCGCCTTGTGGGCGAGACGTACGTTCACCCGTTGAGCAACCATGGCGATCTTGAGCTGCTGGCGCGCGGCAATGGCTTCGTTGATGGTCCGATCAAGCGCATCGAGCGTCTCGTGGACCTTCATCTGTAGCGCCAAGCGGGCGTCGAGATCCGCCTGGCTGGTCTTGATCCGAGGATCGAGGGCCACGGTGAAGGTCTGACTCGTCTTCTTGCCGCCGTAGTCGAGCACCGCTTGATAGGTGCCCGGCACCACGACCGGTCCCGAGACCTCGTCGTCCAGGCCTCCGGCGGCGATCGGGGTGTAGAAGCCGGTGACCTCGGTCGCGTCGGAGTAGCGTAGATCCCACTGGAAGCGGTTCATCCCCGGCTCGATCGCGGTCAACTTCTCTTCGGCCTTCGCTTTGCGCTCCGCCGGCGGCAGGTTGCTCATGTCTTCGTGCTTCTTCTCCGTCTTCTTGGCCTTGAGATGGAGGTCGAAGCTACGGATGAGCTTGCCGTTGGCGTCGGTGAGCTCCAGCTTGACCGGAGTCTTGCCATCGTAGTTGGCGGGAATGTGGAAAAAGATGGTGGCTCCAAAAGGCGGGTTCTTGCCGGCGGTCTTGCCTGCCCCCGGATACTCGGGAGCGCCGTAGGCATGGCTCAACCATGCCTGTTGCGGCGCGAAGATCGCCGCCTGCGAGGAGGCGATCTCGGGGTGCTTGGTGAGCTGCTCGAGCAACGAAAGATTGTCGAGCACCCAGAAGGAGCGGCCATGGGTCGCCACGACCACGGATCCCTGGCGGGTGTTGATCGCCACGTCGCGCACCAGCGCGTGTGGGAGGTTGAGGGTCAAGGGCTGCCAGTTTGCTCCCCGATCGAGGCTCACGTACAGCGTGTTCTTGCTGCCCAGGAAGAGTAGGTCGGCGTCCTCGGGATCCTGGCGCAGGGCGGTGACGTACTGATCCGCCGGAAGCCCTTTGGTCATCGCGGTCCAGGTCTTCCCGTAGTCCGTGGTCTTGAAGACGTAGGGCGCGAAGTCGTCCCACATGTAGCGGTTTGCCGTTAGATAGGCCGTGCCCTTGTCGACGTGCGAGGGCTCGATCGAGCCGATGTGGGTCCACTCGGGAAGCGTCGGCGGCGTGACAGCGGCCCAGCTTTCCCCGCCATCGGTGGTCACGTGTACCAAGCCGTCGCTCGATCCCGCCCAGATCACGTTGCCGTCGAGGGGCGAGACCGCCAACGCCGATACGTAGGGGTAGATTTCGGCGCCGGACTGGTCGAGGTCGATCGGTCCGCCCGTGGGCGCCTCGGTCGATTTGTCGTTGCGGGTGAGGTCCGGGCTGATGGTCTTCCAGGTGGCGCCGTAGTCGTCGCTCTTCATGACGTACTGGGAGCCCACCAGGAGTTCCTTGGGATCGGTGGGCGAGAAGAGGATGGGGTGGGTCCAGGCCAGCCGGTACTTGAGCTCGCCGGAGGAAGATCCTTCGCGATAGCGCGGCCAGGGGCTCACGCTCTGGTACTGCTCGGTCGCCGCGTCGTACTTGAGGAAGATGCTGAAGTAGCCGCTCCCGTAGGTGATGTCGGGATTCCCGGGCTGCGGTACGACGAAGGTGCTTTCACCGTAAGCCGCCTCGTGCCAGGCGCCGAGCGGGATGAGGTGCTGGCCAGTCGCGCTCGGGCCTTCGAACGAGCCCTCGTCCTGCTGCGCGCCATAGATATGGAAGGGGAACTGGTCGTCGAGGTTGACCTGGTAGAACTGGCCGGTCGGCTGGTTGTGCACGCTGCTCCAGGTCTTGCCGGCGTCGATCGAAACCGTGGCGCCGCCGTCATTGCCCTCGAGGAGAATGTTGGTGTTGTTGGGATTGATCCACACGATGTGGTTATCGCCGTGCGGCGTGTGGAGCTTCTTGAACGACTTGGCGCCGTCGTGCGAAACGAAGAGGGCGCCGACCTCGGGCATGTAGACGGTGTCCGGGTCCTTCGGGTCGACGAAAATGGCCATGTAGTAGAAAGCGCGCTGCCTGAGCTTCCACTCCTCATTGACCCGCTTCCAGGTCTGGCCGGAATCGTCCGAACGGAAGACGCCGCCCTCCTTGGCCTGGATCGTGGCGTAGAGGATGTTCGGGTGGCTGGCGGAGACGGCGAGACCGATCTTGCCGAGAATTCCCTTGGGAAGTCCCGAGTGATCGGAGATGTTGGTCCAGTGCGCGCCGCCATCGGTGGTCTTGTAGATGCCGCTTCCTGGGCCGCCGCTGTCCAGCCGCCACGGAGTCCGGTACGCCTGCCAAGCGGCGGCGTAGAGGGTTTGCGGATCTTGGGGATCCATCACCAGATCCACCACGCCAGTCTTGTCATTGATGAAGAGGATCTTGGACCAGGTCTTGCCGCCGTCGGTCGTCTTGAACACGCCGCGGTGGGTTCCAGATACGAAGACGTGTCCCATCGAGGCCGCGTAGACGACGTCCGGGTTCTTGGGGTCGATGACCAGACTCATCGTGGTGTGGGTGTCGCGCAGCCCGGCATAGGTCCAGGTCTTGCCCGCGTCGGCGCTCTTGAAGATCCCGTCACCGGTGATCATGTCGCCACGGATGTCGCTCTCGCCGGTGCCCGCGTAGATGATCTTCGAGTTCGAGGGCGCCACCGCGAGGGCTCCGATGCTGTCGCTCGCGCTCGGCCAACCATCGCTGATGTTCTTCCATGAGAGGCCGTAAT
>JBJKRB010000017.1:0-10625 GCA_046704885.1 Thermoanaerobaculia bacterium | reverse complement strand
GAAAGCTCCTCACGAACGCAGGTTCCGCCCCTTGCCGTTCGCACGCGTCAACCCTCACCTCGACCCGTTCCGTCTCACGCTCCGGTGCGAGCTCGAACGGAACGACCAGCTCGGAGACAAATGCCCCTTCCTCTCCCCGCGCCAGCAGCTCGTCCGGCGGCGGAAAGAGCTCCGCCAATGCCACGTCCCTCAGTCCCGCGGTCGCCTGCAGAAAGCTCTCGACGAAAAGAGGATTCTCCAAGTCGATCGCCAAGTGCTCATCTCCCTCAACAAGAGCGACCCAACGGGGGATGGGCACCGGGTACGCAAGCCGCCATTCTCGAACCGCACCCATCAGGTCGGCGCCTTGCCGGCGCAACTCCTCGAGACTCCGCTTTCCGATGTTCCACCTTGCCAGAGACAGAATCGTCCGACCGTATCGCACTCGCGGCAGGAAGCGGACACTGCTCAGAGGACCCCATTCCCAACGGCTGCCATCGACCTGTCCTTCTGTCGCCATGACGCTGAGAAATCGATTCGCCGTCACCCCGTCGACCATCGGGTCATAAGCCGTGGTTTGGCGTGGGACGATGCGGCAACCAAGGCGTCGTGAGCGCAGGACCAACTCACCGAGTTCGACCGAGAGCAGAAGGTCCGAGAGCGGCAGCTGGCTTTCCTGGGGAGCTCCGGAGCGACCCATGATGGGAATCTCGAGGCGCCTCAACAGCGGCCGATGGAGCACGTTGCCGGCCCGTCCTTCCGGGACGTGCACGATCTCCGCGATCTCCCCCTTGGGCTCCAGGACCGCCTCGCGTTCCGCAAGCCCTTCCACTTCTCGTCGTAGCTCGGAATCGATTCCGCAGAAGCGCGCGAGCAAGCGGGCCCCACCTGGGCCATCGATCCCCGAGAGATAGACCCTGAACCTGCCCTTGGCCAGTTCGTCCTCTGACCGTGCCGCGAGGCGCACCATGGCGGCGAAGGATCCGCGCCTGCGGGCAAATGCGCCCTCTTTCCGAGACCCAGCGAGGTCCCCGTCTGCGAGAACGATCTCCTCGCTCCTACCGCTCGCCGCCTCCTCCAGCTTCTCGAGCAATAGGCGCTCGCGAGCACTCCATTCCACCCGCTGCTCGCCCGCGAGCCCGAGCTCCAGCCCCTGGATGAGGGGCGAGCGCCCACCCGTCACTCCTAGTCCAGCCGGGAACCCGATGCCTGCGTCGGAGTCGAGTGCCTCCATGAGGGGAACTTGTCTTCCTTGGTAGCGATTCTCGAACTTGTCGCGGAAGACGGAGATGGCGTTCTCCCCTCGTTCCGGCGTCATGCGATCCAGGGCTTCTACGCCTCGAGCGATCTCGTCGAGGACGACCCGGCCAAGCGATATCTCCGATGCCGGTCGCGCCGCATCGACTTGAACCAAGTGTTGCGGCACCGGCCTGACGGGAAGCAATCGGATCCGACCCTCCACCCTGCGATAAACGGAGAGATCGGCGCCGATCCCCCCCTCATCGGTCGTGGCGAGATCGTCGCCGGTTTCGACAAGGAGCCGTGCGAATGGGGCTGAGGCTTCCGAAGACGATAGAACTTCGATCAAGGCCTCCGCCGGCTCGGAGCCGGTGAGCTCGGCACCCACGGCAGGAATGAGCGCCTGGCATTCAATCAGCTGCGACAGGAACCGGCCCGCCGCCTCGCGCTTCACGCCTACATCGATCAGGGCAGCCTCGATCTCCGCGACACTTGCGCCGCGACCGGCTCTCTCCAGGGCCACTGTGAGCGCCCGCGAGCCCCTTAAGCCAACCAACCGGTGCTGTCGTTTCCCCGCCTGATCCATCGGTGCTTCCACGTAGCGCACCGCGCTGCCGGCGCGATAAAGAGTGGGATTGGCTTGAAAAGGAAGGACTCGGGTTGTCCCCGGGTCCCGGGCGACCGACTCGACGAGCTGATCGAGGTACCCGAGGTCGAGACGCGAACGCCGTCTCATTTCGGAGCGAGGCGCTACAGCGAGCTCCGTTTCCTCCCCGGTCCTGCCCAGCGAAATGCTCGCGAACAGCCCGAACGGCGTCGGGCGCGAGGCCATGCGGGAAAAGTACTTGCACAGAGTCTGCTCGATCCGTTCGTGGCCATCAACGCTCGGAGCAGCGGCCCACTTCTCGACCAAACCCTCGAAACCCGGAGATGCCAAGTAGAGTGATTCGCGCACCTCCGGTCTTTGGAGCAAAGAGATGAGACCGCGTTGGAGCCGCACCCGCTCCGCCTCGAGAGATCGTTGAGCTAGCGCAGGATCTCCGCCGCTCCCCTCCCCCGGACTCAGAGCCGTGCCCTCGCTCCACTCGCGGAGCTCCTCGAACGAGAGGAGCGGGACCCGCATCACGAAGAACGTGGCGGCGCGAAGGCGGCTGCGGTCTCGATGAGTCAAGCCGATGAGCTCCGAGCGGAGAGGAGGAACATGCGATCCCAGTCGGGAGAGACGTCCGAGAGTCCGGCGAGAAGCGCCAGTCCGATTCCAACGGTCCCCTCGAGCAGGCCAGGACTCGCCTCTTCGTGTCGATCGCCGTTGGCGTCAAGGTACGCCGCCGAAAATCCAGCTACCCCCGTCCCCGGCTGCTGCCTCTCGATGACGTCCTCGAACCACTTGACGGCCGCGTCCCGGAACGCGATATCTCCGCTCTCCTGATAGAGACGATTGAACAAATGCGCGAGGCCGGCGGCGCCGTGACAGATACAAGCGTCCACAACGCCGCTCACCTCCTGGCGCCTGCGGGCAGCGGCCCGGGCAATCGCCAGGGCCTCCGTCTGCCAGGGAATCTCCCCCACGGCGCGGGCCGCGAGGTAGAGAACGGCGGCGGCGCCCGGATCCCCGTAGCACCAGGCGGACCGGCACCATCCGGGCTGGAAGCCGGGTGCGACGAATCCTGGGAATACCGAGCCCTCGCCCTCCGGGTGCCGTTGCTCCAAGAGCCACGGCACGACGCGGCCCAGGAGCTGGAGACAATGGTCTTCCTCGATTCCCACGGCGGCGGCACGAGCGAGGAACCAGATGACCCCCGGGACACCGTGGGCGACACCCAGGTTGAATTGTCCGGACCGAGTGAGCGGCCGATGGGAGGGCGCCAACAGCTCCGGCGGCGTCCACCAAGCCCCCGTGTCCGAGTCGACCCGGTCCGTGACTCGGCCCATCAGGCGTTCGAGCGCGGCACGCGCCTCACGATCAGGAAGGCAGTCGAAGAGGTAGATCGCCAATCCCACCCAGCCATTGACCAAGTCGAAGTCTTCACCCAGGGCATCGTCGTCGATTGCCGCGAGGACCTTCGCTCTGCTTTCTTTCTCGAGCAGGGCAGCGCCCGATGAGGCGCCCTGTCCGATCTCGAGGAGATGACGCGCTACCCAGCCAAGACCGGCAAAGCCCGCGAAAAGGCCGACCGGGGTCTCCGCTATAGCGGCCGCGGCCTGGGCGCGAGAAAGACACTCGGAAACGGCTCCAGCGGCACACGGCGCTAGAGACGCGAGATCGAGATAGGCCCAGAAGAGGGCCATCCCGGCCCAGCCACCCGCGAGCGAGGCGTCGAGCGCAAACTCTTCGCCAATACGGTCGAACTGCCCGAGATCGGTGACCGCAAGGTCCAGGATCTCTCGGGCCCGAAGACGAGCCGGCCCCTCGAGAATCGGAGACCACGCGGGATTAGGCAGCATCGATACGAACGGTTTCGTAGTTACACCGTCGACACCGGCGTAGGGAGGCGCCGGGCCTCGTCATTCCCGCGCAAGATGTATGCGGCTGGCTGCCTTGTCATCACCGGGAGTAATCTGGATTCCCGCTTCCGCGGGAATGACCGAACATAGAGTTTTTCGCCTCGGGATCCACAACCCAATTCCTTCACGCTGCTTTCGATGCCGACTTCGACCCTTGCCTGTCCGCCCAAGCTTCGGCGAAGGCAGGCGGTCTCGGCCCGCTCCTCGCGCAGCGTGAGGGTGAGGTTCCCCGCCTCGTCATTCCCGCGTAAGCGGGAATCCAGGATCACAGTATGCCCTCGAACAGATCCCTCCATTGCGGGTTTGCCCGCTCGATCAGCTCCAACTTCCAGGCCTGGTTCCACTTCTTGATCTCTTCTCGCGCGCAATGGCGCCGGCCATGTCAGTGTGCTGCTCGAAGTAAACCAGGCGATGCACACCGTATTTCTTGGTAAACCCTTCGACCAGGTCACCCTTGTGCTCCCAGACCCGTTTGGGTAAATCGCTGGTAACACCGACATAAAGCGTGCCGTCGCGCCTGCTGGCCAAGATGTAAACGGCTGGCTGCCTTTCCACCATCGGAAATATTCTGGATTCCCGCATGCGCGGGAATGACGGTTAGGTAGAGTGGTGCGCTTCGGGAGCCACGGGTGACGGCATCCAAACTGAGAGTGCTACCGATCCTCGTTGGGCTCCTCGCTGTCCGCTTCGCCGTCCTCGATCTCGGAGAGAAGCGTGCGATCACCAAAGGTGGTCTTGCGCCCTTGGCCGGCGCGACCCCCTTTGGGATCCTCCTCGGGAAGCAGATCCTCGAGCAGGATGACCTCCGGGTTCCCGGGCCCCTTTTCCTTGCCATCATTATTCATTGCGCTCAGGCCGCCTTCTCAACTCTCAGAAGCCGTTAAAAGTGCAAACATCGGGCCAAGGAAAGGGGGCGCGCCTCACTGCAGTTCTCACCGCCGAGGGAATCGTGAGCGTAGCATTTTCTTTCGGAATGTCTCATTTCGAGACTCCTAACCTTAGACATGTCAAGCCACCGACCGCAGGTTCATCCTGAGGACTTGAGCTTCCGATCCAGGGTTGACCTCGAGATTCCGAGGACTCGCGAGGCCTCTGCCTTGTTACCGCCCACCCGCCGCAAAATCTCGCGAACGTAGCGCAATTCCATCGCACGAAGACTCAAGTCCTCGCTGGGCAGCTCGGGACGAGCAGCCTTCTCTTGTTCCGCCGTCGCCGTTGGCTCCGAGGCATCGAGCAGGAGGACTTCTCGATCGATCACCGCGTTCTCCGCAAGCGCCACCGCGGCCGACATGACGCGATTGAGCTCGCGAAGGTTTCCCGGCCAGCTGTAGGCGAAGAGGGCATCGACGGCGTCTTTGCTGATGGCGCTTATGGACTTTCCATGACGACGGTTGGCAAGAGTGATCTCGGCCGCTACGAGGGTTCGAAGATCGTTCGGCCGGTCACGCAGCGGCGGGATGGTAAGGGTAAAACCACTGATGCGATAAAAGAGATCCTTGCGGAACTGATCTGACTCCAGGTACTTGCGGAGCGGATGGTGAGTCGCCGAGATCAGGCGCACATCGGCCAGTTGGATGCGCTCCGATCCGAGCCGCTCGAACTCGCCGTACTCGACGGCGCGCAAGATCTTTGCTTGCGCCACCGAGCTCATGTCGGCGATCTCGTCGATGAACAGGGTACCCCGGTGAGCCTGCTCGAACTTGCCCTTGACCGATTTCTCGGCGCCGGTGAAGGCTCCCCTCTCGTGCCCGAAGAGCTGGCTGTCGACCAGCGTCTCGCTGAGGGCAGCAGCATTGAAGGAGACGAAAGGACCCCCGGCTCTTCCCGAGGAGTTATGGATCGCCCGCGCCAACAACGTCTTGCCCGTTCCCGATTCACCGAGAATCAGGATCGGGAGCTCGGTCCGTGCCGCGACCGAGGCGAGCTCGAGACACTTCTCCATCTTCCGATCGGCAGTTCGGAAGTCCTCCAGGGTAGAGCTCTGGCGGTCAAACTTCTCGACCCTACGGCCGATCTCGAGCTCGTCCTCGACCTTCAGCTCTTGCTCTTCTTGGCGCTCGATGTTGGTCCTCCGGAGAGGTTTTCCTTGAGAGCTCGCAGCGGCTCGAATGCGAAGTCGATGATGGAGCGTCGCGCGACCACGATCTGCGCCGATCCCGTCATTCCCGGAAGAAGCGGCCGATCGGCTCCTCCCGCCCTTATGGTTTGCCGCTTGAGGTCGACAAGAGCCAGGAAATTGTTGGTGCCGCCCTCGCTGATACTCGCGGGGCTCGTCCAGCGCACGGTCCCGTACTGGACTCCGTAGCGCTCATAGGGAAATGCATCGTAGAGAAGCTTGACCGACTGCCCGACCTGTACTTTGCCGAACCCGGACTGCGGTACGGTCATCCGCGCTTGCAGCTCCTGTCCGGAGCACGAGATCTGACAGAGGGGATCTCCTTCCTCGACGATCGCCCCCGGCCGCTTCGCATCCATGGAAAGCACCGTTCCTGAGCACGGTGAGGGGACCTCGAGGTCGCCATGGGCGCTGCTTCCGAGATCGTGCTTCAGACTATCGATCTGGATAGTCGTTGTCTGCAACGTCTCGTGGAAGGTCCTTTCCTCCTCATCGAATTGCGCTTTCTTCGCCGCCATCTGGTGACGCAGCTTGTCGAGATCTTCCTCAGAATCCTTTCGGCTGCTCACCAACTGCTCGAGATCGACCTCCGCCTGCTTCGCGGTCTGTTGCGCGGTCGAGTACGAAACCCAGCTCTCGAGTCCCAAATCCTTGAGACGCTTGACTCGGTCCGCCACTCCCTGCGCCAGCGACGATCGTTCCCGCTGCAGCCGTATCATGCGATCGAGGTTGTCCACCTGTTGCTGGTACTTGTCGAGGTCCTGTTCGTCAGCACGGCGATCGCTCTGATACTGCTCCTCCGCGTTGTGCATGCTGGCCTCGGTGCCCGCTCGCTGGGTCTCGAGCGTATGCAGCTGGGAGGCCAGATCTCCGACGTCGTAGGAGCGGACGACAAAGAGAGTCTCACCTTGCTTTACCCCCTGCCCTTCCACGACATTGACCTCGCTCACGACGCCACGCCACAGGGCGCGAACCGGATCGGTTCCATGAACGGGGGCCAGGACGAACGGGGAGGTTACGGTCTCTGGGACCTTCACCAGCACCGAGACCAGGAAAGCGACAGCGAAGAGCGAAATCAACACCGTAGCCAGGCCGCGCGCCGCCCACGACGGGGGGTCCATCCCCAGAAAGGGTGGCTGTTCGGCTGGGTCGGTCCGCCGCTTGGAGCTGGGTTTCTTAGGGCTCACATTCCGCTCAGTTGTTGGCTCGAGAGATAGTAATAGAGGCCCTGACGTTCCATGAGCTCGTCGTGCGTGCCTTGCTCCACGATCTTCCCCTTCTCCATCACCAGGATCAAATCGGCGTCACGGATCGTGCTCAGCCGGTGCGCGATCACGAACGACGTCCTCCCCTCGAGAAGCTTGTCGAGGTTCTCCTTGACCGCGCGCTCGGACTCGGTGTCGAGGGCGCTAGTAGCTTCGTCGAAGACCAGGATGGGCGGGCGGTGGTAGAGAGCGCGCGCGATGGCGATCCGTTGTTTCTGACCTCCGGAGATCGTTACGCCCGATTCTCCGACCCGGGTGTCGTAGCCGAGAGGCATCCGATCGATGAACTCGTGCGCGCTGGCGACTCGTGCCGCCCATAGCACCGCGTCCATGTCCGGCTCATCTTCACCGAAAGCAATGTTGCGGGCGATCGTCTCGTCGAAGAGGTAGTTCTCCTGGAGGACGAACCCGATGCGTCTGCGAAGATCGCGGTAGTTCAGCGTCTTCATGTCGACGCCGTCGTAAAGAATGGTGCCTTCGGTAGGCTCGAGCAAGCCCGCGAGGCACTTGATGAGAGTCGTCTTGCCGGAGCCGCTACGCCCCACGATGGCGACCATCTTCCCCGCCGGAATCTCGATCGAGATCGAGTCGAGAATCATGGGAGCCTCGGGCCCACCGTAGCGGAAGCCGAGATTCTGGAAGCGGACCTCGCCCTCCAGGGTCTTCACGGGCAGCAGGCGTGAATGATCCGAGCCCTGCTCCGGCTCCTGCTCGAAAACGTCGTTCAGGCGCGACAGCAACACCGAGGAGAGCTGAAGATTGTCCCACATTCCGAGCAAGATCGAGATCGGCGCATTCGCCAGAACCACCAGCGAATTGAAGGCGACCAGGCCGCCGATGGTCAAGGAACCGTTCATGACCTCATGGGCACCGACCCAGAGGAAGAGGGTCAGGGAGAGAAAGGTGACGGTCTGGACCGCACCTTGGTAGGACATCATGGTCAGGTCCGACTTGAACTGACGCTCGACGAGACCATGGAACTGACCAAGCATGATCTCTCGAAGCGAACCCTCTGCCCCTAGTGCCTTGACGGTCTCGATGCCACGGATCGCGTCGATCTGTCGTGAGCCGTACCTGCCGTAGGCTTCCTCGAGACTGTCGAAGATCGGTTTGAGCCAACGAGAGGAAAATCGCATGAGCCCCGCATAGAGAGGCACCGTGGCGAGGAAGACGAGGGCGAGGACGGGACTATAGATGAACATCAGGAGGAGAGCCACAACCAACTGGGTGAGAGCGGTAAGCCCCGATACCCCTTGTTGCACGATGAACTCTCGCACCTGCCGTAGCCCGGCAAGTCGGCGCTGGATGTCTCCGGTCCGACGCGAATTGAAATACGACATCGGCAGCGCCAGCAGCTTCCTGGTCAAGAAGTCCAGCATCGCCGAGTCGATGCGCACCGCGGCGAAGCTCAGCAGATAGCGCTGGATGAACATCGCTACCGTGCTGAAAATCAGGACGCCGAACATCGAGAGGACGAGGACATTGAGCAAGCTCAGATCCTTCTGGACCAAGACCCTGTCGACGATGACTTGGGTGAAGACCGGGAGGACCATCTGTAGGATGCTGACGATCAGCGCCAGTCCCGCGCTCTGGGCAAAGAGCTTCAAGAAGGGCTTGAAGAACTGAATCAGCCAAGCCGCGCTCGGCTTCCCCTCCGGCGCCTTCTCGAACTCAGCGGTGTAGTCGAACAGCGCGGCGTAGCCTGTCCATCCCTCCTCGAACTCCTGCCGCTCGATGCGCCTGAGACCGATCGCGGGATCGGCGATCCGGACCACCTCTTGGTCCACGTCGAAGAGAACCATCCAGTGGTTCCCGTGCCAATGCACGATCGCCGGCAGAGGCATCTCGTCGAGGTTGCTCTTCGAGGCCTTGACCGCCCGCGCCGCGAGCCCGAGCTCCTCGGCGCCGCGGCACAATGCCTTGAGGCTCGTGCCGTCGGTCGAGGTGTGAAGCAGCTGCCGAATGCGAGCCAGGCTCACGCTGCGCCCAAAGAACCGACAGACCATGGCCAAAGCCGCGGCGCCGCAGTCCATCTCGTCGATCTGGCGAACGTAGGGGAACCGGCGCAAGCGCTTCCCCTTCTTTACAAAGAATCCATCGGGCGAGGCAAAAGGTCCTTGGGCCTTCGCCTCCCCTTCCCTTGGCGCCCTGCGCGGCGGCTTCTCCTCCGCCACCTGCTCGACCTGCGCCAGGCTCACCTTCTCCTGAGCTCGAGTCTCGGCTGGCAGAACCTCCTGCTCAAAATCGAGCGGAACTCGAGCCACCCGCCTGAAGTCGTACTGGGCGATGCGCTGCTCGATCTTCTTCTTGAAGTCCGGCTGCTCGGCGATCAGCTTGGCAAAGGTCTCCTGATCGAGCTTCAGCAGGCGGCATGGCGATACGGCTTCGACCGTGGCCGTTCGATCCGTGCTCTTAAAGAGCGACAGCTCGCCGAAGAAGTCCCCCTTGCGCAAGTAGCGAAGGTAGTTTCGTTGCCCGTCATCCTCGGTAAACACCCGCAAGCGGCCTTCCTCGACGACGTACATCGGGCCCGCCGGCTCACCCTGATGAAAGACCGCCTCCCCTTCACCGATCTCTACCGGCTCGAGGCGCTCGAGGAGCAGCGCCATCGCTTCGGCGGGAAGATGAGCGAACGCCGAATAGAGCCGGAAGAAATCGCTTAGGCTTTGATGCCGCAGATGGAGATCGAAGGAAATTCGAATCTCGGGAGTTGCCTTCAAGAGCTGGTCGAATACCGCCTTGTCGAGCCGGAAAGCGTCGACCTCGGACGCCGCTCGGACCGTCGCGCTGCGCGTGCTCTCCTCGAGCAATCCAGCGTCACCGAAGCTGTCGCCGGAGTGAAGGACGTTGAGAGAGATCTCTTCTCCGGTATCCCCCTGTTTGACGACGCGCGCCTTTCCCGAAGCGATGACGTAGAAAGCATCCGCCTCGTCACCCTCGCGGACGATCGTGTTTCCAAAGGTGTAGTGAACGGGTGAGAAGCTTTCGACGACCCGCTTCCGCGCCTCGGCGGAAAGGAACTGCAGGACAGAGAGGTTCTCTATTACTTCCCGCGTCTCGGCCACGCTTGCCCCTCAGCTCCGCCAGACCCATCGGACGTGATCGACGATCAGGCGCTCGAGCGCCGCCGCCACCACAGCCTCTTCTGCCCGGTGGGTGATCTCCTCGTCCTCAGCGACAGGCAAGATCTTTTCATCGATCACATACACGCGGTATTCGTCGCCGACCTTGACGGGCCCGACGATCTGGTCCTTCTGGGCACCAACGAGCCGATCTCGTAAGACCCCAGTGAATTGGTCGAGAGTCTGATGAACCGCGTGAACACGCGTGTTCGCGTCGGTGGCGAGGACATCGGGGTCGAGACCATCTTCGCTCAGACCCAGGAACGCCTCCTTCGCCATCTCTTCATCGGGAAAGGACAGATAGCGGGCATCGATTCTCGTCCAGTCCAGCTGGTGGAGCACGATCCGCTGCTCGACCGCTTTCGGCTCGAGAATTTGCCCGCGAAACTTTTCGAGCTC
>JBJKRB010000016.1:0-3291 GCA_046704885.1 Thermoanaerobaculia bacterium | reverse complement strand
CGCTCCTCCCGAAGGACTCGAATGACGTCCCAGCTGATCTCGACGTCGTCGGGGTGACTGAACTCGGCGAACGTATGGCCGATGATCTCCTCTTCCCGATAGCCGAGAATCTCGGTCAACGCATTGTTCACCTGCAGAAAACGACCGTCGGCATCGATGATCGCCATGCCCATCGCCGCCGAATCGAAGGCGGTACGAAAGCGCACCTCGCTCTCGCGCAAGGCACGCTCGATCGCCAGACGGTCCTCGATGTCGACCAGATTCGCGATCGTGTAGCTCTTGCCGTCCTCGACGATCGGGCTCAAACGGATGTCCACCGGCACCACCGTGCCGTCCTTGCGCAAGGCGGCGAGCTGACGCTCGTGCATGCGCGGCACGGGGCTCTGGTTGTACTCGGCCCGGTAACGGCTGTGGGCGGCGCGCGAGGCTTGCGGCACGATCACCTCGACCGAGCGGCCCAGGAGCTCCTCCCGGCGCCAGCCGAGAAGCTTCTCGGCGGCCGGGTTGACGTCGTGGAGAATCCCGTCTTCGGCGACCAGGACGATCGCCTCGGGAGCGCCAGCGAAGAGCGCCCGGTGCCGCTGCTCCGAGGACTGGAGACGGCGGAAGGTTCGGGAGAATGCCAGCGCCAGACCCAGCTGGCCCGCCACGGTGCGGGCGAACGCGACCTGATCCATGCCGCCCAGGTCGCTCACCTTGGAAGCCATGACCAGCGCTCCCAGACGCTCTCCGTGGGAGACGATGGGCGCGACCAGAAGCGACGAGACGTGGGCGGCCTCGAGCAGGGAGCGCGCGACCTCTTGGGCGATCGCCGGCCCCGGGATGATCACCGGCTCTCCCCCTTCCACGATCTGAAGGAGGAGCTCGGGACGCTCGAAGAAGCTGGCCAGCTTCGCGCCGCCATTACCATTCGAGTAGCCGCTCTGGCCGCAGAGTTGCAGCGTCTCGCCTTCCAGCCGATAGACGGCGCCCACCGAGATGCCGCCGGCGTCGAGACAACGCGACAGGATTTCGCTCATCGCCTCGTTGATGTCGAGCGAGTGGGTTACGGCTTCCGAGATTCCGCTCAGGACCGCGAGCTCGGCGGAGAGCAGCGAGCAGCGGCGGGCGAGCCCCACCGTCATCGCCGCCTGATGCTCGACCCGGCGCTCGAAGCTCGCCTTGATGGTCTCGCCGAGGTCCCCGGCGATCTCCTCCGGCGTCGGGGGCGGCCCGTCGCTCAGGGCCTTGTCCATCGCCTCCAGGGTCTCGCGAAGATCGGGCGTGCGCACCACGAACCCCGAGGCCCCGACCCTTCGCGCCAGGTCCCGGTCCTCCTCCTCGACGTAGGTCGAGCTCACGAGCACGACCGGCACGTTCTCGAGCCTGGGCTCGTGACGCACCGCCAGGCAGAAGGAGAAGCCGTCGAGGCGTGGCATCAGGATGTCGCTCAGGATCAGAGAGGGAGGCTCCTTCCGCGCCAGGTGAAGGGCTTCGGCGCCATCCGCCGCGGTCACGACCCTGTAGCCGGCGTTGCTCAGCCGGATGCGCGCCAGCTTGCGTTGCGACTCGTTGTCGTCGACGAGAAGGACCGTGTGGCCGGCGTGCGCCGCCTGCCCCGGGCTCCCTTCTCGCGGGAGGTAGGCGGCGACGGTCTCGATCAGGTGGCTGGGCTCGACCGGCTTGAGCAGGTAGTCGGAGAACCCGGCGTCGGCGAGCTTCGCCTGCTCGAGCTCACGCGCCAGTCCCGAGAAGGCGAGAACCGGGACCTCGGCGAGACCCTCGAGCGCGCGCAAACGCTTGACCAGATCGAAACCGTCGAGGTCGGGCAAGATCAGGTCCTGCAAAATCAAGTGCGGTCCGCAGTCCGCGGCTATCCTCAACGCCTCTTCAGCGCTTGCCGCCTCGGCCATCTCGTAGCCCTCGCCGGAGAGGGTGAGACGCACGAGCTTGCGGGTCACCGGGTTGTCGTCGACAACGAGAATCCTCCGGGCGATCATCGCTCAGCCTCCTTCGCCTCTTCGCCGCCGCCCTCATCGAGGTAGGAGCGGATCGTGTCCGCCAAGCTCGCCACATCGAGCGGTTTTGGAATGTAACCGTCGCAGCCCGCGGCCAGGGCCTTCTCGCGGTCCCCTTTCATGGCGTAGGCGGTCAAGGCGACGATCTTGATCGGGCGCAGAGCCGGATCGGCCTTGAGGCGGCGGGTGAGCTCGAGGCCGTCGACACCGGGGAGCTGGATGTCCATCAAGATCAAGCGGGGCCGAAACGAGGCGAGGATCTCCAGAGCCTCGCCGGCGCCCGCCGCGGCGCGGACCTCGAAGCCCTCGGTCCTCAAGAGGACGCGGGCCAGCTTGAGATTGGCCGCATTGTCGTCGACTACCAGAATGGGCTCAGCCGCCATCGCCGGACTCCCCTTCAGCAGGCACTTCCGAGCTCCTGTTCGACGCGGGAAGGTAGAGGGAAAGCTGCCTTGCCAGCTCGCTTGCTCCGTTGCTCCCCTTGGCGACCACGGCTTGCGCCGTCTCGCGCAGCTTCTCCGTGTCCTCGTCGGTCAGGTCCTTGATCGTCCACACGATCACCGGCACATCCTTCCAGCTCTCTCTGGCGCGAAACTGGGCCAGAAACTCGAAGCCATCCATGGACGGCAAGCGCAGATCGAGAACGACGGCGGCGGGATCGCGGCGCCTCGCCATCTCGAGTCCCTCTTCGCCCGAGGCGGCGGACATCGTCTCGATTTCGAGCGCCCCGAGCGCCGCATCGGCTAGCCGCCGGGCCGCCGGATCGTCCTCCACCACCAGGACCGGCCGCGGCCCGGGCCTCACGCCGGCGCGCGCGAGCGAGGCGACGAGATCGGATTCGCGCACCGGCTTGACCAGAAAGTCATGGAGCAGGAAACCACGCCCGGCGGTCTTCTCCGTCACCACCGTCACCACAACGACGGGGGTCTCGGCGTTCGGCTCCCCCGAGCGGATACCGCGCAGAAGATCCCAACCGCTCATGTCCGGAAGGAGCAGATCGAGGGTGATTCCGGCGTAGCGGCGCCGATGGCAGAGCTCCAGGGCCTCGTGACCATTCATCGCCGCTTCGACTCGATAGCCGGCCTTCTCGAGAGCAGCTCGGAGCCACTTGCGGTCACTCTCGCTGTCGTCGACGACGAGAATGGTGGGACCCTTCATTCGCGCGGCGGGCGCCACTTCCTCCCGTCCAGAAGGGACGCGACTCTCAGCTGCTCGAGGTTGGCGCGGAAGCACGGCGAAGAACCGGCTTCCCCTGCCGAGCTCGCTCTCGACGCCGACTCGCCCGCCCTGCGCC
>JBJKRB010000015.1:0-4686 GCA_046704885.1 Thermoanaerobaculia bacterium | reverse complement strand
CAGGAGATGGCGCAGAAGCTCCAGGCCATGGACCAGAAGCTCGACGGACTGGTCACGACCATGAACAAGGCACGGGGCAACGCCAAGATGGAAGCGATGGCCGCGGTGATCAACGAGCTCGTCGCTCAGCGCCAAGAGATGCGCAAAATGGTCAGCAGCTTCCATCCCATGACGGGCTGGGGAATGCATCACTCGTACGGAATGGGTCAGGGAATGGGCCGCGGCATGCGACCAGGAATGGGAAGAATGGGCGCGGGCAACGGGCCGACCTGGAGGAACTGCCCGATGACGGATCAGGGCCCGAAAGCGCCAGGCCCGCCCCCCGCGAGCAAGACGCCGGACAAGTCCACCTCGCCTAACGGCTGATCCAGAGCGACTGGGGACCGGTATGCGCCGGTCCCCGTTTTCCCTCCCCGTGGAATCGCTCGCCGGCGATATTTGCTAGCCTAGGCTCGAATCGTCAACGCCGCAGCGCAAGCTGGGGAACCCTGAGGTGAGTCGCGAGCTCGAAGCCGCAACCGTCGCCCGGCTCCGTGCCGGAGACGAGGAGACGTTTCGCGTTCTGGTCCGCGAACACCACACGGCGCTGGTGCGCTTCGCCCGCACCTTCGTGAAGACCCAAGCGAGCGCCGAGGACGTCGTCCAGGAGAGTTGGCTCGGCGTCTTGAAGGGCCTCGCCACCTTCGAGGAGAGATCCTCTCTCAAGTCGTGGATCTACGCGATCGTCGCCAATCGGGCGCGCAGCCGGGCGGCGAAGGATGGGAGAAGCGTCTCGTTCTCTCACCTCGACGAGGAGGGCTCGTCGGCATCGGCATTGGACCCCGCTCGGTTCAAGCCGAATGGAATGTGGGCCGAGCCACCACGCAGGTGGGAGACGCTCACTCCCGAGCGCCTCGCCGAATCGGAGGAGATCCGCCGCGCGTTCGAACGCGCTCTCGACGAGCTTCCCGATCGACAGAGAGCGGTCGTGGTGCTGCGCGACGTTGAAGGACTCAGCGCCGAACAAACGTGTAACGTCCTGGCCGTTTCCGAGACCAATCAGAGGGTGCTCCTGCATCGTGCCCGTTCGCGCCTGCGCGAGTCATTGGCGCCTCTACTGGAGCGACCGAAAGGCTGATCATGGGCAAGACGATGATGACCTGCCGCGAGGTCACGGACCTGGTGACCGAATATCTCGAACGCCGCCTCGGCTGGCAAGACCGCCTCCGTTTTCAGCTCCACATCGGCATGTGCCGCCATTGCCGCGCCTATCTGCGTCAGATGAAAGCGACCGTCCGCCTCTCGGGCAAGGTTCCCTCCGAAGCGCCGCCGCCGGAGGTCGAAGCAGAACTCGTTGACCGCTTCAAGGACTGGTTCGAAAAATAATTCCCCATACCCGTGTAACGAATCCTCTCCTCGCCGGACTCAAGCTGTGACGGCCCGCACGGATGACGGGCCACAACGCTTGACTACGGAATGAAAGAGAGGACGATCATGGAACGGAAACTCACCTGGAAGCACACCATTCTCGCGGTTCTTCTCACTTTAACCACAATGGGAATCGGAGGAGCCGCGGTGGCTGCTCCCATCGGACCGGGGGTTCAAGTGAAAGTAAAGGGGACGCTCGGCCAGGCTCTCGACAATCTCAAAAAATCCGTCGCGGACAACGGCATGATGGTCATGGGAGAGCTCCACCAGGGGAAGGTCCTGGCCATGACCGGACTGCACACGCAGTCGGAAACCGTCTTCGTGGGCAATCCCGCCGTCGGCAAGAAGCTCTTCTCGGCCGAGCCCGGCGCCGGCCTGGTGGTCCCAGTCCGGGTCAACCTGTACGTGGACTCCCACGGCGATACGGTGCTGAGCTACATTCCGCCTTCGCGCGAGCTGGACGCCTTTGGCAACGCCAAGGTATCGGGCGTCGCCAAGATGCTCGACAAGAAGCTGCACATGCTGGCCAGCATGCTGGCCAAGTAGGCGAAGCCAATCAGGTTCTGCAAGGGGCGGGCTCACCGCCCGCCCCAAACGCCTTCTTGTGGAGAAGACATGACCGCTAAGAAACTAGAAGAGCTTCTCTTAAGCCTCCTCGCCCTCGCGATGGCCGGAATCTCGCCCAACCTCTTCCCCGCCGCCCAGGCCGGATTGGCCAAGATGTCTTTCTTGGGAACGCACGTGCTGGTGCCGTCGATCTTGCTCCTGATTGTCGTCTTGGTTGTCTCGGCAGCGCGCCATCACGCGAGGCTGACGAACCGCATCCTCGCCGGGGCCGCAGCCGGCTTCGTCGCGACCCTCGGACTCGAGGTCGTTCGCGCCACCAGTTTTCACCTGGGGGGAATGCCCGGTGACATGCCCGAGCTGTTGGGCGTCCTCCTCACCAACCGGTTCATGCTCGGGCCCTCGGCTTTCTCGAACACCGTCGGCTATCTCTACCACTTCTGGAACGGCGTCTCGTTCGGGATCATCTTCGCGGTTCTCTTCGGCCGCAAGCGCATCATCTGGGCGCTCATCTATGCCCAGCTCATCGGCATCGGTTTCCTCCTGAGCCCGGCCGTGAAGGCCATGGGCATCGGCTTCATGGGCTCTCAGATGCCCGCGATGCCCTTGACCGTGGTGCTCGCGCACTTGGCGTTCGGTCTGATTCTGGGAGCCTCCGGCAAGCGCTGGATCCACGATGAGGGATGGCTATTCCGCGGCCTCGGAGTTGGCCGAGCGGAATCGAGCTAGCCTTCAGAGACAACCCGAGCGCCGTCATGGACGCCCTCGCTTGGATAGGCGATGACCTCGTCTCCCGCCACGAGCCCGCCCGAGACCTCGCTCTCGTCGGCGCCACGGTGACCCACGGTGACCTCCACGAGGCGAGCCCGGTCGTCGCGTACCACATACGCGCCCCAACCATCGCCGCGGCGGAAAAGGGCCCCGGATGGCACCTTGAGAACGTCCTCGCCATGCCAGAGAACGACCTGCGCGACGACCCGAAAGCGGTCGCCGACGCCAGCCGCGGGGCCGAGAAGATCACCGATCACCCTGACTCGCTGCTCCTCGACCCCCAACGGTGAGATCTTGGTGAACCCCGCCGGCTCGACCATCCGCACCCGGCCGCTGGCCGGCTGCGCGCCGCCGGCATCGACGACGAGCGCCATTCCCGGCCGCACCTCGACCGCGTCCGTGGATAGAACTTCGACCACGACCTCGAGATTCATCGGGTCACCGATTTCGAGAAGCGGCGTCCCCGCTGGCACCACTCGTTCGGATTCCTCGAATCTACGCAAGACCAGACCGTCGGCGGGGGAAGGAATCGGCAGTGCGGCCGCGCGTCCCGTTTCGAGAAGCGCCGCCTGCGCCAGTGCGCGCTCACCCTCCGCCGCGCGCTGTGCGAACTCGGCCGCGGCCAGCGCTTGCACCAAGGCCCGATTTTCGGCGCGCATTTGGTCAACGTCAGCGGTCGCCACCAATCCCTCCGCAAGAAGATTCTCATTGCGCTCGAGGGTCTGGTGGGAGTGGCCGAGCGCTGCCCGTGCCTGACCGACGCGGGCCTCGGCTTCGGCTACGCCTGCCTTGGCAGCCGCGAGCGCAGCCTCCGCCTGCCGGCGAGCGCGCGCATCGAGGGGCAGCGGCGCGATCTCCGCCAGGACCTGCCCCTGGGAGACCTTCGTTCCCTCTCTGATCAAGATCGGCGCCAGCCGTCCGGCAACTGGCGCCGCCACCACGTAGCGCGAGCGGATCCGCGTCTGTCCTTGCTCCTCGATTGTGACGCTTAGCGGCCCTCGGGTCACCTTGACGAGTTGTACCCCCACCGGGCGCGGACGGAACACCCAGACGGTCACCAGAATCACGATCAGCACGGCGCCAAGTTGTATTGCTCGTTTCCTCGTCTTCGACATCGCATCACTCCCGCGTCTTCAAGACCTCGATCAGATCGAGGTGATGGATTCGCCGCCGGACGGCCCACGCCGAGAGACTCGTCGCCAGGGCCACGACCAAGGTTGCGAACACCAGGGTGGTAGCACTTACCACCAGAGGGATCCGAAAGAGCTCCGATTGGAAGCGCCAGACCATCAAGGCGCAAAGCGCATATCCCAGGGCCAGCCCCGGAGCGATCGCCAGCACCGTCAACAGGGCCTGCTCGCCAAGCAGCATGGTCGTCACCTCGGAGCGGTAGAAGCCCAGGACGCGCAAGCTCGCGAGCTCGCGGCCGCGCTCCGAGAGGGCGATCCGTGCTCCGTTGTAGACCATGCCCGAGGCGATCACCGCGGCGAACAGGACCAGGCTGGTGATCGATATCGCGAAGCTCTCGGCGATCGTGCGCTCGAATCCGCGCAACGCGGCTTCCCGTACCGCAACGCTGCTCACCGCCGGAAGCCTCTTGAGCCGCGCATAAAGCTCTTTGCTCGCTTCGGGGTCGACGGACAAGAAGGCTCCGGACAAGGTCTCGCCCTCATCGAGCAGGCGGTGAAGCGCTCCGAGCTCCATCGTCATCGCGGTCCCGAAGAGATCGTCGATGACCGCGGCCACCGTCGCCGTACGCACGGGGCGACGGCCCTCGAGGACCTCGACCGTGACCCTGTCCCCGGGGGCAACGCGCAGCATGCGCGCCAAGGTTCGACCCATCAGGACCCCCTCGTTCGGAGGACGATGGACGCGAAGCTCGGCGTCCACGATTCGTCGAAGCTCGGCACCGTCTTCGAGTCCCAGGAGCTCCGTTCGGTGGAT
>JBJKRB010000014.1:0-8586 GCA_046704885.1 Thermoanaerobaculia bacterium | reverse complement strand
ACGGGCGCTGGGCGCTGGCGGGTCTCTACAACCGGATCCGCTCCGATGATCCAATGGCCGAGCGCGAGGACGTCTCGCTCACCGCGAACTACCTCTTGGCGCGCAACATCCGGTTGCAGCTCGAGGCGGGCCGCGATCTCGACCGCAAGGCTTCGCGCGCCAGCTTCGGTTTCGTGACGGCGTTCTGAGCTAGCGACCGCTCGATGGGGAGGGGGACGGGGAGCGGACCTCCGCTGTCGCCCCGTGGTAGCGTCGGGCATCGTGTCTCGATCGCGTTCGACGAGGGGGCGGAGGCCCACTGCGAGGCAGGCGCGCGTGGCGGGCCCCGCAAGGAAGTGCCGCTTCCTCAGCGGAGCTTGCGGTGCTCGCTGACCACCTCCCCGACCTCCTGCACTTGACGCCCCGAGGCGGCGCCGACGCGAAGCTCTTGGGCGAGCTCTTGGAGCTCGCCTTTCTCGGCAGCGACCCCGGAGCGAGGATCGACGAGGTCCTCTCGGCGAGCTCGCTCTCCGCCTCGCCCTTTCGTCCCCGGCTCTTCGCTTCCGACCTCTTCGTCCGCGATCTGGTGGCCGGAAGCTTCAGCATCCGCCTGGGTGACGAGGAGTTCCCGCTCCATCTGCCGTTTCTCGAGCGCGTGCTATCGCAGCCCCCGGCCGATCTCGAGACCGTGCGATTCCGCCAAAAGATCCTGCGCGAGCTCGAGCAGGACGGGGCGCTGCGCGAGCGCGGCGAGGATCACTATCGCCAGCTCTTCCGCATGCTGTCGCTGTTCAAGGCGCCGCGCTCGGGAGCCAGGCTCAACACCGTCGGCTTCCGTCTAGAAATTCTGACCCAGGCGCGGGAGATCATCGATGCCATGGCCAAGGAGTTCGAAGCGGCGAAGTCGGGCCTCGTCCGCTTATCGGAAGCCGGCCGTGCGATTCAGGAGAGCGACGAGTATCGCCTGTTGCGCGACCTTCTGGACTTCGAGGGAAACCTCTCCGAGCTTACGCTCAAGATTCGTCTCGGAGCGGATGGCCGCATCCGCCACTTCGCCGTCGCCTCGATGAGCGAGCGGCGCGAGAACCCCTTCTACCGCTCGCCGTGGCGGCGCTGGAAGGACGACCTCGCCATGCTCTGGCGCCGTTACGACGTGGGGCAACGAGACGTCGTCAGTCGGACCATCCTCGACGTCTATCTCCGCCTCGCGCCGTCGCTTCGCAGTCTGCTCCAGGTCTTGGGTCACCTCGAGGTTTATCTTGCCTCGCGCGGCTTCGCCGAGCTGGCGCGCTCGCGCGGCCTCGAGGTCAGCTTGGCGGATTTCGGCGATCGTCCCGGCTACCGCCTCGCGGGTCTGTTCAATCCACTGTTGATGATCGGTGGCGAGACCTGGCCGGTGCCCTGCTCGCTGGGCAGCGAGCGCGCCGCCCCCATCACTTTGGTGACCGGTCCCAACTCCGGGGGAAAGACCCGTCTCCTCCAGGCGATCGGCCTCGCCCAGCTTCTCGGCCAGTCGGGCCTCTACGTCCCGGCGGCGGAGGCTAGGTTGCCCCTTGCCACCGGGCTCTTCGCTTCGATCATCGAGCGCGAGGCGGCTGACCAGCCGGAGGGGCGATTGGGAAGCGAGCTGATCCGCATCCGCACTCTGTTCGAGAGCGTCGGTCCTGGCGCGCTCGTCTTGCTCGATGAGCTGTGCTCGGGAACCAATCCATCGGAGGCGGTGGAGATCGTCTCCATGGTTCTCGACCTCTTGGGAGAGCTGCGTCCCACCGCGTTTATCACGACCCACTTTCTCGACTTCGCGCAGCGCCTGGCTGAAGACTCCCCGGGTCGCCTCGAGTTCATCCAGGTCGAGATCGACGAGCACCAACGCTCGACCTACCAGTTTGTTCCCGGCATCGCCTCGACCTCGCTCGCCGCCGGTCTGGCCCATCGGCTGGGGGTCACGTTCGAGGAGCTCTCCGCCCTCGTCGAGCGGCGCCGCGAGGGGGAGTAGGCCGAGCGGCGACCCGCGCTTCCCGCTCTCTTAGCCGAGCGGAATCTTCGCGGCGTTCTTCTCCAGCCAGGTCTCGAAGCTCTGCAGCTTGGGATTGAGCTCGCGCGCGAGCTCGATGTCCCGTTGCGCGTGGTACTCCTCTTCGAAGTCGTGCTTCATCTGGAACATGTTGCCGAGCTCGTCGGCCGCCGGAAAGCCGAAGGCACGGTACTCGTCGAAGGAGGGCGAGAGGTGGGCCACCTCCTCGCCGAAGACCTTGCTCATCGCCGCCGCCATCTCGGCCCCGGAGAGCATGCCGCCGGCGATACCGACGGTCTTGCCGATGAACTCGTCGCCGCGCTTGAAGATGCCGTAGGCGACGCGCCCGATATCCTCGACCGCGATTCCCGGCAGCCGCTTGTCGCCCATGGGAAGAACGAAGCGAAGCTTGCCGTCCTCGCCCCGCTTGGGACCCGAGCCGAAGTGGATCAGATTGTCCCAGTAGAACGAGGTGTTGAGGAACGTCGTGGGGACCCCGCGGTCGGAGAAGAAGTGATCGGAAGCTCCCTTGGCGTCGAAGTGGGGGACCTTGTACTTCTCCTGGAGGGTGGGCATGCGATCGTCGTCCAGCGGAATCCACTTGCGCGTGTCGTCGAGTGTCGACCAGATGACGTGGTGGAGGCCGGCGCGCTTCGCCGCCTCGGCCATAGTCTCCGCCTGGTGCATCTCGTTGTCGGCCGACATGTCTTGCCAGAAGAAGGTGACGCAGTAGGCGCCATAGGCGCCGGCATAGGCCTTCTCCATGCTCTCTAGGTCGCCGATGTCGGCGGCGACAACCTCCACGCCTCGCGCCGCCAAGGCCTTGGCTTTGTCCGAGTCGGAGTGGCGGGTCAAGGCGCGGGCGGTAAATTCCCCTTCGGGGTCCTCGAGAATGGCGCGAATCAGCGCGCCCCCTTGCGCACCCGTCGCTCCCGCGACGGCGATGATCTTCTTGTCGGACATTTTTCTCCCTTCCTGGTTCGCCATGGTAGGTGATTATTCTTTAGTTGACTCGTCAAATGATCCTATCACCGATCTTCCCCGGCGACGGAACGGCTTTCCTGCGCTCGGGCGGCGGCCCGGATATCGCTCCGGCGATGGAAAGAAAATTGGTGCTTGACAGTGTATTGCTGTTGTAGTACAGTGATGCGCCATGGAGACGCGGCTCAGGGTCGACACGCACGATTCGCGGCCTCTCTGGCGACAGATCGAGGAGGGGCTCGAGCAGCTGGTGGGGGTGGGAGCTCTACTGCCGGGCGAGGGAGTTCCCTCGGTGCGCGAGCTCGCCAAAGAGTTGCGGGTCAATCCCGCGACCGTGGCCAAGGCCTTTCAGAAACTCGTCGACCGCGGGGTGCTCGAGACGCGGCGCGGCGACGGCACCTACGTCGCCGAGAAGGCGCCCGACCTCGGGGCCGAAGCGCGGCGCCGGCGTCTGGTAGAGGCCGCGGGACGTCTCGCCACGGTGGCGGCGACGCTCGGCGCGAGCGGCGCGGAGAGTCACGCCGCCCTCGACCGGGCGCTGGAAGCGCTCGACTCACGGCGCGGAGCGGACAGGTGAAACGAGAGATGAGGAGCACGGAATGAAGATCGAGGTCCGAGATCTGGTTGTTCGCTACGGAGCCAAGCGGGCCCTCGGCGGGGTGAGCTTCGAGGTCGAGCCGGGAACGGTCTTTGCCCTGGTCGGCCGCAATGGCGCCGGCAAGTCCTCTCTCGTCAAGGTCATGTTGGGTCAGCGGCGGGCTGATCGTGGAGAGGTCGCAATCGACGGTCGCGATCCCTGGCGCGCGCGAGCCACCCTGATGCGAGACGTTGGCGCCACGCCCGAAGTCCCGGACGCTCCCCCTGGCCTTTCGGCCGCCGATCTCGAGAAGCACCGCGCGGGTTTCTACCCGCGCTGGGATCACGCCGGGTTCCGCGCCCGCCTTGAGCGCTTCGATCTTCCACTCGATTTGCCCTTCGCTTCTCTCTCCCGCGGCCAGAAGGCGCTCCTGATGCTGTCGCTCGCTCTGGCGCCGCAACCAAAGCTCTTCATCCTCGACGATCCCACTCTCGGGCTCGATGCCGTGGCCCGCCGCTTCGTCTTCGACGAGCTCATCGGCGAGCTCTCGGAGCACGGCGTGACGGTCTTTTTGACCTCGCACGACCTCGAAGGTGTCGAGCGGGTGGCGACCCACCTCGGCATTCTCGTTCGTGGCCGGTTGGAGAGCTGCGGACGGCTCGACGAGCTTCGCGAAGAGGCCGCCCGCTCGGGTCTCGAGCCACCGACACTCGAAGAGATCTTCGTTCGCCACACCCAGATGGAGGTGAGCGCATGACCGGCTTCTGGCTCCTTTTCCGGCGCGAGATCGAGCGTCGTTGGACGCTTCTCTTGGCCTGCGTCCTGATCGGCTTGATCGTTGCCGTTCTCCCCTGGTTCGAGGTATGGCGCGCAGCCAAGCCCGGCGACATCCGAGGCGTCGGGGCTTTCGTCGCGGCGCTCCTCTGGGCGCTCGCCCTGGCGATCGGCTTGGGGGTCGCGGACTGGCCCGGGGACCTGCGAGCGCGCCGTTTGAGCTTCGACTTCCGGCTTCCCGTTCGGGGCGGCACGATCTGGTCGGCCCGAGCCGCGGCCGGCCTCGCTCTGACCCTAGGCGGCAGCGGAATCATCTTGCTGATCCCCTCCTTGTTCGGTATCGAGCTCAGGGCCGCGGTCGAGAGCTTGAACTGGATGGCGACGGGGATCCAGGGTCTCCCCTATTGGAGCGCCGGTCAATTCGTCGCGCTGCTCGTCGCCGGGCTCGTCCTGCTGTATCTGTTGGTCCAAGCGCTCGCCCTGTCGCTCGCCGGCAACCGCGTGATGAGCGTCGTCGCCGTCGCCGCGCTCCTGATCGCCGCCGTCGCCTCATGGCTGGCGTGGGGGCGGCTCGGGTCCTGGTTCGCCGTGGCCGGGCAACGGCGTTGGGCGGTCATTGCGATGATTCTCGCCATCACCGGCCTCGCGGTTTCTCTCGCCTGGCAGGCGATCCGGGGCCGGACCGAATCGGACCGGGCGGGCCGCGCTCTCATGCCCGCTCTGGTGATCGCGTCCCTCGCGATCATCGGTTGCGCCCAGGGCTACGCCTCCTGGTTCCTTCAGCCCGACCTGGCGGATCTGCGCGCATCGCGCTGGGGGCACGGCGCCAAGGCAGATGAACCAATGGAGAGGACTCTGGGACCAGGCTGGACCCTGGTCGAAGGAGCCGCGTCGGGGCGGCCCGGGTTGATCTTCTCCTTCGCCAAGTCGAGCCAAGACCAAGAGGCCGTGAGCCTCGGCCCAATCCTCGGCCCTTGGTTCTCGACTCCGCGCGCGGCTCTGTCCGCCGATGGATCCCGGCTCGCCTGGCCGGTGATCCGGCGCTTGACGAGGCGCATCGACACGGCTCTTTACATTCTGGATACCAAGGATCAACATGCATCGCCTCGCCGCTCTCTAGTGAGCCTCCCGGGAATGGATTGCTCCTGGGCCCTTTCCCCCGATGGACGGCAGGTGGCTTCGATCGATTACAGTGGCTCGAGAGAGCGACTGCTCTACGATGACGTCGACACTGGAAAGCGGCTCGCGAGCTATCCCCTAGCGGGTCTAACCATTCAGAAGATCGAGTTCACGGCCCCGGAGAAGCTCTCGGCGGTGGGCTGGCCGTCGGACGCGGTCGAAGGGCGCCGAAACAAGCGCACCTACACGATCGACCTAAAGGACGGATCAATCCACGCTCTGGGACCAACGACCTCGGCGCAGTAGGGAGTCGCGAGCCAGGAACAGGCGGGTGGCGCGTATACTGCTGCCATGCGATCAGCGGCAACTCGCGCTTCCATGGCAGCGCTACGCACTTCCAGCGCCATCGTCAGTGGCCTGTTCTTGCTCCTTATCCTTGTCGCACCCACGGCGAACGCCGCGGCCAAAGGCCCGTCGGTGGTCGCGCTCACTCACGCAACCCTGATCGACGGGACCGGGGCTCCGGCGCGGCCGGGGACGACGCTCGTCATCCGAGGCGAGCGGATCGCCAACGTCTTCCCGGATGGCAAGGGCGCGATCCCTGAGGGCGCCAAGGTGGAGGACCTCTCGGGCAAGTACGTGATGCCGGGCCTGGTTGATGCTCACGTGCATTTGACCGGAGCGGAGCCCGACGTGGCCGGTTACAAGAAGCTCCTCGGCGAGCTTCTCGCCGACGGCGTCACCACGGTGCGCGACATGGCGGGGGACGACCGGCTCTTGGGCTTCCTCGCGCGCGAGACGGGCTCGGGCTCGATCGCTGGTCCCGACATCTTCTACGCCGCGCTTCTCTCCGGCCCGTCGTTTTTCGCCGAGGACTTCCGAGCCCAGGCGGCGTCTGAGGGGCTCGTCCTCGGCCAGGCGCCGTTCATGTTGGCGGTAACGGCGAAGACGGACATTCCCCTGGCCATCGCGGAGGCGAAAGGAAGTGGAGCGACGGGCGTCAAGCTCTACGCCAACCTTCCGGCAAGCCTGGTCACGGCGCTCACCAAGGAGGCGCACCGTCAAGGTCTCATGGTCTGGACCCACGCCACGATCTTCCCCGCCAAACCGAGCGACGCGGTCGCGGCGGGCGCCGACACCATCTCTCACACTCCTTACATCGCCTGGGAAGCGGCGCCGCGCGTGCCCCACGACTACCGCATGCGCGCCCAGGCGGACTTCGCGACGATCAAGCCCGACGACCCGCGAATCCTCTCGCTCTTCCAGACGATGCGCGAGCGCGGAACGATCCTCGACGCCACCGTCTACCCCTTCGTCGAGGAGGCGAAGGAGGCGCCGGAGCGGGTGGGGGCGGGCATCGTCGCTTGGACCTATGCCGCCACCCGGCTCGCGCATGAGAAGGGGGTCCTGATCGACGCGGGGAGCGACAGCCCAGGTCTACCGGTGGGAAAGGAGGGGGAGATCGACCTTCGGGCCGTGCCCAACGTCGTCTCGGAGATGAAGCTGCTGATCGCTCACTGCGGTTTCACGCCGCTCGCTGCGATTCACGCCGCGACCCAGGTCGGAGCGATGACCGTCGGCCAAGCCGCCGACCGTGGCGCCCTGCTTGCCGGGATGCGCGCCGATCTTCTCGTCTTGAATGCCGACCCGGCGGCCAGTCTCGACAACCTGCGCTCGATCGACCTCGTGATGAAGAACGGCCAAGTGCAGGGGAATTAACTGGTTGTTGGCCTCAGGCCCGGGGCCTCGGATCTTCAAGTCATGATGATCGCGGCGCTCGACTGAGCGACGGCTGAGCGATGCGGGGATCGGCTCCCGGGCGGTCCTAGCTTCGCCTGAGGTGAGCGGCCGCGATTCCCAGTGCGCCCAACAGCAGTCCGAGAAAGACGAGCCCGTGCGTGTCGAGGGTGGGAATGGCGGTAACCCCGACGTTGGCCAGGGGGGCGATCGCGAGTGTGCCCCTCGTGACGTCCACCTCGGTTTCGTCCTCGAGCAACGAGGTTCCCGGAAGCAGGACGTAGAACCAGCCGTTCGAGGAGTTTTCGAGATCAGAGCCGTTCGTAGCGCTGCCGGAAGAGCGGAAGAATTGGGTCGCGGCGCTGCCATTCCAGATTAAGCCGGAGACGGGGTCGAGGTCGATGTAGGTCGCCCCGACCATTGCTGGGTAGGCTGACGACGTTACCTTGAAGCTCAGGATGTGAAAGGTGTGGCTCCCGCTGGTATCGGCAAGAGTGCCGTCGGTGACGAACGTTCCCGCTTCGGTCGAAAAGCTCCAACTCCACGTGACGTTGGCGTGCAACGCCGACGAGAAGATGAGAAAGGCTGTGACGGTCACTAGGGCGACAAAGATCGTGGATCGCGACATCGATAGACCCTCCCGGTTGCAGAGTTTCGCGTAGGATAGCAGAGCAGTTGCCGCCCGCAGAGCTATTCGCCTTTCGGCCCATCGTGCCATGCTCGAAACCATCACTCTCCCCTACGGAAGCAAGCCCCTTCGGCTGAGCCTCGAAGAGGCGACGGTCGTGGAGGCGCCGCAAGCGCCGTCGCCGGTCGATCTCGAGCAAGCGCTGACGCGAGCGCTCGACAACCCGATTGCCAGCCCACGGCTCGAGGAGCTGGCGAAGGATGCTCAGAGCGTCCTCGTCATCGTCAGCGACGCGACCCGGGACGAGCCGCGGCGCGAGATGCTCGAAGCGGTGGTCGCCCGCCTGCCGCGAGAGGTCGAGCTCACCGTGGCGATCGCCAACGGCACGCACGCTCCGGGGCCGATCGAGGGACTGGGAATCCCCGACTCTGTCCTCTCGAGGGCCCGAATCGTCAACCACGACGCCCGGTCCGACGGAGATCTCGAGCTCTTCGGCGAGACCCCCCGTGGCACCCCGGTCCGCCTCAACCGCTGCGTGGCCAAGGCGGACCTGATCGTCGCCACGGGACGGATCAAGCCCCACTACTTCGCCGGCTTCGGAGCGGGCGTCAAGGCGCTCTTCCCGGGCTTGGGCGGCAACCGCGAAGTGCGGATCAATCACGAGCTCAAGATCGAGCCGGGCTCCCGCGCGGGCGTCGTCGACGGCAACCCCTGCCGCGAGGACCTCGAGGACGCTCTTTCGCTGATTGCCGCCAAGACCTTTCTGCTCAACGTCGT
>JBJKRB010000013.1:0-18929 GCA_046704885.1 Thermoanaerobaculia bacterium | reverse complement strand
GGCCTTCGCCTTTGCCTTCTTGAGCCTCTCGGCAGGGACCGGAGCCTTGATCCTCTTCGGCTGCGTCCAGGTCACGATGATCGTCGCGGCCCTGCTCGGCGGGGAGCGGCCCGGCGCGCTCGAATGGTTGGGGCTCTTAGCGGCGGTCGCCGGTCTTGTCTATCTGGTCCTTCCGGGGCTTGCCGCTCCTTCGATTCTGGGCTCGAGCTTGATGGCGCTGGCGGGCGTTTCCTGGGGGCTCTATTCGCTTCGCGGCCGTCACGCGATCGATCCGCTGGCCGAGACCACCGGCAACTTTTTCCGTGCCGCGCCTCTGGCGTTCCTCGCCAGCGCGATTGCCCTGCCATACTTGCACCTGACGCTAAGAGGCGTCGTCATCGCCTGTATCTCGGGCGCGGTGACCTCCGCTCTCGGCTATGTGATCTGGTATGTGGCGCTGCGCGGATTGACCGCGACCCGTGCGGCGACCGTGCAGCTCTCGGTTCCGGTCCTCGCGGCCCTCGGGGGGGTCGCGTTCCTCTCCGAAACCTTGACCCTCCGCCTTTCGGTGGCCTCCGTTCTCATCTTGGGGGGCATCGGCGTCGCGATCGCGGGGCGCAGCCGTCCGCGTCTCCTGCGCCGCGCTTGAAGGACGTGGCCCGCAAGCTCGGCGCCTTCAGTTATTGCTGGAGGTGTTGTTCGCGGGGTCGGGGCCGATCAGGATCTTCATTCCCGGACGGATGAGATGCTGGATCGAGCGGGCGTCGTCGGCGCCCATGGCCAGGGCGAGAACGGGAGGGCGATCTTGCGGCGGATGGAAGAGTCGATGCCAGCCGTCGCCTACCGTCGCGGTGAGGCGGTGCCAGAAGCTCGAGGCCGCGATCGTCGATCCGACCTGAAGAACCCAACCATTCTCGAATTGGGCCCGGAAGTGGGTGGGTAGCTGCTCCGACTCGCGCTCTTGCTTCTTCGCCTCGGCGCTTGCCGCGGCGAGCGACTGCGGACCGGACGCCTCGCCGGTCGTCTCTGAATAGGGGCGGAGGCTCGGAGGGGCGATCATGCGCCGTCCGAGCCCGGGGACGCCGTTCGAGATTGTCCACACCACGGGCAGCCGGATGCTCGAGTTCTTGCGCCGCCCGAAGAGCGGCTGCTCGCTCAGGAGCGCGATGTCGGAGAGGCCGATGGTGTTTAGGCTGATCCCGCGAGCCTTGACCTCGAGGGTGCGAGCCACAGGGTCGATCAAGAGGTAGAGGTCGGGCTTGCGAGCCAGCGAGAGCTCGAGCTCGGCGGTGCCACGAGCGCTCCGCGCTGCGACCGGGCTCGCCAGCGCCAGGAGCAGGAGCGCTCCACACAGGCTAGAAGAGATAGACGGGCGCGCCCAACGGTGTGTGGTGATAGACGTAGTCCAGATCCTTGTCGCCCAGGCGAATGCAGCCGTGCGTGATGGGGCGGCCAAGCAGCGTCTGGAAGATGGTGCCGTGAATGATGTAGCCGTTTCCGAGATAGAGCGCGTAATCGCCGAGCGAGAAGTCATCCACGCGGTCGCGGCTGCGGTGAGGGGGTTTCAACCCCTCTTCGATGAAGGCCCAGTCGGGCTTGTTCCAAATCGGGTTCTTGACCTTGCGCAGCACCTGGCGCTCGCCGGTAGGCGTATCGAAGACCCAGATGTGACCGTCGCGCGGATCGCGCAGCGCGACTCCGGATCCGGTCGAGCAGACCGCTTGACGCAGGAGCTTGCCGTTGCGAAATAGGCGCAGGCGGTTGTGATAGGTGTCGACCACGATGTAGGTGCCATGGGGCTCGTAGGCGGCGAGTCGCCGCAACGCGTAATGCGACGAGGCGGAGGGGACCGAGCTCGCGTCCAGCGGGAGCGCGCGGTAGGCGCGTCCTCTCATTGCCAATGCAAAGGTAGCGGCGAGGATGGCGAGGACGGCGATGGCGATCGCGATGCGTCCGTTGCGGCGCTTGCGCGCGCGTTCGGCTTCCGCCGCCGCCTCGAGATCCGCGATCAAAGGCCGCAGAGCCGGGAAGCCAGGCTCAGATGCCATGCGGGAGCGCTCCCACGATGGTCACGGGTGTGCCAATGCGGACCTCGGAGAATAGCCGATCCATGGCGCGATCGCTGAGCGCCACGCAGCCGTCCGTCCAGTCGCGATTCTGGCCGCCGCCGCCATGGATCTCGATCGAGCCGCCGATTCGGGTCCAGCGTGAGATCTGGCCGCGCCGCCGAGCGCGCTCGAAGCGCCGCCAATCGTGCGCATTGGGGTAATCGAGGAGGAGAGCTTTGTAGTAGGCTGTCTGCTCTCCCTGTTTGCGTTCTACTACCCGATAGAGCCCCTCAGGTGTCGCCCGATCGCCAGCACGAAGCTTCGGGCGAAGGCCGTTCGAGCCGAGCTCGACGGAGAAAACGGCCTGGCGCCGGCCATCGGAGTACAGATACATCTTCCGACGCAGCTTATCAACGATGATCACGGGCTCATTGAGGACTCGGGAGGCGGCAATCGTCTCGAGTGCCCACTCACGCCAGGTGCGCAGATTCGAGCGGTTGTGGAGGCGCCCCATCTCCACCTGGTGACTCGCTTCGATCTCGTAGCTGAAGCTCTTCGAGCGCTTGGCGGCATTGGCGGCGGCGGCGAATTGACCCTCTTTCGCCAGGCGCTCGGCAAGCGCCAGCTCGGTGCGGGCCTGCACCAGCGCCGCCGCCTCTCTACGCCCCATTCCCGGCTGCTCCATCAGCGGTGTCGCGTCTTCGAGCGCCGTGCGCGCTCCTTGCTGATTGATGAGGAAGCTTTCTCGCGCCGATGCCTTTTGGCGTTCGAGCGAGGTGAGTGCGAAGCCGCTTGCCACTGCCACCCGGTTCCAGGCGCGACGCGAGGCTCCCGGGTCGCTGCGCCAGAAGGGAGCGGAGCGCTCGACGGCGCTCGCGCGTTCGGCACGATTGAGCATCGTCTCGAGCTTGCGGGCGAGGTCGGGCTGGCGCGGCTGCAGCTGCTTGATGACGCGGTTGGCGCTGGCGCGCAAGCTCGAGAGGTTGAGCTCAGGAGGCTCGCTCGCGCAACCGGCGAGCAGCAACGGCGCCAGGACAACGGCCGTCCAGAGAAAAAAAGACGACCGGCAGAGGATCGAGCCCCCCGCCGGTCGCTGTTTGAGGAAACTCCGAATCAGCAATGAATCTTGTTCTTGGCGCTGGTGAGATCGGTGACCAAGCTGTCGGCCTGGGCCTTGAGGCTCTCAGCCTGGGACTTGGCCTTGTTGAAGTCGCCGCTGGTCATCGCGCTCTCGGCATCGGTCTGCTGCTTCTTGAGGCCGTCGAGCGTACCGGAGAGCTGCTCCATGTCCTGCGCGAAGCCCTTGGGCTTGCGCCTGCACTTCTCGAGCTGGCCCATCAGGCTATCGGCCTCCGTGAGGCTGCCCTTGACTGCGTCGAGCGCGGCTTGCGCATCCGCTTGGGCCTTCTTCTTTGCTGTTTCGCCCGCGGTCTTGGCGTCATTGGCCGCGGTGGTGGCCTGGGAGAGAAGATCCTTGGCGTTCTTGTACGACCGGAAGAGCGCAAACTTCGCGTTCTGGGCGTCGACCTCGGCCTGGGCGGCGTTCATCGCCTTCTGCGCTTTGTCCCAAGCGTTGGGAGCGTACTCCGGAGCGCCAGCCTGTTGGGCGGCCGACATCGCCTGTTTGGCGCTATCCATCTGATCCTTCGGCGGCTGGGCGCAGCCGACCGCGAGAAGGCTCAGACCAAGAACTGCAGGTGCCAGCCACTGCATTCTATTCCTCATCGCACAATCTCCTTTCGTCTCCGAGGGCGAGGCGCGCATGCGCCTCGATGAAAGCTTGAGAAACATTAACGCGAGTCACCCTTTCTTGCAAGGGATATCAGGGCTTCTTGGCCCTCCCGAGGTGGATGACCAATGACGCGGTGGCGGTCGTGTCGGTGGTGCCGTAGCCGGATGGCGGGTCGTGGTTGAATCTGTAACTGGCCCCGAGCCGCAGAGCCAGACGTGAGGTCACGGACGCCTCGAGCGCCGCCTTGCTTTCTAGGCGATAGGCGCGGGCACGGGTGAAGTCCGGAAAGTAGGTGATCTCCACAGTAACCGAAGATGTGCTCGCGAGGGCGAGCTTGCCCTGCGCCCCGATCAGGCCACCGAAGTCCCTGTGCGTAACTCCTTCGATCGCCTTCTCGCTCGTCCAAGTGAAGCCCGTCAAGGTCGAGAGAGCCATACGGTCGGTGGCGAGCCACTTCTCTTCGAGCGATAGATCGGCCACCGTGCGCAGATCGATGCCCGCAAACCGGTCGCGTTCCCCTTGGAGGCCGGCGCTCAGATCGAGGTGAGGAGCGATGGTTCGCGTGCCGCGGACGAAGGCGCTGTAGCGCTCGGCCGACGTCGTGCCGTGATCGCTGTTGTTGACCGCGGTCGCTCCCGATGACAGGCCCCACCGGCTCCAATCGTGATCGTAGGTGGCGTCGAAACCGAGAGATCGAGTGCGCGAGTTGCCCCCCGTGGCAAGGAAGGAGAGGCCGAGCCGCAAGTCCCAGTTGGGCTGAGCTCCACCGAGAGAAGCCTCCGGTGGCGCTTGCGGCGGATTCGCGGGAGCTAGCGCCAGCGCGGCGGCGGGCGCGAGAAAGATCCCCGAGACGATGAATGTCAGGCGATGAAGGAGGCGCTGAGGGGCTCTGCCCATCACCGCCTCACCCTCGTTCTTCGCAGAGTCGTTGGACCCGAGCCGCGACTCTTTCAGGAGTGAAGCCGTATTCGTCCGCGAGGGCCTTGTAGGGGGCGGAGGCGCCGAACCGGTCGACCCCGATGATCGCGCCGGCCCTTCCCACGAAGCGCTCCCACCCCAAGGGTATGGCCGCTTCGATCGCGACCCGAAGCGTGAGGCTGCTCGGCAGGACCCTCTGCCGGTACTCTTCGTCCTGCGCCAGGAAGAGCTCCTGCGAAGGCATGCTGATGACTCGCGCCGCGATGTCCCGCTCGGCCAGCAGCTTCTGGGCGGCGATCGCGAGACTGACCTCGGAGCCGGTTGCGATCAACGCCACTCGAGGCTCCGCTCCCTCCGCTTCCGAAAGGACGTAGGCGCCGCGCGCCACGCCCTCGGGTGCTCGCTCCGCGGTCGCCGCGATCACCGGGAGCTTCTGGCGGGTGAGGACCATGGCGATCGGCCCGCGATCTCGCTCGCTGAGCGCCACCCTCCAGGCGGCCGCGGTCTCGTTGGCATCGGCGGGGCGCAGGACGGTCACGTTGGGAATGGAGCGCAGCGACAGGAGCTGGCTGACCGGCTGGTGGGTAGGACCGTCCTCGCCGAGGAAGATCGAATCGTGGGTGTAGACGTAGATCACCGGAAGCTTCATCAACGCCGCGAGCCGTACCGCGGGGCGCATGTAGTCGGAGAAGATGAGGAAGGTACCGCCATAAGGCATGAACGCTTTGCTCAGCACCAGACCGGAGAGCGCCGCGCCCATCGCGTGCTCGCGAATTCCGAAGTGGAAGTTGCGGCCTCCGGGTTCGCCGGCCTCAATGTTGCCGCGATCGGTGAGGTAGGTGTCGTTCGACGGCGTGAGATCGGCGGAGCCTCCCACCAGCTCGGGTAGCACTCTGCAGATGGCGTTGAGCACCTTGCCCGAAGCGGAGCGCGTGGCCAGCGGTCCGTCCTCCGGCGCGAAGCTTGGCAGGTTCTCTTCCCAACCCTCCGGCAACTTTCCGGCCCATCGGCGCTCGATCTCGGCTGCGAGATCCGGTTCCGCCCGGCGGTAGTCGTCCAACAACTGCCGCCACGCGTCCTGCTCGCGCGCTCCACGCTCGGCCGCCTCGTGGAACGGTCCGTACGCCTCCTCGGGAATCAGGAACGCGGGTTCCGTCGGCCAGCCGAGATTGCGCTTGGTGAGCTCGACCTCTTCGGCGCCCAGCGGCGAGCCGTGCGCCGAGGACGTGTCCTGCTTGTGGGGGCTTCCGAAGCCGATATGGCTGCGAAAGACGATGAGCGAGGGCCGTTCGCTCTCCTCCTTGGCGTTGACGATCGCCCCATCGATGGCTTCGAGATCGTTGGCGTCGGCGACGTGTTGCACGTGCCAGCCGTAGGCCTCGTAGCGCTTGCCGACGTCTTCGGAGAAGGCGAGGCTGGTAGGTCCGTCGATGGTGATGTGGTTGTCGTCGTAGAAGACGGTGAGCCGGTCGAGCCGTTGATGCGCGGCGAGCGATGAAGCCTCCGAGGAGATCCCTTCCATCAGGTCGCCATCGCTGGCGATGACCCAGATGCGGTAGTCGAAGAGGGGCAGCTCCGGTCGATTGAAGCGGTTGGCCAGCAGACGCTCGGCGAGGGCCATCCCCACCGCGGTGGAGATCCCCTGTCCGAGCGGACCGGTGGTGGTCTCCACTCCCGGCGTCAGGCCGTACTCGGGATGTCCCGGGGTCTTCGAATGGAGCTGGCGAAAGCGCTCGAGCTCGGCCTTGGGGAGATCGTAGCCCGACAAGTGCAGGAGCGAGTAGAGCAGCGCCGAGGCGTGGCCGCAGGAGAGGACGAAGCGATCGCGATTGGGCCAGTGGGGGTCTTTGGGATTGAAGCGTAGGTGGTGCGTCCAGAGCTGGTAGGCGAGCGGCGCTTGAGCCATGGGGGTGCCGGGATGGCCGGAGTTGGCCTTCTGCACCATGTCCACGGCGAGGAAGCGAATCGTGTTGATGGCGGTTTCGGTGAGATCGGTAGCGGCGCTAGGACTCATAAGGATAGGTCCCCAAGAAAATTCTAGATTGTGAGCTGGCGGCCCCCGCCCGCGGCGGTTTCATTCAGCATAACGGCCGGCCCGAATATCTCCAAATGCAAGCGATGTTCCAGGCGAGCGGGCCAGGGCCGTCCGTGGGGCTCCCGGCTACGCGACCGCCCTAAGGGCTCCAGAAAGGCGGTGTAGGGGCGACCCATGGGTCGCCCTGCTCACAGGCATCCGTATTCTTAGCGGGCGCCGGGTCCTGTCACAGGGTGGTATCCCAGGGTCCTCGCTTAGGCTGCGGACCCTGGGAGCCCTCCACCCTGCACCACCCGGCGCCTGGGGATAAGCCTGGCGGGTGGTGTGGATCCCAGGGCTCCCACCCCCGCGCGCAGCCTTAGCGAGCACGGAGGTGGGATACGGATCCGCGACAGGACCCGCCAGGCGCGCCATGGGGAGCGCTGGCGCTCCTTTCAAAGGTGACGATACGGCTGCTAGAATCGCTCTCCTGCCGCACCGCGGAGAGGTGCTGGAGTGGTCGAACAGGGCTGCCTGCTAAGCAGTTGTCCGGGGTAACTCGGACCGGGGGTTCGAATCCCCCCCTCTCCGCCATCGTTTTTGCCCATTGTCAGCTCTTCGCGAGGCCGCTTCCCGCGGCCGCTCGTTTGGACCCGCGCCCGGCCCGGGCTACGATGATCGGGAGGAGGTAGCTAGATGGCGACGCTACAGGTCATTCATCCAGGAAATGGCAAGCTGCTGCGCGAGGTCGAGGAGATCGAGCGGGACGAGGCCTTCGCCCGCCTTGCGGCGGCGCGCGAGGCGTTCCTCAAATGGCGCACGACGTCGTTCGCGGAGCGCCGAAGCCTGATGCAGAGGGTGGCCGCGATTCTGCGCGACGAGCGCGACGAGTTCGCCCAGCTGATGACCGGGGAGATGGGCAAGCCGATCGCGGCGGCGGAGTCCGAAGCCGAGAAGTGCGCTTGGGTCTGCGAGTATTTCGCCGAGAACGCGGAGGATTTCCTCGCCGAGGAGCCGATCGCGAGCGACGCGGGGGAGAGCGTCGTCCGGTTCGAGCCGCTCGGCCCGGTACTGGCCATCATGCCGTGGAACTTCCCGTTCTGGCAGCTCTTTCGCTTTGCCGCGCCCGGATTGATGGCGGGCAACGTAGGTCTGCTCAAGCATGCTCCCAACGTTCCCGGCTGCGCCCAGGCGATCACCGACATCTTTCTCCGTGCCGGCTTCCCGCCTGGCGTGTTCACCAATCTGCAAGCATCCAACGAGACGGTGGCCGAGGTCATTGCCCGGCCCGAGCTCGCGGCGGTCACCTTGACCGGAAGCGTGCGTGCCGGTCGCGCCGTCGCCTCGGAAGCGGGAGGCGCGATCAAGAAGACGGTGCTCGAGCTCGGCGGCTCCGATCCGTTCGTCGTCCTTGCCGACGCCGATCTCGACACCGCGGTCGCCAATGCGGTGCTGGCACGCACCATAAACTCGGGACAGAGCTGCATCGCCGCCAAGCGGTTCATCGTCGTCGGGGCGATCGGCGAGCCTTTCGTAGCCGAGATGACGCGCCGGGTTGCCGCCCTCAAGGTCGGTGATCCCTTCGACCGGGACAACGACGTCGGCCCGCTCGCCCGTCGCGACCTCGTCGACAACCTGCACCGCCAGGTGGAGGAGAGCGTCGCCGCGGGGGCAAGGATTCTGACCGGCGGACAACCGCTGGAACGCCCCGGCTTCTACTATGCGCCGACGGTGCTCGATCGCGTGGCGCCGGGGATGGCCGCGTTCGAGGAAGAGACCTTCGGTCCGGTGGCGGCCATCGTTCGCGCCTCCTCGACCGACGAGGCGGTGGAGCTCGCCAATCGGACGAGCTACGGCCTGGGCGCGAGCATCTGGACGAGCGACGCCAAAGCGGGACGCGAGATCGCGGAGAGAGTCGAGGCGGGCGCGGTCTTCGTCAATGGCATTGTCAAGTCCGATCCCCGGTTGCCCTTCGGCGGAATCAAGGAGTCGGGCTATGGGCGCGAGCTCTCCGCCTTCGGGATCCGCGAGTTCGTCAACGTCAAGACGGTGTGGATCGCCTCTGACTGAGCGGCTCGCGCTGGCGTGATAGCTTTTCGCCGCCGCTAGATAGGCTGGCGGCGAATCCTTGTAGAACGAGATATGACCCCTACCGACCTCCAGCGAGCGGTTCGCCTGCGCTTCGCCCCCAGCCCCACCGGCTATCTCCACATTGGGGGGGTGAGGACGGCGCTCTTCAATTGGCTCTTTGCCCGTCGCCACGGCGGGACCTTCATCATTCGCATCGACGACACCGATCGCGAGCGAAACGTCGAAGAGGCATTGGCGCCGATTCTCGATGGTTTCCGCTGGCTGGGAATTCAATGGGATGAGGGTCCGGAGGTGGGAGGCAGCTTCGGTCCCTACTACCAGTCGCAACGAGGGGAGCGCTACCGGGCGGCGGTCGAGCGCCTGCTCGAGCGCGGCTACGCCTACTACGACTACGCGACGCCGGAGGAGATCCAGGCCGAGCGCGAGGAGGCGGAGCGCGAAAAGCGGCGCTTCGTCTACAGCCGCCGCTTCATGGCCGAGAGCGCGGCCGACCGCGAGCGCTTCGAGGGCCAGGGAAGGAAGGCCTTCGTGCGCTTGAAGATGCCGCGCGAGGGTTCCTGCCGTTTCCATGACGCGATCCGCGGCGAGGTCGAGACGGTGTGGGCGAGCGAACAGGACCACGTCATCCAGCGGGCCGACGGCTCCTGCCTCTACCACCTGGCGAGCGTCGTCGACGATGTCGAGATGGAGATCAGCCACGTGGTGCGCGCCGAGGAGCACCTGTCGAACACCCCGCGCCAGATCTTCATCTTCGAGGGGCTGGAGGCCGCTCCGCCGGTCTTCGCGCACCTCCCCTACGTCGCCGAGCCCGGCTCCAAGGTCAAGCTCTCGAAGCGCAAGCTCGCCAAGTACCTGAAGAATGCCGATTTCGCCGAGCTCTACCGGCACGGACAGTCGATCGTCGAGCGCCTGGGAGAGACCGTCGCCGACGACGCCTTCAACCCGGTGATCGTCGACTTCTACCGCCGGGTGGGCTTTCTCCCGGAGGCGATCGTCAACTACCTTCTTCTCCTCGGCTGGTCGCTCGATGACCACACGGAGTATCTGAGCCGCGAGGAGATGATCGCCAACTTCTCGCTCGAGCGGGTGAACAAGGCGCCGGCGAGCTTCGATCCCAAGAAGCTCATGGCTTTCGAGGAGCACTTCATGGCGGCCCTTCCGGCGGAGGACAAGCTGCCTCTGGCTCTGCCCTTCGCCGAACGCCGAGGCTGGACGGGAGCGCCCGCGTCCGAGGATGAGCGCGAGTTTCTCCTGCGCCTGATCCGCGCAGCGGGCGACCGGATCAAGGTGGCCGGCGACATCCTCGACTATGACGACTTCTTCACCCCTGAGGAGGAGCTCACCTATGACGAGAAGGCGTTCGAGAAGCGTCTGGTGAAGCCCCCGGCCGCGGCGGAGCTCCTGGCCGCCATGCGTACCGAGCTGGCGAACACCGAGAGCTTCGCGGCGGGCGCCCTCGAAGAGCTCTTTCATCGCTTCATCGAAAAGCGCGGCATCAAGCTCGGCGAGATCATCCATGCGGTGCGTGTGGCGGTGACCGGCAAGGCCGTCGGCTTCGGCATGTTCGATATCCTTGCTCTCCTGGGACGCGACCGCGTCCTCGCCAGAATCGACCGCGCCCTCGCCCTCCTTGCTCCAAAGTAGGGCTCATACCGGCGGGGCGCTAACCGCGGGGAGCTCCTGATGGCGGGCAAGAACTTCATCGAAGACATCGTCGAGCAGGATCTGGCGTCGGGCAAGCACGCCGCGGTCCGCACCCGTTTTCCTCCCGAGCCCAACGGCTATCTCCACGTCGGCCATGCCAAGTCGATCTGCCTCAACTTCGGTCTCGCCGAGGAGCATGGCGGCATCTGCAACCTACGCTTCGACGACACCAATCCGACCAAGGAAGAGCAGGAGTACATCGACTCGATCAAGGAGGACGTGCGCTGGCTCGGCTTCGATTGGGGCGAACGGGAGCTCTACGCGTCGGACTATTTCGAGCAGCTCTACGAGTGGGCCGAGCGCCTGGTGGAGTCGGGCGACGCCTATGTCGATGACCTCTCGGCCGAGGAGATCCGCGAATATCGCGGCACCCTGACCGAGCCCGGTCGCGAGAGCCCCTATCGGGAGCGCTCGGCCGAGGAGAGCCTCGATCTCCTGCGCCGCATGCGTTCCGGCGAGTTCCCCGATGGCAGCAAGGTCCTGCGCGCCAGGATCGACATGACGGCGGGCAACGTCAACCTGCGCGATCCGGTGATGTACCGGATTCTCCGCGCCAGCCATCACCGCACCGGCGACGCCTGGTGCATCTATCCGATGTACGACTGGGCGCACGGGCAGTCGGACTCGATCGAGGCGATAACCCACTCGCTGTGCACCCTCGAGTTCGAGGACCATCGCCCCTTGTACGAGTGGTTCCAGGACGCCCTCGACATCACCCGCTCCCGACAGATCGAGTTCGCCCGCCTGAATCTGTCGCACACCGTTCTCTCCAAGCGCAAGCTCCTGCGCCTGGTCAAGGAGGGGCACGTTTCGGGCTGGGACGATCCGCGCATGCCCACCCTCTCGGGGATGAGGCGGCGTGGCTACCCGCCCGCCGCGATCCGCGACTTCTGCGACCGGATCGGGGTCACCAAGCAGAACAGCGTCGTCGAGCTCGGGCTGCTCGAGCACTGCGTCCGTGACGAGCTCAATCGCACGGCCTTGCGCGTCATGGGAGTTCTCGAACCGCTCAAGGTAGTGCTCGAGAACTATCCGGACGACAAAGACGAGGAGCTCGAGGCGGTCAACAACCCCGAAGATCCCGAGGCGGGAAAGAGAATGGTCCCGTTTTCGCGCGAGCTCTGGATCGAGGCGAGCGACTTCATGGAGGAGCCCCCCAGGAAGTTCTTCCGCCTGGCACCCGGGCGGGAGGTGCGGCTACGCTGGGGTTACTTCATTCGCTGCACCGACGTGGTGAAGGACGCCGCCGGCCGGGCCGTCGAGCTTCGCTGCACCTACGATCCGGAGACCCGGGGCGGCAGCGCCCCCGATGGGCGCAAGGTCAAGGGGACGATCCACTGGGTCTCGGCGCGCCACGCCGTGGACGCCGAGGTCCGCCTCTACGAGACGCTCTTCGACCGCGCCGATCCCGATGAAACGGAAGAGGGCCAGGACTTTCTCGCCAACCTCAATCCGCAGTCCCTTACGAGCGTCCCGGCCAAGGTCGAGCCCTCCCTCGCCTCCGCAACGCCCGGAGAGCACTTCCAGTTCGAGCGCCAGGGCTACTTCGTCGTCGACCGCGATAGCGCTCCCGGCCACCCCGTCTTCAACCGCACCGTCACCCTGCGCGACACCTGGGCCAAGCTCCAGCAGCGCGGCTAGGCAGGAAAGCATCAGGCAGCCTCTTCCGGCTTGACCGGCGCGAAGGCGGCTTGCTACTCTTTCGCTGCCGTTGGGAGGTCGTTCAATGGTAGGACATGCGGCTCTGGACCGCAGAATCGGGGTTCGAATCCCTGCCTCCCAGCCATTCCTCGCAGTTTGAATCACGCGCGTTCGTCGGCTAGCTGATACCCTTTAGAGCGGCGAGGCGCTTATGGACGAAAACGAAGAGAAGCCCGTCGAGACAAACCCTCAAGTCGCGGAAACCGAGGAGCAAACTCCAGCCGGAACGGCCCTGATGGCGCTCATCTTCAGCGTCCTCGGGGTGGTGATGAGCCCTCTGGTGATCGGATTCGTGCCGGCCCTGGTGGGAATCCTGGTCGCCGTCTATTACCTTCGCCACGGTGGACCTCGGCGGCGACGGGTGGCCAAGCTCGGGGTAGGGCTCGCGATCGTTGCCATGGTTGCGAGCGTCGCCTTCGCGGGATTTTTCGGTTGGACCTTGCACCACATGCGCCAGGTCCAGACCGCCAAGCAGCCACACCTGCAGCAGTGGCAGGGTCATCCGGCGCCCGCTCTCACTCTGACGACGATTGACGGCAAGAAGATCCGGCTCGCCGATCTCAGGGGCAAGCGGGTCATTCTCGATTTCTGGGCGACGTGGTGCGCGCCCTGCAACGCCGAGCTTCCCGACCTGATCCGCTTGCGCAAGGAGGTGCCGGCCGACCGCCTCGTGATGATCGGGATCAGCGACGAATCGCCGGAGACCTTGCGGCGCTTCGTGGCGCGCAAGCACCTCAACTATCCCATCGCCTCGATGCAGAATCTGCCCGAGCCTTTCTCTAGCGTCTTTGCCATCCCCACCAAGTTCGTGCTCGACAAGAACGGCGTGATCCAGTGGATTCACGTCGGACGCGCCAGCTTCTCCGAGCTCTCCGCTTGGGCCGGTCTCGACGACAACGGTAAGCCCGCCGGCGGGTGAGTCCGAATCGCCCCCGCGGCCGTAGGTAAGGACGAGGGCCAGGTTCGCTCCGCCCTCCGACAGGAGGTGAAGCAGTGATGAATACGGTGAGAATCTCTCGCGCCAGGATCAAGGCCGTATCGATCTGCGCCTTGTTGCTCCTCGCGGCCGCCTGCGCCGGACCCGCCGCCCGCGCCGCCGGCGTTCAAGCGGAAGGGGACCCCGCGGCGCACCTCGCGCCCGGCCAGGCGGTGGCCACCTTCGCCGGCGGCTGCTTCTGGTGCATGCAGCACCCCTTCGACGTCATTCCGGGGGTGGTGAAGACCGTGGTGGGCTACACCGGTGGCCACACCGTCCATCCCACCTATGAGGAGGTTTCAGCCGGTGGAACAGGACACGCCGAGTCGGTCGACGTCATCTACGATCCCGAGAAGGTGAGCTACGAGAAGCTGCTCGACACCTTCTGGCACAACGTCGATCCAGTGGCGGTGGGGCACCAGTTCTGCGATTGGGGCGATCAGTACCGTTCCGAGATCTTCTACCACTCCGACGAGCAGAAGCGCCTCGCGGAGGCGTCGAAGGAGAAGCTCGCCGCCTCGGGCGTCCTCCCCGGCCCGATCACGACCAAGATCGTGCCCGCCGGCCCTTTCTATCCGGCCGAGGAGTACCACCAGGAGTACTACAAGAAGAACCCGATCCGCTACCGCTTCTATCGCGCCGGGTGCGGCCGCGACGCGCGGCTCCGTCAGCTCTGGGGCGATCAGGCGGGCAAGCCCTAGCTTCTTCTCGCCACAAGCGCTATCCGGGCGCGAGATGGTGCGAAGCGAGCCTCGCGAGCCAGAGTCCTCTCCATGCGCGCGGCACGGAGAGGACCTGGCCCAGGAGGAGAGGCCCTACGGACAGCTTCCGAAGGTCGACTGATCGGTGATCGCGGGCGACAGCACGTAGGGCAGGTTCGAGTACTGCTGGGTCTGAGTGGTCAGGGTATCGGTCACGGTCAACGTGTAGCCCACGTTCGTCGTGGCGGCGGCGAAGACCCAGAAGTGACCAAAGCTCGGGCAGGCGTTGTGCACCTTGACCATGAGCTCGAGGTTGCTGGGATCGTCGAAGTAGAAGAACCCGGTCTCTCCGGCGAAGGGCACCGCGTTGGCGGCCTTGGTGACGTTGGTGTTGTAGTTGGTCCACTGCATCGAGACCCGGAACCGGTTTCCGGTCAGGCAGAGATGGGTCGCGTCGGCGCTGCAGGTGCCCGAGGGGCTGGTGCTGTAGAACACCACCTCGTCGTAGAAGGTGTAGAAGGCGCCCCCAGCCTGGTCCTTCTGAGTGTCCAGGTTGATCGAGACTGACCCGGCTCCCGCCGGTGCCGTGGTGTCCGAGGAGACCGCGTGCCACGTGTTGTCGGCATGCGTGTTAATGGCGAAGACGGGGTTCCCGATCTTCGTTCCGCTGCAGATGTTGCCGTTGTAGTACTGGACGGCGATGGCTGCTCTCCCCGTTCTGGTCTGGGCCGCGGGAATGCCGATGTAGCCGGACATGTGGTAGCTGGTGCCGGCGGTCACGGGCAGGCACTGACGCAGACCGATCCAATAGACACTGCTGGCCATGGCGTTGGCATCATAGTTCTGCAACGCGGCCGATCCCGAGCTGCTGGAACCGTGGACATCGGAGCTCGACCAGGCAACGTTCACGTGGCCGGCGGCGGCCGCCGTCCAGGCGTTGATGCTGGAGTTGAAGTACGAGTTCGTTACGAGGTTGGAAACTGCGTTAGCGGGCGCCACGCCGACCAAGACGGCGAGGACAACGAGACCGGAAAGGGTGCAAGATCTCATCGATTCTCCTCCTGTGGTTGGCCGGGAACGGGGTGGCGAGCGCGACCGGCTCGGTTGCGAAACGACTGACTTCGAGGAGAACTTAGCAAAGAGCGGCCGTGCTGCCGCCGCCTGTCGGAGCGGGGCGGGAGGGCACTCTCGGGTAGCCTGGAAGCTTCCCGGTGGGTGATTCTAGGAGGCCAGGAAACGCCCCGGCACCTCCCCTAGGGGAGAGCCGGGGCGATGGGTCCTATCGCGAGGCGCGGTCGAAGTTGGCGCCGGGAATATTCCGGCGCCTCCTCGACGACCAAGGCTTACTAGGGACAGCTCGCGAAGCTGGATTGGTCGGTGTTGGCGGCGGAGAGGACGTGCGCGGGGTTGGAGTAAGTCTCGGTTTGCGCGGTCTTGGTGTCGGTAACGGTGATGGTATAGCCGACGTTGGTCGTAGCGGCGGAGAAGAACCAGAAGTGGCCGAAGCCGGCGCAGGCGTCATGCACCTTGACCATGATCTCGATGTTGCTGGGATCCTGGAAGTAGAAGAAGCCCGACTCGTCGACGAAGGGGACGGCGGTGGCCGCGGCGGTGACGTTGGTGTTGTAGTTGGTCCACTGGACCGATACCCGGAAGCGGTTGCCGGTCAGGCAGAGATGCGTCGCGTCGGGCGTGCAGGTGCCGCTGCCACCGCTTCCCTGAGAATAGAAGAGGATATCGTCGAAGTAACCGTCGAACTCTCCTCCCGCCTGGCCCTTGTAAATGCTCAGCACGACCTGAGCCGATTGCGTTCCCGCGGGCGCCGTGCCGTCTAGCGTCTTCGAGTACCAGTTGCCATCTGCATGAGTATTGCTGATCGCGGCGCCATTGCCGATCGTGCTTCCCGTGCAGTTGGCTCCGGTGTAGAAGAGCACGAAGACGGCGACACTCCCTGTGTAGGATTGGCCTGAGTAGATCAGTGTGCTTGCGGCGAGATGGTAGCTGTCGCCGGCCGTCGAGGTGGTGCACTGGCCGAGGCCGCCGTAGTACGTACCGCTAGGCTGGCTGGATGCCAGGTCTCTGAGGAGGACCGAGCCGGACACCGTGCCCGTGTGGTCTGGGCTCGAGACCCAGACTGGGGTTACTTGGCTGGGATACGTTGCGTACCAGCCGTTCGTGTTCGAATCGAAGGTTCCGTTGATGATCTGGTTGATGGCAATGGCGTGGGCGGGGATGGCCGTGAGGAGGCCAACCACGACGAGGGCGGTGAATCCAGCGAGAAGTCGAACGCGCATGCGATTTTCTCCTGTCGAGGGGCTCGAGGTCCTCGAAGTGCAGAGACCTTGCGGTCGGTTGCAAGAACTATTTGCCTAGCGAAACTTTATCATGAGCTGCAGCTACAGGAGGGGCAATGGCCGGCCGCGACTCGGAGCTCGCGCGTCCGGTCTGGAGGGGGCTCGTCTGGCGGCGCCGGGGGGAATCCCGGCTCCACCTCGACGGCCAAGGCCTGCTAAGGGCAGCTCGCGAAGCTCGATTGGTCAGTATTGGCGGCGGAGAGGACGTGGGCGGGGTTGGAGTAGGTCTCGGTCTGCCCGGTCTTGGTGTCGGTAACGGTGATGGTGTAGCCGACGTTGGTGGTGGCGGCGGAGAAGAACCAGAAATGGCCGAAAGAGGGACAGGCGTCGTGCACCTTGACCATGATCTCGATGTTGGAGGGGTCCTGGAAGTAGAAGAAGCCGGACTCGTCGACGAAGGGAACGGCGGTGGCCGCGGCGGTGACGTTGGTGTTGTAGTCCGTCCACTGGACCGAGACTCGGAAACGGTTCCCGGTCAAACAGAGATGCGTCGCGTCGGCCGTGCAGTTGCCACTGCCGTGAACCGCGGAGAAGACGATGTTGTCGAAGTAGCCGTCGAACTCTCCCCCAGCCTGATCTTTGTGGATGCCCAATGACACCATGATCGATCTGGTTCCCGCTGGGATCACGCCATCCGCGGATTGGACGTGCCAATTGCCGTCGGCGAAGGTGTTGTCGAAGCCGTTGCCGTTTCCGATCTGGCCGCCGTTGCAGTTGGTGGCCGAGTAGAAGAGCACGAAGACGGCGACGCTTCCCGTGTCCGACTGCCCCTTGAGGATGCCGGTGGTTCCCGCCAGATGATAGGTGTCCCCCGCCGACGCGCTGATGCACTGGCCGAGCCCCACGTACCAGGTGTTGCTCGCCTGAGTCCCGGAGGCGACGTCCTTGAGAAGGGCGGAGCCGGAGGAAGAGGAACTGCCCGCGTCGTAGGTGGACGACCAGCTGGCGTTCACCTGCCCGACCGCGAGCGCCGACCAGTTGCTGAGGTCGTGATCGAAGGTGCCGTTTGTGACCTGATTCGTGGCTGCGTTCACTGGAATTGCCGCGAAAGCGGTTGCTACAACGAAGGACATAACGAGACGGACGGCGCGCATGAGGTTCCTCCCAAGGGTTGAAATCATTGAGCTGGCTCGCTCCGGGCTCGAGACCCGAGCTCGCCGGCGTTCTGGGAGGCTTCCTCCTCCCTATCTCAGTAAGCGGGAGAACGGACGGGAAGGGATCGTCGGGAGCAAACTGGGAGCCGTGAACTGGGATCGTCGTGCCGGCTGCGTTTGCCCTCTAGGGGCAGCTCGCGAAGCTCGACTGGTCGGTGTTGGCGGCGGAGAGGACATGGGCGGGGTTGGAGTAGGTCTCGGTCTGCCCGGTCTTGGTGTCGGTAACGGTGATGGTGTAGCCGACGTTGGTGGTAGCGGCGGAGAAGAACCAGAAGTGGCCGAAGCTGGGGCAGGCGTCGTGGACCTTGACCATGATCTCGATGTTGGCGGGGTCCTGGAAGTAGAAGAAGCCCGACTCGTCGACGAAGGGGACGGCGGTGGCCGCTGCGGTGACGTTGGTGTTGTAGTCGGTCCACTGGACCGAGACCCGGAAGCGGTTCCCGGTCAAGCACAGGTGGGTTGCGTCGGAGACGCAAGCGGTCGCCGGACACGGGCCGCCCGGCTGCGCCGGGGCGGTGGTGATCGCCGGTGGAGGATTGGTGCAGAAGCGCGAGCGGAACGAGGCCAGGGAGGATAGAAACCAGTTGGTCGTGTCCTGTATCGCGCTCGGGCTCAGGCATTCATAGCCCACGTTGATCGTTCCGTCGAGCCACAGCTTGTTGAGCCACCACTGAATCCCGTAGGGCGAGAGGTTGGAGACATCGAAGGACTGATCGCAGCCGTTGGTGATGCCGCAGCAGGAGACGTGCGGAAAGCCGTCGACGTGCCGTGTCTCGTGGGCGTAGAAGTCGATGTTCCCGGCGATGCCACGCCAGGTGTGATCGAAATTGCGGTTGGACTGATCCTCGGCGCCGATGACGATAAAGGGCCGGTTGTTGTAGTTCTCGCAGCAGTAGCCGCCCACGACCCCGTCGCGAATGTCGATGCCGCCGATCTTCGAGCGCATCCAATTGTAGAGCGTCCCCGAGGTCCAGGGCAGATGCCCGGCCATTCCGCGGTCCATGTAGTAGATCGTCCGCAGCGTCTGCAGAACGATGAGCTCGTTCGTGTACTGGGCGATCGGCATGGCCGAGACCGGTTCCGTGCAGGTGGGCATGGGCGCGACCACGCCGTTATGACGAATCTGGAAGTCCGCGGCGATGGTGACATACGCCGGATCGAAGGTGGGGCATTGATCGAGGAACGCACCGATGTCGGCGATGCCGCCGACGGTCTGGCCGCTCTGACTCGTCTCGGCAAGGCCCTCGGCCGCCTTGCTTCGGCCCCCCGAGTCCAGGCTTGGCGCGAGCGCGCCCACCGCGGCTTGTGCCCCTCTGGCGGGAAGGGGGACGAACAGTGCGGCCAAGAGAGCGAACGCGACTACGGCTTTGCCTGCCATCGGAGACTTCGCTCACTCTACACCCTGAAACCCGTTTATGGATCGCTCGTGCTCATGGGCAGGCCCCGAAGTCGGTCTCGTCGGTGCCGGCGACGGCAAGCGAGTGAGCGGGATTGGAGTACGTTTCCGTTTGATTCGTGGTCGTATCGGTCACGGTCAGGGTGTAGGCGACGTCGGTG
>JBJKRB010000012.1:0-3327 GCA_046704885.1 Thermoanaerobaculia bacterium | reverse complement strand
GACCGGCGAGTCGTGGACGCGCAACAGCGTCTCGGTCGGGACCGGCGTCTACAAGTCGACCGACGGCGGGAGCTCGTGGACGATGGTCGGCCTCGCCGACAGCGAGCACGTCGCCCGTATCGTGATCGACCCGAAGAAGACCGACACGGTCTACGTCTGCGCCTTGGGGCACCTGTGGAACGACAACGACGAGCGGGGTGTGTTCAAGAGCGAGGACGGCGGCAAGAGCTGGAAGAAGGTGCTCTACGTCGATGCCAAGACCGGCTGCTCGGATCTCGCGATGGATCCCCAGAACCCGCAGATCCTCTACGCCGGTATGTGGCAGTTCCGTCGCTACCCCGGCTTCTTCCAGTCGGGCGGGCCGGGGTCGGCGCTCTACCGCTCGACCGACGGCGGCGCTCACTGGTCGAAGCTCGAGCAGGGGCTTCCCAAGGGAGAGAAGGGGCGGATCGCGGTGGCGGTGGCGCCGTCGCGCCCGAGCGTCGTCTACGCCCTGGTCGAGGCCAAGCAAACCGCTCTCTACCGCTCCGAGGACTTAGGCGAGCACTGGAAGCAGGTCAACACCTCCTTCAACGTCATCGCCCGGCCGTTCTACTTCGCCACCCTGATCGTCGATCCCAGCGACTTCAACCGCGTCTATAAGCCCGGCTTCAGCCTGAGCGTTTCGAACGACGGCGGCCACTCGTTCACCTCGCCCTTCACCTCGGATTTCGGTGGCTCGGTGCATAGCGACCTCCACACCCTGTGGATCGATCCGCAAGCGCCGCGCGAGCTTCTTTTGGGCACCGATGGCGGGGTCTACCGCTCCTTCGACGCGGGCGGTCACTGGCGTCATCTGGCGCAGCTCCCGGTATCCCAGTTCTACCACGTGAGCTACGACCTCGACTGGCCGTACCACGTCTACGGCGGGCTCCAGGACAACGGGACCTGGATGGGTCCGTCGCGCGCGGTGGGCGGCATCCGCAACCGCGACTGGCGCAACATCGGGATGGGCGACGGCATGTGGGCGTTCGTCGATCCCAAGGATCCGGACTACGTCTACGACGAGTACCAAGGTGGCAACATCTTCCGCTTTCGGCGCTCGACCGGCGAGTCGAAGAGCATTCGCCCCTACGCCGAAGCGGGCGAGGCGAAGCTGCGCTTCAACTGGAACGCGCCGATCGCGGTGAGCCCGAACCATCCGGGAACGATCTATCTCGGAGCGCAGTACCTCTTCCGTTCGAGCGATCGCGGTGAATCGTGGCAGCGGATCTCCCCCGATCTCACCACCAACAATCCGAAGTTCCAGCGCCAGGACAAGTCCGGGGGCTTGACGATCGACAACTCGACGGCCGAGAACTACACCACGATCTACGCCATCGCCGAGTCGCCCAAGAACGATCAGGTGATCTGGGTGGGGACCGATGACGGCAACCTCCAGATCACCCAGGACGGCGGCAAGAGCTGGAAGAACGTCGTGGGCAACGTTCCCGACCTACCGAAGCTCACCTGGGTGTCGCACGTCTACGCCTCGCCCTACGATCAGGCGACGGCGTTCGTGACCTTCGACGGCCACCGCACTGGCGACATGAAGACCTACCTCTACGTGACCCACGACTTCGGGACGACGTGGAAGTCGCTCGTTACGCCGGACATCCACGGCTTCGCCCATACGGTGCTTCAGGACCCGGTCGACTCCGACCTCCTCTTCCTGGGCACCGAGTTCGGCCTCTACGTGAGCCTTGACGGCGGCTCGCACTGGGCGCGCTTCGCCTCCGGGCTTCCGCCCGTTCCGGTGCGGGGTCTCGCCGTTCAGCCCAAGAGCGACGATCTCCTGATCGCCACCTACGGGCGCGGTATCTACATCCTGGACGACCTCACCCCGCTGCGCCACCTGACCGCCGCCAACCTCGCCTCGAACGTGGCGATGCTGCCGTCGCGCCCGGCGGTGATGGTCTTGAACAACGAGCTTCAGGACTTTCCCGGCGATGCCGAGTTCGTGGGGCAAAATCCGCCCGAGGCGGCGCCTATCGTTTACTACTTGAAGAAGCGCCACATCTTCGGGGACTTGAGAGTCGAGATCTACGACTCCCAGGGTAAGAAGATCTCGACGCTTCCAGGTGGCAGAAGGCGCGGCATCAACCGCGTCGAATGGCCGATGCGCATGGCGCCGCCCAAGGTCCCGCCCGCCAACAGCCTGGCCGCCGCCTTCGTCGGCCCACGGGTGCCGGAAGGGACTTACACGGTCAAGCTGATCAAGGGCGCGAAGACCTACACCTCGACCGTGACCCTGGTCCCCGATCCGCGCAACGACCACTCGGCGGCGGATCGCGCTCTCCAGCAGACGACGACCATGGCGCTCTACCATGACCTCGGCCACCTGACCTACCTGGTCGACGCGGTGATCGATCTGCGCGATCAGGCGCGGACGGCGGCCAAGGAGGTGGGCGCCAAGAGCCGCTGGGGAAGACGCCTCACCGGCTACGCCGATGAGCTCGACGGCTTCCGCAAGACCCTGGTCGCCGCCGGCCCGGGAGGGATGCTCTCGGGCGAGGAGAAGCTGCGCGAGAATCTGGCCGACCTCTACGGCTCGGTCTCCGCTTACGACGGCAAGCCGAGCGACTCGCAGTTGGCCCGCCAGAAGGACTTGGAGGCGAAGCTCGCGTCCGCCGAGAAGCACTTCGCGGGGCTTTCCGCTGCCTCTCGTCTTGCTCCCTTCAACCGCGTGCTCGAGCGCCACAAGAAGAAGGCCTTGAGCGTCCTAAGTCACGAGGCGTGGGAGAAGAAGCAGAAGGAGCAGGGTGGGGGGACCCTTGCCCTGGGCGAGGATGGCGAGAGCCCCGAGGCGCTCGTCGAGAGCATGACGTTCGCTCTCGGCAGCCTCTAGGAAGTCCGTAGCAAGATGACCGGCCCGGTCCTCCCGCAGGGGGTGGCCGGGCCGTCTTCTTTTCCAGCGCGTAGAATCGCGACATGAAACGCGCCATCCTCCCGCTTCTCGCCATCTCCTTCCTCGCTTCCACGAGCGTTTACGCCGCCGAGCCTCACTACTTCACCCTCCACGACCTCGGGCACGGGATCTACTCGGCGGTGGCCAATCCGGGGAGCGGCGCGGGCTCGAACGCGAGCTTCGTCATCGGCGACGAGGGCGTGGCGGTGATCGACACCTTCCAGGACCCGGCCGCGGCCGAGGAGCTCCTAACGACGATCAAAGGGATCACCAAGCAGCCGGTGCGCTTCGTCGTCAACACTCACTACCACCTCGATCACGTCGCCGGAAACGGGGTCTTTCATAAAGCCGGCGCCGTCCTGGTGGCGCAGGAGAACGTCCGCGCCTGGGAGCGGAGCGAG
>JBJKRB010000011.1:0-17836 GCA_046704885.1 Thermoanaerobaculia bacterium | reverse complement strand
CGATGCGGCTCGATACTCTCTTCAGAGGTTTGTTCCTCGCCTACTGTCTCGAAGCGGGATTGCTCCTGCTCATCGTCCCGTGGACCGGCGGCTGGGAACGCAACTGTCTCTCTCTTCCGCTCGCTGGGCTTCAACCTCTCCTCTTCTCCACGTACTTTCGCGCCGCGCTGAGCGGCTTTGGCCTCGTCCATCTCGTCTGGGCGGCGCAAGACTTCCAGACATGGTTCGTTCATGGACGGTTGGCGCGAGCCGGCGAAGAGGGGCATGAATAGACCTTCCCCTCCGGCGATGCTGGCGGTCAGCGGCGACGAGAGCGGCGCAGACCTGCCGTTCCGCGACTGGCTCACGGCCCTCGAACGTTACGGCGTCGACGCCATGGAGGTGCGCGACAAGGAGGCGAGCGACCGCTACCTCTTCGAGCTGGCGAGCCTCGCCCGCACCATCGCGCGCCAGGTGAAGCTTCTGGTCAACCGGCGCGCCGACATTGCTCTGGCCGCCGGCGCCGACGGCGTTCACCTGCCCCATGACGGATTCCCGATAGAGCGCCTGCGGGGGACCTTCCCCTCTGACTGGCTCTATGGGCGCTCGACCCACTCGCCGGAAGAGGTGGAGGCAGCCCGGCGCGAGGGCGCCGACTACGCCGTTTTTGGTCCCGTCTTCCCCACTCCGAGCAAACCGGGAGCCGTGGACCGCCCCCGCCTGTCCGAGCTCGCGGAGGCTTGCACTCTCGGCATTCCGGTCCTCGCTATTGGCGGCGTCGCCCTCGAGAACCTCGAGGCGATCGCCAAGACGGGAGCCCGCGGAGTGGCGGCGATCCGCTACTTCTCGGATCCCGGGAAGCTCGGAGAGCACGTCCAGGCGGTTCGGGATACATTTTCGCGATGAGCAGAATCCTCGGAATCGGTGTCGACCTGGTGGAGCTCGAGCGCCTCGAGCGCTTGTATCAGCGCTACGGCGAAGCTCTCGTCGCCCGATTCTGCCTGCCGGGCGAGCTCGAGGAACGACAGGGAGCGGCGTTCATTCAGCACCTGGGAGGGCTCTTCGCGGCCAAGGAAGCGGTCCTCAAGGCGCTCGGCAGCGGCTGGGCGCGCGGCTTGGGTCTCCGTCACATCGAGATCGCCCGGCGCCGACACCAGGCGCCCGAGGTCCATCTGCATCGCGCCGCCGAGCAGTGGGCGGCGGAGATGGGCGTCGACCGCATCCACATCTCGATCACCCACGAGCGAGCGCACGCGATCGCCCTGGCAATCCTCGAAGAAGACTAGCCCGCGCCAGAGGACGCCCCGCGTCCCACGCCCACGATTGCCCGGATCCCAGCTTCGGGCTGCTAGACTGCGAAGCGATGCACAACGATAGCGACAGTTCTGACAAGGTGCCCCAGAGCAGGCGGGCACTCAATTGGCGCGCCCACCTCGCCGGAAAGAGCAACTTCCTTCTGCTCTCGCTCCTCGTGGTGGTGATCGATCAGTGGAGCAAGTGGCTGATCGAGATCCACCTCCCCTTGGACGCGGGTCAACGCATCATCCCCCATATCCTCAACTTCATCCACGTCACCAACACCGGCGTCGCCTTCGGCCTCTTCCCGGCTCACGGTCAGCCGCTCTGGACCCTGGCGCTGACCCTGGTGGGATTCGCCGCCCTCGCTGCGGTGCTGTTCTATTTCTGGAGCACGCCACCCGACCATCGCCTGCTCCTCTCCTCGCTCGCGCTCATCTTGGGGGGCGCGGTCGGCAACCTTATCGACCGCATCGCGACCGGCGCGGTCACCGACTTCATCGATTTCTACTGGCACCTCTATCACTGGCACACCTTCAACGTTGCCGACAGCGCCATTACCATCGGGATCATCCTCATGGCTTGGGACATCCTGCGCGGTGACAAGACGGTCAGGCGACCTATCCTCCACCTCAAAACGCCGACGGACCACGAGGTCTCGGCCGGCAGTCGAGATTGAGCGAAGATCGCCCTTCAGGGGCGCACCGCCCCGACAGCCCACAAGCAAGCACCGTCAAGGTGCCCGAGGAAGAGCGTGGCATACGCCTCGACCGTTTTCTCGCGGCCCGGCTCGACCTGCCGAGAAATCAGATCCAGAAGTGGCTTGCTGCCGGGCAGATTCTGGTCGCGGGAGAGTCCGCCAAGCCCGCTCAGCGCCTGAACGGCGGCGAGACGATCTCGGTCGCGCCACCACCCGCCAGCGACGACCGCGTCATCGCCGAGCCCGGCGATCTCTCGCTCCTGTTCGAGGACTCGGATCTGCTGGTGATCGACAAGCCGGCGGGGCTGACGGTCCATCCCGGAGCCGGGCGCCGAAGCGGGACCCTGGTCAATCGCCTCGTCGATCGTTTTCCGGAGATCCTCGGAGTCGGGGGACCGGGCCGCCCGGGAATCGTCCACCGGCTCGACAAGGACACGACGGGTGTGCTGGTCGTGGCCCGCTCACCGCTCGCCTACCAAGCCCTGTCGAAGGCCTTTGCCGAACGGCGGGTGAGCAAGTCCTATCTGGCGATCGTCTACGGACAGCCGAGGATCGCGGCCGGACGCGTCGACCTTCCGATTGGCCGACATCCGCAAAGACGCAAGGAGATGGCCGTCCGCCCACGGGGACGAGACGCTGCAAGCCGTTTCCGGACGCTCGCATCAGCTTCCGGCTTGAGTCTGCTCGAAGTGGCGATCGAGACCGGACGAACGCACCAGATCCGCGTGCATCTGAAGGCGATCGGTCATCCGTTGGTCGGCGATCCGGTGTACGGGGAGAACCGTTTCAAGACCCTGAGGGGGCCCGTCCGCGACGCCGCTCGCCGCTTCTCCCGACCCGCTCTCCACGCCTGGCGCCTCGAGCTCGAGCATCCACGCTCGGGTGAGCGCCTGAGCTTTGCTTCTCCCGTGCCGACCGACCTCCGCGAGCTCTGGCAGAGCGCCGCCGGAAGTTGGTCCGACCTATAGAAGGTCTTCGAGGGGCTTGTAGGAGCGCTCCTGCGACTCCGCCACCGGCAGACAGGTGATCTCGCCGCGGTAGGTGTTGACCCCGGCGCCAAGACCGGCATCGTCTTTCACTGCTTGCTTCATCCCCTTGTCGGCGAGGGACAAGGCATAGGGCATGGTCGCATTGTTGAGCGCGAACGTCGAGGTGCGTGGCATCGCCCCTGGCATGTTGGCGACGCAATAGTGCAACACGCCGTCCACTTCGTAGACCGGATCGGAATGGGTGGTGGCGTGCGTGGTCTCGAAACAGCCCCCCTGGTCGACGGCGACGTCGACGATGACGGCCCGCGGTTTCATCAAGGAGAGCATCTCCCGAGTGACGAGCTTGGGAGCGGAACGGCCCGGAATGAGCACCGCTCCCACCAAGATGTCGGCCCGCCCGAGGGCCGCCACCAGATTGTGATGATTGCTGGCGAGCGTCGTCACCGCCCCGGCGAACATGTTGTCGAGGGCGCGCATCCGGTCGCTGTTGGTCTCGAGAATCGTCACTCGGGCCCCGAGACCGAGCGCGATCTTGGCGGCGTTGAGACCCACGATGCCGCCACCGATGATGACCACGTCACCGGGCGGAACGCCCGGCACACCGGAGAGCAGCAAGCCGCGGCCACCGAGCCCGCGCTGCAGGTAGTAGGCGCCGACCAGGGGCGCCATGCGTCCGGCGACCTCCGACATCGGGGTCAACAGCGGCAGGCCGCCTCTCTTGTCGGTGATCGTCTCGTAGGCGATCCCGGTGATCTTCTTCTCGAGCAGGACGTCGGTCAGCTCGGGAAGGGGGGCCAAGTGCAGATAGGTAAAGAGGGTCTGCTCCTGCTGCAAGCGACCGTACTCGGAGGCAACGGGCTCCTTGACCTTGACCACCATCTCCGCGTCGCGCCAGACATCGTCGGCGCTCGCGAGGATCTCGGCCCCCGCGTCCCGGTATTCGTCGTCGCTGATTCCGCTGCCCTCCCCCGCTCCCGTTTCGACCCGCACCTGGTGACCGGACTGAGCTAGAGCGTGCACGGTGGCCGGAATCATGCCGACCCGGTACTCATGATTCTTGACTTCTTTCGGAATCCCGATTCTCACTGTTTCTCCTCCGACCCCTTCCCCTCAGAAGCGGCCGGAGCTTTCTGACCTTCGCCCGCCGGTCGCGCTCCCGTCCGCTCACTCATCTCGACCTTCCCCTTGAGGAACGCTCCTTCGGCGATGACGACCCGCGGGGCAACAACGTCGCCCTCGACTCTGCCGGTCGCCATGATCTCGACGCGCTCGCCGCCGCGAATGTCGCCATTGACCGCACCCGAGACGCGCACGACGCGTCCGAAGATGCCTCCTTCGACGCGACCGGAGTTGCCCACGACGACGCTGCTTCCGACCTCGATCGAGCCCAGGAAGCGGCCATCGATCACCACATCGGTGCCGCCGGTGATCTTGCCTTCGATCTCGGTGCCGGCCGCCACGTGGGTCGACGTAGCTGGTCTCTCGTTCACTGGCATTCTTTCGCGATAAGGGGTTGACGATACTGCGGGTTCAGGCGGATCGATCTCGGAGTCGCGGCGAAAAATAGGCATAGGAGTCAAACTGTAGCGTTAAGGGTTCTTTCACTGTCTTGGAGCGGGCAACGGGACTCGAACCCGCGACATCAAGCTTGGGAAGCTTGCACTCTACCAGCTGAGTTATGCCCGCTCAGTTGGCTCGCCTAGCGAGCGGCATGAATCTATCCCGACCCGCCGCCATGGTCAAGCGAACGGGGCACTCGAACCGGCGCCGAAAGCGAGGAGAGCGGCATTGAGCAAAACAGGGAACGCCGCCCACCGGCTGGCCCACTCGCGCATTGCGTGCTCTTCGCCGGACCGCCCGGCGGCAGGCGCGGAAACCTTGGGAGACGTGGCCGGTTGCGAGCCTCGAGCCGAGACGGAGGGGGCGAGGACGGGACCAAAGAATTCTGTCGCACCGCGAACGGTTATACTGAGTAGGCGATGCAGACTTCAGGGAATGACGACAACGGCATGAATCTCTCGAACGGTCTCTACTTCTTCCCCAACGACAACGTGACCGAGGACGAGGTGCGCGAGATCTTGAGGGAGGGTGGCGTCGAGGAGCGTGCCTGGGTCGTCTCCCATCTGCTGCGCTATGCGCAGTGGGACGACCTCTGGGGCTACGTCAGCCGCGACGACGTGCGCGAGATCTTCCCCCACCTCGATCTGCCGGAGAACTTGCGGCAGGCGTGGGCTCGCATGTTGAAGATCGAAGCTCCGGTCAGCTGACCGGCACCCACTCCACTTCGAAGATCTTGGGCCAGAGCTTGCCGGTGATCCAGAAATGCCGGCTGACGGGATCGTAGGCGATCCCGTTGAGCACATCGGCGTTCTTTTGCTCAGCGGGCGAGAGCAGGCCCGACGCATCGATCTCCTCGTCCGCCACTCCCGTCGCCGGGTCGATCCGCACGATGATCTGGGTCTGCCAGACATTCGCGTAGACTTTGCCGTCGACACACTCGAGCTCGTTGAGGCTGGCGAGCGGCTTGCCACCGAGGGTTACCCCGACCTGGCCGAGGCGAGCGAAGGTTCGCGGGTCGCGAAAAGTAAGACGAGGGCTGCCGTCACTCATCACCAGTCTCTTTCCGTCGAAGCAAAGCCCCCAACCCTCGCCGTGATAGCGAAAGGTGTCGAGTTGTTCAAAGGTCGAAAGACGCCAGAGAAAGGCGCGGCCTCTCTGCCAGGTCAGTTGGATCAGCCGGTCGTCAACCCGCGCTAGACCCTCTCCAAAGAGGCGGCGGGGGAGCTTCGTTTCGCGTTCCACCTTGCCCGTCGCCGGATCGACCTCGCGCAGCGTCGAACGGCCGTAGAGCCCGGTGCTCTCGTAGAGCTTTCCCTTGTACCAGAGCAGGCCCTGGGTGAACGCTTGTGGATCGTGAGGATGGGTCGCCAACACCTTGACCCGCAGACGGCGCCAGGTGGGCCCCGCCGCCCCTTCGGCCGCCTTGACGCCGAGTGACGGGCGCGAGGCGCCGGCGCGAAGCCTCGGCAACGCGAAGGCAATGAGAGCAGTCGCCGCGACCAGCACCAGGGCCAAGACCAACAGGCGGGTTTGCCAGCGATGCGCCGACTCCGGCCCCCGCCGCCGGCGCCGCCGTCTTCGCCCGCCTCGTGGCATCTAGTTCCCCGTCGCCGGTAGTTGCCACGAGCAGCCGGTGAGCTCAGGCCCCATGCCCCCAATGGGCTGACCAGGAGGAGGGGGAGGCGCGGGTTGACCCGACACCGCACTCGGACCGCGCCGGTGGAGGTAGCGATCGATCTCCGCGGCGAGCGCCGCGCTCTCTTCTTTGCCGACCTCCGGGTGGCTCCCCGCCTTGAGACTCTCTTCGAGCCCGCTAAGCACGCCCTCGAGCCGCTCCGCCACCTCCGGCGGAGTCTTGGCGTCGGCGGCGGCGGAGATCAGATCCTTGACCACGACCGCGCGCTCGACGCGCAAGATCTCGGCCAGGCGCGGCGATTTCGCTCGCGGCGAGGAATCGAAGGTCTTGGCGACGAGGGCGCTTGTCACCTCCTCGAGGCCGGGTTGATCGTGATCGCGGCGGTGGAAGTCGACGAGCCGCGTCAGGCGCTCTGGCACCAGCAGGCCCTTGACGACCATCTGGGCGGCGGTTGCCGCGGCGCCCAGGGGGTCGAAGACCGGGCTGCTGTCACCGTGGAACATCTCACGGTTTGCCTCGTATCCGTTCGGCCTCGGGAGCAGGAGGGCCAGCGTGGCGTCGGAGATATCGAGGTCGCTCGGATCGAGCGTCGCCAGCACCGTCGACAACGCGTGCCGCTGCTCCGCCCCAGTCACCGGCCAGCTCGTACGCTGCCCGTCGCCGGCGAGGGCGTAGCGGTAGTTGAGGCCGCCGATGACCTTGATCGCGGCGGTGAGCTGATAGCGGTGATAGAAGTAGACCGTGGCGAAGACCTCCTGGAGCTCGGCCAGCGGCGTTCCGGGAACGACGTTGCCGACCCCGAAACGATCCAACGCCCGCTGCCGCACCTTCATCACCCGCGCCAACTCGGCGACGGGATCGGAACCGTTGTCCCAGAGGTTGGCGTCGGGCTCCGCCGCGCCCGCCGGACGCGCGTCGGCATCGCTCAGGAAGTAGCGTCCCGCCTTGATGCCATTCTCGATGATGCCCTGAAGCGCCTTATGCACGTCGGTACCGGGAGGGAACTCGGAGTAGGCGTACTTGATCGCCTGGATGTCCCAAGACCCGATCGATTTTGTGTACGCATGGCTGAAGTCGAAGCCGCCATTCGGCGCCAGCCTCACCAGCGGCGCGGGATAGTCCATCACCGAAGCGCGGCCGAAGGTCGAAGCGGCGAAGTTGTGGGCAAGCCCCAGGGCGTGTCCGCTTTCGTGCGCCGCCAGCTGGCGGATCCGCCAGAGGGCGAGCTGGATCGGATCGTCCGGCTTTCCGGTTCCGGTGTCGGCGGTGCCGGCCAAACCCTCGAAGAGGCGCCGATCCTGCCGCACTCGCAAGGATCCGAGCGTGACGTTGCCCTTGATCATCTCGCCGGTCCGGGGATCGATCACGCCGCCGCCGTACGACCAGCCCCGAGTCTGGCGATGAACCCACTCGATCACGTTGTAGCGGACGTCCAGCGGGTCGGCCCCAGGCGGCAGCTCTTTGACCTTGAAGGCGTCCTTGAAGCCGGCCGCCTCGAACGCCTTCGCCCACCAACCTACCCCGGTCATCAGGGCCTTGCGGATCTCCGGCGGAGCCCCCCGGTCGACGTAGAAGACGATCGGCTTCTTGACGGTCGAGACCACGGCGCTGGGATCGGTCTTCTCCAGGCGAAAACGCACCAGCCAGCGCTTGACGATCGGCTTGTCGAGCGGCGCCGCATAGTCCGCGAAAGTGATGCCGAAGGAGCCGGAGCGTGGATCGAAGGCGCGCGGATGGTACCCGGGCGGAGGCAAAGCCACGAGCGACTGATGCGTGACGAAGCTGACGCTATTGGCCACGGGCGCGGTGGCACGCACCTGTGGTCCCGGATCATTGCTCGCGAAGGTAAGGATCGACTGCAGCTCCATGTTCTTCGGGAAGTCGCGCATGCCCGAGAAGTCGACCATGCTTCGTTCACGGTCGAGGGTGAACTTCCCTTGCCCGGTTGCCCGCAAGCGACGCGCGATCCCGTGAGCATCACGGACGATGAAGGAGGTGAAGTCGACGAGCGCCGTTCCGTCGGAATCACGCGCCACGATAGGGCCGGCCCAGAGAATGGAGGTGGCAAAGGAGTTGGCCGCCGCTTCCACCTCGTCCGGGTTCTTGCTCATGGCACGAAATCTGAGGTTCTCCTCCTCGACGATGACCCGATTGCCCACCCGGCGCAGGCGTACGACCGCACCTTCGCTCACCTGCCCTCGATCGAGCCCGACCGGGTTCGATCCGAGCCCCGTGACCAGGCCCTCGTAGTACAGGTACTCGCCGATCTGGCCGTCGCGCTTCGACGCCGCCGGCACGAGGAGCAGGACCTTCCCGTGCTGGTGATCGAAGTAGAGGTCGAGAATCCCACGATGCTCCTCGAGACCGGCGGTGGCTTTCTCGACCGTCGGCAGATTGGCGGAGCGTGCTCCCGCCTCGGCGGCCCCCGCTTCCCGCACGGAGGCGCTAGCCACCATCGCGCCCGTCATCATCCCCAACATCCCCAGGACGACGCTCAGGCTCAAAGTCCAAACCCCTGCTCGGATACGGTTGCTCATCGGAATCTCCCTTCGTTGCGGCGGCCGACGTGGATTGAGCGACTCTACCACTCGCCAGTCGCGATCAGGCCGAAGCTTTTCTCGCGAGGGCGCCCTGGCCGAAGCGGCTCGCAAGCCAGGCGGCTAAGGCATACCAGAGAAACGCCCAGACGAGGCCCAGGAGGGCGCCGAGAGCCAGGCCGCAGCACGCACTGGCGCTCGGGTCAGAGAACACTCGTGCCGCGATGAGAAACAAGTCGTCGCCACGCAGCTCCTTCACCAAGGCCGCGCCGCTCCACCACGGAATGCGGGTCACGAGAATTGATCCCATTTCGTAGGCATCGCCGGTCAGAGAGAGGAAGGGCGCCAGAGCGAACGGCAGCGACGCGCCGAAGAGCAGGGGTCGCTCCCGCCGAGCCGCTTTGCGCATGAGCCACACCCCGGGGAAGAACGCGAGAAGAAAGGGAGCGAGGTCGGTGGCCAGGTAGACAAGGTCGCTGCCGTGCGTGTCGAAACCCGAGAGCCGGCCGGCGTAGTGGCCCCCCGCCACGACGAACGGAAAGACGTGGGCCAGGATGCCGCCGCCGTAGAGCGGATCGATCTCGAGCCGACTAACCGAGCCCCCGGTCACCACACAGCCGGCGGCGTGCAGAAGCTCGTGAAGCGGAACGTAGATCCACCACCCGACGAGCAAGCCGATCGCGACCACGAAGAAGCGCGAAAGCCGGCCATCGAGAGCACGCTCAAGGCCATTCATGAGGTCGCGCGCGGGCAGCCCGACGATCCGGGCCAAGATCGATCTCCGCTCAGAGCTCTTCACCCTTGTCCTCCTCCTTGCTTCTCGCCGCTGCCCACGGCCGGAGCTAACGGGAGAGTGACCGTGACCTCGAGGCCTCCGGCGGGGCGGTTGCGCGCCATGATTCCCCCACCGTGAAGCTCCGCGATCCGTCGTGCGATGGCCAGGCCGAGGCCGGTACCGCCGACCTGGGTCGAAAAATAAGGCTCGAAGATGCGTGAAAGAAGCTCGGAAGGTACCCCGACACCGCGGTCCGCCACGACGAGATCCCCTACCTCGCCGCGGCGCTCGAGGCTTACCGCCACCTGTCCGCCGTCGCGGCTGGCGCGCAGCGCGTTCTCCACCAGATTGCGGATGGCGCGGCCCAAGAGCCGGCCGTCGAACCGTCCCTCGAGCGGTACCGGTGGCTCGCTATAGAGCACCTCGATCCCGGCGGGCGGGGCGACCCGGTAGGCCTCGAGAACCTCGCCGACGATGACCCGGAGGTCGCCGGGTTGAGGGTCGAGCTGAGGAATCTGGCTGAACGTCGAGAACTCGCCGGCGATCGCCCCAAGCTCGTCGACCTGCCGCAGGATGTTGCTGGTGCAACGCTCGAGCGCGCCTTCGAACCCTTCCCGGTCGCGTCGGTAGACCTCCCGCAAGTGCTCGGTCGAAAGCCGTATCGGAGTCAATGGATTCTTGATCTCGTGGGCGATGAGGCGTGCCATCTGGCCCCAAGCCTCGAGGCGCTGGCCGCGCAGCACCTCGGTCACGTCCTCGACGACGAGCAGCGCGCTCGGCTCCCCTCCTCCCGGCAGAGGGACCCAGACCAAGGACCACTCACGTTCGCCGGCGCCGCTGCCCAGGCGCACGGCAGTCTGTTCGAGGGTGCGCGGCGCCGGCGTCACGAAGTCAGCCACCTCCCTCAGGTCCCCCCTCCGCTCCAGGGCCTGGTCGAGCAAGTCGCCGACCTCCACCCCGAGCAGATCGGCAGCCACCCGGTTGCGCAGGAGGACGTGACGGCCGGCATCCAGAGAGACGATTCCCGAGGTGATGTTCTCGACCATGCGCTCGACGACCTGCTTCTCGCGCACCAGTCCGCGTCGCGCCTCCGCGATTCTCCTCGCCATGCGATCGATGGCCTTGGCAAGCGCCGCGAGCTCGATCTCATCGGGGTTGTAGGAAAGCGATTCCGCACCGTCGGCAATCCGTTGCGTACCGGCGACCAGCTCCTCCAAGGGCCGCGCGAAGCTACGCGCCAAACGGCCCCCCAGGACGAGGAGGAGGAGAAACAGGGCGCTGGCCACGAGCACGGCCTCGCGACTTTGGGAAACCAGCTCCTCGTTGACCTCCCGCTGCTGGCTGAGCATCGGAAGGGAGAGAAAGAGACGCTCCTGCTCGCCCACGCCCGGAACTTTGAACGGCTCGTAGAGCTCGAGAAATGGGATCCCGCCGGCGTGGTTGGTCCGAATCACCAGGTCCGAGCCGTCCAGGGCCAACCGCGAATAGACCTCTCCGGGGATGCGCTTGGGCACGAGCCCCGCGGTGAGGAGCTCGCGGCGGCTGGAAGCGTATAGCTCGCTTCCCCAATAGAGGTTGACTTCATGATGAACCACTCGTGAAAGCCACACTAGAAGCTCGTCATCGAGCGCCGTCCCCACGCCGAAACCTGGCTGCAGGCTGAGGACGTACTCGCCGAGAATGCGCTGGGCCGAGTCGAGAGCTGCCTCTCCGGCGGCGCGCTGACCGCGCTCCAAGCGAGCGCCGGCGCCACGCAAGAGGACTACGGTGAGCAGAAGCAAGGGAAGGAGCAGCAACAGGGTGTAGGCAACCAGCACTTTGCGTGTATAGGAACGTCCGATTCGTCCCAGATATCCGCGGAACGTCCGGCGCAAGAGAGCGAGCGCGAACGCCGCCAGCACCAGTCCGAGAATGGGCAGCAACGCTCCGAAGGAGTTGGTCGCCACCCTTTCCAGTCCCTCGAGAGGACCGAGAACCGGCAGGAACATCGCCTCGAGGCCATCACGGTCGCGCCGCGCGAAGGCCCACGCAGCGCCCTGCGGAGTCGAGACCCACCCGCCATGGCTCGCTTCCGCCAGTGGGGCCGGTGGCGAGGCGCCGCGCCAGGGCGCAATCCTCACTCTGCCGTCGGGACCGTAAAGAGCGTAAACGGCCGGCTTTAAGACCAGCGCCGCGGGTTTGAGCGCCGAGGCGCCACCGGCGAGAAGCCCGGCCGCGAGATCCTGGCGCTGCCCCTGAACCAAGCGGAATCCTGGACGCGGCAGCCACCAATAGTGAACTTGTCCCCACATCTTGCCGTGGCGCGTCAGCACCGCCGTGCCATCGATCAACGACCCTTGCCACACCGGAAGTCGCTGCTCTTCCCATCGTGCCGGCGACCAATCGACATTGTCGCCACGCATGGGCAGGCCGAAGGAGAACACCGAGGGCGCGGCGCCGCCCGGCGGTTGGACCACGATCGCCGTCAGTGCCCCTCCTCGCGCGAGTGGCGTGACTCGCCAGAGGGCATAGGCGAGGTCGCGGAGGTCCAATCCCGCCGCCGGGCGAGGTGCCAGAGAATCGAGGTCAGCGGCGCGGATAGCGCGATCGATGCGCGCCGCCATCGCCGCGCGCTCGAGCGAGGTGGGAGGAGCCATGGCGGGGAGCCAGGTCGCCCCGACCTCGCGCCGCAGCGCCAACCGATAGTTCGTCTGCCAAGCCGACGCCGCTAACAAGGCCGCGAGCAGCACTACCAGGGCGGCGCCGCTCACCGACCGCGCCACCGCGCTCTGAGCCAACCAGCGCCCCGCCGCCGCCGCGCCTAGAACCAAAAGGATCCCGGCTAGCCAATAGAGATCATGGGCCGCAGCCGAGGCGAGCACGAGCCCGAACGCAGCCCAGGACCAAAAAGACGACGAACGCTCGCTCGTTCCCCCATCGCCTCGCGCCGTTGAGGCGAGGAGGCCGAGAGCCAAAGCGACCATCGAGACTCGCAGGACCTCGACCGACGCAGTGGCGGTGAAGGCGGCTCCAAGATCGACGGGCCCAGAGAGCCACTGCCACAACCAGGAAATGCCAACAAGCACCGCCGCCCCCAAAGCCACTCTAAGCTCCGGCGCTACCGGCCTCTTCTTGCGCCGCCAGCCCGCTACGACTCCGGCACTCGCGAGGCCGCCGCTTGCCGCCAGGATGAGGATCTCCGGCCAAGGAACGGAGCTCGCAGCGGCCAAGGCGACGGCACCTCCGAGCAACGCCGGCACCACGCTCCGGGCCCGATCCCGACTCTTGACCCGAGTTCGAGCGAGAGCTGCCGCGCCAATGCCGCGCGAAAGAGCAAGAAGCAACAACATCGCTCCGAGCGGCCACCAAGCCCAACGCCGGAAGCGCGCGAGATGGTCCGCGCTGGCTCTGAACGAGGCGCCCGAGGATGCGTCGATCACCAGCATCGGCAGGTCGGGCGGTGCAAGGACGGTGCTTCCCGCCGGTCGCGCGCTACCCGCGGGAAGCAAGGACCAGCGGAACGCACCCTCGTCCTCCCCCGAGGGTGCCGCGAAGGGCAAGCGATCGGTGGGAGCGCTCAACCCGGCCACCAACCACCAGGAGCGCTGGGCCGAGCTCAACGGCTTGCGCACGTAGAGAGTCACCGAGCTGAAGCCGGCGACGAAGGCCGGGCCCGATGCGTTCAGATTCTGTTGCCCGACGCTATTGACCAGTCCTCTGCCGGCCCAGGCGAAGGCCTCGCCATCCGGGTTGAAGAGGAGCAAGGTGAGACGGGGATCCGGCGCCGCGTCCACGAGCTTGTCGAGGCGATGGAAGAGCGCCGAGCGGTCCCGCGGGGAGAAGCTCGTGGCTCCGAGGTCGCGCGCGGCTCGCTCCGACGCCCCTCCGAGCTCGTTCCAGAGATGCTCGTAGCGAGGCTCTTCGCGCCGTGACCAGGCGACGACGCCGCTCGGCGCCAATCCGGTCTCGACGACCCCGGCCAGAAGGACGCCGAGGGCAGCCAAAGTCCCCGCGAGCACGAGCCAACGCTCGCGGCGCGGCCGCGATCCCCACCCGAGCCGCAGCCACAGGCCGGCCCCGACGAGAAGGAGTACCGCCGTGGCGGGCTCGGGTAGCAGCGGGGCCGCGAGGATCAGCGCCAGTAGGAGCGGCTCGGAACGAGGGACTCGCAAGCGCATGGCGATGGTCGCCGGTGGACCGGTTTTCAGCGGATCATCGGGAGGTCGATCCCGTGGCCGTGAGCGAAGTCGACGGCCGCCTCATAGCCGGCGTCGGCATGCCGCGCCACCCCGATTCCCGGATCGCCGGTGAGCACCCGCTCGAGGCGGGCTGCGGCCTCCTCGGTGCCGTCGCAGACGATCACCATCCCGGCGTGCAACGAGTAGCCGATGCCGACCCCTCCACCGTGGTGGACCGACACCCAGGTCGCGCCATTCACCGCGTTGAGCAGGGCGTTGAGAACCGGCCAGTCGGCGATCGCGTCGGATCCGTCCTTCATTCCTTCGGTCTCCCGATTGGGTGAAGCGACCGATCCACAGTCGAGGTGGTCCCGCCCGAGGACGATTGGGGCCTTCACCCGGCCGGAGGCCACGAGCTGATTGAAGGCCAGTCCCGCTTTGGCACGCTCCCCATACCCGAGCCAGCAAATTCGCGAGGGTAGCCCCTGGAACGCCACGCGCTCTCGCGCCAGGCGAATCCAGCGCGCCAAGGCCTCATCCTCTGGAAAGAGCTCGAGGATCGTCTCGTCCGTCGCGCGCAGATCCTCCTCGTCGCCCGACAACACCGCCCAGCGGAAGGGACCCTTGCCGCTGCAAAAGAGCGGACGGATGAAGAGCGGCACGAATCCGCCGATGTCGAAAGCGTTGTCGACACCCGCCGCCAGCGCCTGGCCACGGAGATTGTTGCCGTAGTCGAAGGTGATGGCGCCGCGCTCCTGCAAGGTGAGCATGGCCCGCACGTGTTTCGCCATTGACTCCATGGCGCGCCGGATGTATTCGTCCGGATCGTCGTGGCGCAAACGAAGCGCCTCGGAGTAAGGGATCCCGTCAGGAACGTAACCGTTGAGCTCGTCATGGGCCGAGGTCTGGTCGGTCAAGACGTCGGGCACCACGCCCTTGGCGATCAGGGCTTCCAAGAGATCGACGGCGTTCGCCTCGACCCCGATCGACACCGCCTGGCGCTTCTCTCGGGCTTGCAGGGCCTGTTCGATTCCATCGTCGATGCTGGCCGCCATTCGATCGAGATAGCGCGTATCCAGGCGCCGCTGGATGCGGTCCCGATCGACTTCGGCGATCAGGCAGGCCCCCTCGTTCATGGTCACGGCCAGCGGCTGCGCTCCGCCCATGCCGCCAAGCCCGGCGGAAACGGTCAAGCGGCCGGCCAGACTGGATGAGAAGTGCTGACGGGCGGCCTCCGCCAAGGTCTCGTAAGTCCCTTGCAGGATTCCCTGAGTGCCAATGTAGATCCAAGAGCCCGCGGTCATCTGTCCGAACATGGTCAGGCCCAGGCCCTCGAGCCGGCGGAATTCGTCGGCGGTCGCCCAGTGGGGCACCAGAAGCGCGTTGGCGATGAGCACTCGCGGGGCGTTAGGGTGAGTGCGAAAAACCGCGACCGGCTTGCCCGATTGAACGATCATGGTTTCGTCGTCGCCCAGCCGCTTGAGGGTGGCCACGATGGCGTCGAAACACTCCCAGTTGCGGGCCGCTTTGCCCGAGCCACCGTAAATGATGAGCTCTTGCGGCTTCTCCGCCACCTCCGGGTCGAGGTTGTTCATCAACATGCGCATGGCCGCTTCCTGCTGCCAGCCCCGGCACTGGATCTCCGTTCCTCTTGGAGCCCGAATCTCTTTGTAGGGTCTATTTGAGCCGCTCATGGGCCCATTGTATCCGGCTGTGGGCGGCTCAGGTCTCGATCTGGTAGCGTTCCATCTTCATCGCCAGACCGTTGCGGGAGAGGCCGAGCAAACGTGCCGCCCCTGACTTGTTGCCGCCCGTACGCCGCAGGGCTTCGCGGATCGCCGCTTCCTCGCAATCCGCCACCAGCCGCGAGAGATCGAGCTCCGATTCCTGGTCGACCGACCCGGCCGCGAGAATCGCTCCCAGCCTGACCTCCTGAGGCAGCTGATTGACGTCGATCGGCTGTCCATCGGCACAGCGATAAACGAGCTGACGGGAGATGTTCTCGAGCTCCACGAGATTGCCCGGATAGGCATATCCGCTGAGCGCGCTCATCGCCTTGACCGTGATGCCATGCACCCGCTTTCCGGTCTCGTGGCAAAAGCGGTTGATGAAGGACTGCATCATCAGCGGCAGATCCTCGCGACGGGTTCGCAACGGCGGCACCGCAACCGTGATCGCCGACAAGAGGTGGACGAGATCGGCGCGCAACACGCCGCGCCCCGCCAGCCGGTCGAGCGGCTCATCGGCGCCGCAGACGAGCCGCACGTCCACTACCTCGGGCATCCCGTCACCGCGCGGCGAGACCTCGCCCTTGCGCAGGAAACGGACCAGCTTTCCCTGAAGGGAGAGCGGCAGCTCCGCCACCGCGTCGAGAAACAGAGTGCCCTCGGCCGCGGCGCTGATCTTGCCTTGGCGTCGAATCGACCTCTTGCTTCCCGCGACCTCCGCTCCGAAGAGCTCGGCATCGAGCTGCTGCTCGGACAACCCCCGGCAATCGGCAACCAGGAAGGGCCCGTCGGGTCGGGGACCGGAGAGATGGATAGTGTGGGCGAGCTGGTCCTTGCGAGTGCCCGGCTCTCCCAGGAGCAATACGTTGACCGTCGTCGCCGCGGCGGCGCGCAGCGCCTCCATGAGCTCGCGGCTGGCCGCCGACTCCCCGACGACCATGCCCGGTGCGAGCCGCAGGTCGACCTGGCCTCGAGACCCCGGGAGGATGGGCTCGTAGCGGCCGAGATGATGGACCAACCCGATGACCAAGAGGGCGAGAAGCGAGCGAAAGGTCTGTTGCAAGGAGAAGTCGAGCTCGGTGGAAGCGAGCTCGGGAAAGGCGCCGGCAAGGAGGTATTGACGGTCCAAGGCCTCGGCGGAGGCGTAGCAAATCACCGCCTTGTGCTCGCCCAGGGTGCCCAGAATCTCTCCCCCCGAACGGAGCAGGGCTTCGCCGGTCACCTGATCCAGGAGCTCCTCGCCATGAGTGAGCCATTCACCCTCACTCGCCATGACGAACTTGATCGTGGGATCGTCGAGAAAGCCGGTGAACAGGAAGATCACCCCGCCGCCGAGCTCCTCCAGGAGATCATCGATCTTCGACTCGAGGGTGGTCTTGCTCTCTTCGTCGGAGAGAACCCAATCGCTGATTCCGGCGAGGGCCGCCACCAGGCGGGCGCTGGTGGCGGTTACCGAACGATGACGCTGGGGCATCTCCGCCGCTACGACCTTGGTCTGCTCCACCGCGTCGCTCGAGTCCTCGAGCAGGAGCACGATCCCACCCAGGCGAATCTCGTCGAGAAGCTCGAGGACGGCACGCTTGACCTTGACCCCGTTGACATGGGTACCACGCCGGCTTCCCAAGTCCTCGATCGCGAAGCTCCCGTTCTCCCGGACGAGGCGCGCATGACGCGCCGCCACTCCGCGATACGGAAGCTGAATGTCGCACTTCGCGTCACGACCAATGGTCAAGTGATCGCGACGCAGCGGAAAGCGACGTACGCCCTCCTCGGAGTAAGCCACAAGGCCTAGCACCCCTACATGCTACTTCAATGTCGTCAGCTCAGCGCTTCGAGGTGAGGATCTAGGGCCCCGTCGAGCAGCGAGATCGAGCGTTCGATGGCCGGAGCCATCTCCCGATCGTGCTCCCAAATGGGGATTTCCCGGCGGATTTCGGCGTGCACCGCTTCCAGCGCGTCGCTCGAACGTAGCGGTCGTAGAAGGTCGATTCCCTGGGCCGCCGTCAGGAGCTCGATGCCGAGGACGCGCTTCACATTCTCCACCACCTGGTGGAGCTTGAGCGCGGCGCCCATTCCCATCGACACGTGGTCCTCCTTGTCGGCGGAGGTCGGAATCGAGTCCACCGAGGCGGGATGGGCAAGCACCTTGTTCTCGCTCACCAACGCCGCGGCGGTGACCTGGGCGATCATGAACCCCGAGTCCAGGCCGGGCTCGGCAACCAGAAAGGCCGGTAAACCGGAGAAGGAGTCGTTGGTGAGCTTTTCGATCCGCCTCTCGCTGATCGCCGCGAGCTCGGCCACGGCGATCGCCAGATTGTCGGCCGCCAAGGCCATCGGCTCGCCATGAAAGTTGCCGCCGGCCAGGACCTCTCCGTCGTCGGGAAAGAGGAGCGGATTGTCGGTAACCGCGTTCATCTCGATCTCGACCCGTTGCTCGACCGCGCTCAAGACGTCGCGCACCGCGCCGTGCACCTGCGGCA
>JBJKRB010000010.1:0-17202 GCA_046704885.1 Thermoanaerobaculia bacterium | reverse complement strand
TTCATAACGTTCTTCCTCCTCTTCTGCCGGTTTGATAGCCGTCCCCTGGCACAGCGCGTCCGCAACGGCGGTCCCTCGCCGCGGAACGGGGCTGCAGGAGCCGGCAGAGGTCTCGAGTACTCCGTTCCGTCGCAGGGTTCGATTGGATTCATGGAATTTACTGGCTCCTATAGCGAATTGTCAAGAGGCAAAAATGGGTCGCATCGCTCCGCCGTGATGCGAGGTGGAATGAACCTCCGAGCGAGCACGTTTAGCCAATCAGGAGGACGGTAAAAAGCGATGGATACTCGCGTAGAGCGCGACGAGCACGTCGTCGCCACCAAGTATTGGCATCGTCTCGAGGATGGGCGGATTCAGTGCGACCTGTGCCCGCGCTTCTGCAAGCTGCGTGAGGGGCAAAGGGGGCTGTGCTTCGTCCGCGCCCGCCTCGACGACGAGATCGTCCTGACCACCTACGGCCGCTCCTCGGGCTTTTGCGTCGATCCCATCGAGAAGAAGCCGCTCAACCACTTCCTCCCCGGCACTTCCGTCCTCTCGTTTGGCACCGCGGGCTGCAACCTCGCGTGCCGTTTCTGCCAGAACTGGGACATTTCGAAGTCGCGCGAGACCGATACCCTGGCCGACGAGGCCTCGCCCGAGACGATCGCGCGCGCCGCTAGGGAGCTGGGCGCGGCGAGCGTCGCCTTCACCTACAACGACCCGGTGATCTTCTTGGAATACGCGGTCGACGTTGCGCGTGCTTGTCACGAGCACGGGATCAAGACCGTGGCGGTGACGGCGGGGGAGATCTGCCCCGAGCCTCGGCGCGACCTCTACCATCACATCGATGCGGCCAACGTCGATCTCAAGGCGTTCAGCGAAGAGTTCTACAGGAAGATCTGCGGCGCCGAGCTCGTCCCGGTGCTCGACACCCTACGCTACTTGCGGCACGAGACCAACGTCTGGTTCGAGATCACCACCCTGGTGATTCCCGGCGAGAACGACTCGGACGAGGAGATCGACCGGATGACGCGCTGGATCCACGACGAGCTCGGGCCCGACGTTCCCCTCCATTTCACCGCCTTCCATCCCGACTGGAAGATGCGGGATCATCCGCCAACGCCGCCCGCCACTCTCGTGCGGGCAAGGGAGCTCGCGCTCGCCAACGGTCTCCACTACGTCTACACGGGCAACGTCCATAACCAGGAGGGCGACACCACCTACTGCCCCTCGTGCGGTGAGGCCGTGATCGAGCGCGATTGGTACGAGATCCGGGCCTGGCGCTTGAGCGACGACGGCCACTGTAAGCACTGCGGAACCGCGATCCCCGGCCGCTTCGCCGGTCCCGCCGGCACCTGGGGCGCCCGCCGGTTACCCGTTCGCCTGCGCGACTTCGCGCGTGCGGTGTAAATGCTACGGATGTCTCGAGAAGAGCTCGAGCGGGTGGTTTCCGAGGCGCTGGACTCGATCCCCGAGGATCTCGGGGAAGCGATGGAGAACATCGCGGTGACGGTCGAGGAGGAGCCGACTCGCGAAGAGCTCCTCGAGGTAGGTCTCGACCCCGAGGACGAGACCCTCTTCGGGCTCTATCAGGGTGTCGCTCTTCCCGATCGCGATCCCGGTGCCTACGGCGGCGTTCCGCCCGACCGCATCGTCATCTATCGTCGGCCGCTGCTTCAGGCGTGTACCTCCCGGCGCCAGCTCCTACGTGAGATCCGCGACACCGTGGTCCACGAGGTCGGCCATTACTTCGGCCTGGGAGACGAGGACCTGCCGTAGGCCCCATGGACGAGAACAAAGCGGGCCGATGACGCCGGGGGGCGTCATAGGCCCGAGCTTCGAACGAGTGACCGGCTCGCGCCGGCTACGGGAAGATTCCGAGATCGGTGTAGGAGAGCGCGATCTTGTCGATGGCGTTGATGAAGGCCGCGGTTCGCATGTCGATCGCCTCCTCGTGACGGTCCATGATCTGGCGCAGCTCGCGATAGGCGAGGACCATGGTCTCCTCGAGGCCGGAGTCGACGAGATCACCCTCGTCGGCGCCGTGCGCGAAGCTCTCCACCTCTTGCGGGGTGAAGGAGGAGTCGGTGGCCTTCTCGACCGCTCCCAGGAGGCGGCGGAACGCCTGTTCCTCGAAGCGCTTTTGCATGCGTCCGAAGCGCACGTGCGAGAGGTTCTTCAGCCACTCGAAATAGGAGACGGTGACGCCGCCGGCGTTGAGATAGGTATCAGGGATGATCAGCACCCCGCGCTCGCCGAGGATGTCGCTCGCCGAGCTCGTGATCGGTCCGTTGGCCGCCTCGGCGACGATCTTGGCCCTGACTCGTGAGGCGTTCTCTCCCGTGATCTGGTTTTCGAGCGCCGCCGGCACCATGATGTCGCAGTCGAGCTCGAGCGCCAGACTGCTCTCCTCGAGGTTTTGCGCGCCGGGAAAGTCGAGGATCGACCCGGTCTCCGAACGGTGGCGCACCACATCTTCGAGATCGAGTCCGTCGGGATTGGATATGGCTCCCTCGTACTCGGCCAGGCCGATGAGCACGGCGCCTCCCTCGGTGAGGAACTTGGCGGCGTGGTAGCCGACGTTTCCCAGTCCCTGGATCACCACCCGTTTTCCTTCGAGGCCGGTAGAGAGGCCGAGCTTCTTCATGTCCTCGGCGACGTTGCAGGCCTCGCGAATTCCGAAGAAAACCCCGCGCCCGGTGGCCGCGGTGCGCCCGTGGATGCCTCCCTGGGCTACCGGTTTGCCGGTCACGCAAGCGAGTGAGTTGAGCTCGCCCCCGGAGAGCGAGGCGTAGGTGTCGGCGATCCAGGCCATCTCGCGCGATCCCGTGCCAAAGTCCGGAGCGGGGACGTCGACGCCGGGTCCGATGAAGCCTTTCTTGGTGAGCTCGAAGGCATAGCGCCGGGTGATGCGCTCGAGCTCGCGGTCGGTGTACTGGGAGCGGTCGATGCGGATACCTCCCTTGGCTCCACCGAAGGGGACGTTGACCACGGCGCACTTGTAGGTCATCAAGGAGGCGAGCGCGACCACGTCGTCCTCGCTCACCGACAGGCTGTAGCGGATTCCCCCCTTGGTGGGGAGCTTGTGGTGGCTGTGCTCGGCGCGCCAGGCATGAATGACCTCGATCTCGCCGTTCTCGCGCCTGAGCGGGAAGGTCATGTGATAGACGCTGTTGCAGGCCCGGATCTGACCGAGGAGAGCCGGGTCGTATTGGGTCAGTTTCGCCGCCTTGTCGAAGTTTCGATTGACCTGCTCGACAAAGCTGATGTCATCAGACATGGAAGTGCTCCTGAAAGTTTGGGGTAGGAACTGGATATTGGGGGAGGGCGCCGCCTGCTCTCAGCGCTTGATGCGGGCACCGCGCTCTTCCACCGAGAGGATCCAGCCGACGATCTTGCCGGGTTGAATCGTGCCCTGTTCGTCCCAGAAACGTCGATTGCGCAAGTACCGGCTGGAAGTGTCGCTTGTGGGAATCTCCTCAATTTCTCGATGAATACGGGCAAATCGTTCGATCCACCGCCGGCAGTTGTCGAGCCGGAGATCGATCCATCCGTCGTCGGCCCAGCGGTCGAGACGCTCCGGCGTGACTTCGACGTCTCTGGCCTCGGAGGGCACCAGCACCCGGGGTCCACGCAGGATCTCTCCTGAATCAAGGAGCACCGGGATTCCGACCGCGAGCGCTTGTTTGACGCTCTCCGGTTGGGTTCGCACCTTTTTGTCGAGGGCGTCGCGAACCTTCTCCGCTCCGGCATCGCTCACCGCCGAAATGGTGGAGAAGGTCTCACGCAGGAGGTGAGCTTCGAACAGCAGCTTCGAGTTGCGCGGCGGACCGAGCATCTCGAAGGCTACGCTGCGGGTGTCGTTTTCGCGCTCGAGAGCGTTCATTCGCTCGAGCGCCCAGTGGCGCAGCAGACCGGCCCGGTAGGTCGGGCCGAGAACGGCGCTGTCCAAGGCGTTGATAACGTCATGGCCGGTGTTGGCGCCCTCGATCTCGAAGACCAGGTACTGCGCGATCTCCTCCGGGGTGACGAACTCCATCTGCTCCCCGGTGGTCAACAGGGCGAACTCCTCGAGGCTGAAGATGCCGTTCTCACCGGTATCGATGAAGACGGTCTCGAGGGGCGCCCCGGTTTCGCGGCCGGCGTCCGGGTCGATGGTGGAGAAGCTCGAGCCCACAGGCCGTGGCTCGGTCTCCACCAGAAAGATCTCGCTCCCGCGGCGCCGGATCGGACCGTAGCCGATCTTCTTCCAGGCGATCGCCGCGGCCGGTTTGATCTCCTTGGTGACCGGCGCGTCGGGCGTACGTGCCATGAGGAAGAGAAGCATCGAGTGGGCGCCGGCGACGGCGCTCTTGGAGAGCAGGACGCGGCTCGGCTTCTCCTCGGAGTGGGTGTAGGGGACGTTGAGCCCCATGCCACCCGTGCCCGTGGTCCCAACCTTGATGTAGACCTTGGTTCCGGCGTCGATCATCCCGCGGTAGATCACCTGGACGTGACGAATGAGGCGCGGGGTATAGAGCGCCTCGAGCAACGCGTCGGCGCGCTCGGGCGCGACCGTCTCGTTCGCGGCGTCCTTCCACAACTCCTCCGCGGCCCCGAAGATGTTGCGGTAGGCAATTGCGGTGGCGGTGTTGACGCAGTCGATGACGATGTCGGGTTTGCCCGAGACGAGGACGTCGTAGAGGAGGTACTCGCCCAGGCTCTCGTCTGTCAGCTGATTGATCTGGGCCCAGATGCCTTCCCGCCGCTCCACCTCTTTGTTGAGGCCGAAGATGTCGCCGGCTGACGTCGTCAAGACGGTTTCGCCCGCCTCGGAGGACAGTTCTTCTTTTGCCTGTTGCGCCTCCTCAGGCCGCAGGCTGTGGATTTGTATCTCCTTCGCGTGGTGGGCGATGAGCTCCCGGCAGACGGCTGTTCCTACCAGGCCGTAACCACCCAGCACGAGGACCTTTCGACCTTCGATGTTCAACGTCCTTCTCCTTGCTGTGATTGATCGATCGAACGGTATGCGCCCCTGCGCACGATGGCAGCTTATCGCATCACTCGCCACGGGGCGAAGGGGGCGGGCGGCGGTTTGTCGACTTCCCTACCGGGGGAATACAATACGATCGTCGGGTCAATACCGTACCGAAGACTGCAAGCATCCGACCCCAACACCTCGCCAGCCGACCACAAGAAAGGGAGAATCATGGAAAACTGCGGTCCGCACATCAGCCGATTCGGCCTTGAGCATCACGGAATCAAGCACGCCCGCCGCGTCTACTGGAACTTGCCCGTCGCGCGTCTCTACGAGGAGGCGATTCTCCGCGAAGAGGCGGCGATGGTTGCTGGGGGGCCACTGGTCGTCCGTACCGGCCAGCACACGGGCCGCTCGCCTAACGACAAGTTCTTCGTTCGCGAGCCATCGAGCGAAAACGATCTGTGGTGGGGCAAGATCAATCGTCCCATCGCCCAGGAGCGCTTCGACGGTCTGTTCGATCAGGTCCGTGCCTACCTCCAGGAGCGCGACCTCTTTGTCTTCGACGGCTACGCCGGAGCCGATCCCCGCTATCGCATGCCGGTACGGGTCGTCAGCGAGCTCGCCTGGCACAGCCAATTCGCCCGCAACATGTTCATCGAAGAGAAAGACCCCGAGAAGCTCGCCACCTTCGAGCCGGACTTCACCGTCATCGGCGCCCCGTATTTCCACGCCGACCCCGAGCACGACGGCACCAACAGCCCGACGTTCATCCTCGTCGACCTGGGGAAGCGGACGGTCCTGATCGGCGGGACCCGCTACTCGGGTGAGATCAAGAAGAGCATTTTCACGGCGATGAACTACTACCTGCCCGCCGAGGGCGTCTTGCCCATGCACTGCAGCGCCAACTACGGCCGCGATCGGGACGACGTGGCGCTCTTCTTCGGCCTCTCGGGAACCGGCAAGACCACGCTCTCGGCGGATCCCGAGCGTACCCTGGTGGGAGACGACGAGCACGGCTGGAGCGATCAGGGAGTGTTCAACATCGAGGGCGGGTGCTACGCGAAGGTGATCCGTCTCTCCGCCGAGGGCGAGCCGGACATCTACGCCACCACCCGGCGCTACGGCACCATTCTCGAGAACGTCGTCTACGACGGAGAGAATCGGACCCTCGATCTCGACGACGACGCATTGACCGAGAACACCCGCGCCAGCTACCCGATTGGCCACCTCGCCAACGTCGACCTGGGAGGCACCGCCGGTCAGCCGAAGAACGTCATCTTCTTGACTTGTGACGCCTTCGGAGTCCTCCCTCCGGTGAGCCGTTTGACGCCGGAGCAGGCGAGCTATCACTTCCTCTCTGGCTATACCGCCAAGGTAGCGGGGACGGAGAGGGGGGTCACCGAGCCCAAGGCGACCTTCTCCACCTGCTTTGGAGCTCCGTTCATGCCCCGTCACCCCGGGGTCTACGCCGACATGCTGGCTGAGAGGATCCGCAAGCACGGCGCCGGCGTATGGCTGATCAACACCGGCTGGACCGGCGGCCCGTACGGCACCGGAGAGCGGATCTCGCTGGCTCACACGCGGGCCATCGTCAAAGCGATCCTTGACGGGACCCTGGCCAAGGCCGAGACCGAGACGGATCCCATCTTCGGTCTCGCGGTCCCCAAGGAAGTGCCGGGAGTGCCCCAGGCGATCCTCGACCCACGAGCCACCTGGACCGACGGCAACGCCTACGACGAGAAGGCCGCGCAGTTGGCGGACATGTTCGTGGACAACTTCAAGGAGTTCAAGGACGGCGTCTCGGAAGAAGTGAAAGCGGCGGGGCCGCGCCACGTGGAAGTCTGAGCGGCGAGCGCGGAGCATACGTCGATGAGCGTTGGTGATCGTCTAATCGATCCGACTCCACCGCCCGGCTGCGAGCCCGTGACGCCGCCCAGCGTCGAGGGAGGACCGGGATCGTTCGTCTCGGGAGAGCCGGAGGGGGAGCGCCTGCGGGTAGCCTATTTCCGGCGAGTCGCGGACGACGCCTTCATCGGCCGAGCCTGGTTCGGACCCGGAGCTTCAGGACCGCCGGGGCACGCTCACGGCGGCAGCATCGCGGCGGTCCTCGACGAGGCGATGGGAGGCGCCGCCTGGATTCGGGTGGCGCCGTCCCTCGCCGTTCATCTGGAGATCGACTTCCGCAACATGCTGCCGCTCGGAACCTTGACGCAGGTGGAAGCGCACGTAACCAAGGCCGAGGGACGAAAGGTCTGGGTCGAGGCGACGCTTCGGGGTCCAGACCGCACCCTCTTTGCCGAGGCCAAAGGTCTCTTCCTGACCGTGGAGGGAGCGCGGCTCGCGTCCCTAGTGGAGCGCCTTCGGGAGGCCGGCGTCGCTCAGCGTCCCTGACCCTGATTCTCTCCCCTGCTGAGGAGGTCGCTCGTAGCGCCGCCGGATGGCGCGTATGCCGCCTTCGAGGCAGCGTGCGTCGAATCCCGCCTCGCGCATCTCATCCGCGAGATGCGAGCTCTTGAGGCCGACATCGCAGTAGAGAACGTAGAGCTGTCCGCGGGCGAAGGAAGGGTAAGCCCTGAGCGCCGAAAAGAAGTCGAGATGGAGGGCGCCGGGCACGTGCCATTCATCAAAAGCGGAACGCTCTCGCAGATCGAGGACCGTCGCTCCCTGGGGAATCTCGTGTAGGGGAGACGGGGCTCCCGGTATCGATCCTAGATCATGGGACCGTAGGTCGATCCGCCGGCGCCCCTCGAGAGCGCGGGCGATCAAACGGGGATCGATCTTCGTCTGCTGCTGCTCGACCACCTCGAGATTGGCGCGCGTGGTGGGATAGCGGGCCGCCAGGGCGCAGTATTCCTTGACCTCGCGCGAGCGCTCGAAGGTCCCGATCCGTCGCGCGATAGCGACGATCTCTTCCTTGTTGAAGCCGACCAAGGGTCGCAGGACGGGGAGCTCGACGGCGCGCGAGATGGCCGCCAAGTTGTGCAGGGTTTGAGAAGAGACCTGTCCCACCGCTTCTCCCGTGACCAGTGCCGGCAGGTGACGGGTACGGGCGAGCGCGCCGGCCATTTCCACCATCAGCCGCTTCAGCACGATCTGCCAGTAACGGGGCCGGACCCGAGCTTCGAGCTCCGCGACCAACGGTCGGAGATCGATCTCGACCAGACTCGGATGGTCCCCGTAGCTCCAGCGTCTCGTCAAGACCTCTAGAACGCCGAGGACGCCGGCGCGATGCGCCGCGCCTCCCAGATTGAAGAAGACGTAATCGAGGCTCACGCCCCGCTTCAACATCGACCATGAGGCCACGGCGGAGTCGAAGCCTCCGGAGATCAAGGAGAGGGCCCGCCCTTCGACTCCCAGAGGCAAGCCGCCGGGACCGGCGATACGCTCACTGAAGAGGTAGACCGCGTCGGGGTGGAGCTCGACGAATGCGGTCGCTTCCGGGTGGTCGAGGTCGACTCCGGCGGAGCCGGGCAGCAAGGCGGAGCCCAGGTCGCGCTCGATCGCCGAGCTGGAGGGCCGCCCATGATGATGATTGCCGGTGCAACGGGCGCGAACCGCGAAACGGCGTCCCTCCACTTTGGGCGCGAAATAGGCGGCGGCTTGCCGCACCGTCTCCTCGTGACTGATCCAGGCGCGGCGCTCGGCCACGGAGACGGAGCTCACTCCAAAGACCCTTGCCAAGACCGCCGCCGCGGCGGGGTCCGAGGTGTCCGCGAGGAAACGGCTCCACTGTCTCTCGACCTTCCCCGCGAGATTTTCGGCGGCGAGCGCTTGGCGCAGGTTCTCCGCCAGGCGCGCCTGGAAGCGAGCGCGAGTATTGCGCGACTTGATGGCAATCTCACCTGAGAAGCGAACGAGGATCATGCGGTCGGTCCGAGTGGGGAAACGAGCTGCGGCTTCATCCATCCTAGCAGGGACTAGAGTCTCCGGTGGACCTGGGTAGGGAGAGAGGACCATGGGCACGTCGCCGCTCGTCCTCTCCTTGCGCGGCCGTTGCTTCTGCTAGAGTCGGGGCCACGCCCAAGTGGCGAACCAACATTGTGGAAGCAACGTCTCCCAAGCTGACTCACTCAGCTACCGAGCCCCTGTTCCGGCCGAGCACGAAGTTGATCGGCTACTGTCTGCTGATCGGCCTGTTCGGCGGGCTGGCGGCGGTCGCGTTCGATTGGGCGGTGCACTTTTCAGAGCAGTACTTGCTCGTCGCCCTCGGCCACTACATTCCCCCGGCTTCCGGGACCCTGACGCCGACGATTCCCCCTCATCCTATCGGCTGGTCTCGTATCTGGATTCCCGTGGTCACGACCCTCGGGGGCCTGGTATCGGGTTTCATCGTCTATACCTGGGCGCCCGAGGCCGAGGGACACGGCACCGACGCGGCCATCGCCGTTTACCACAAGAAGGGGGGCAGCATTCGGCCCCGCGTGCCTCTGGTCAAGGGCGTCGCCTCGGCCCTCACCATCGGATCGGGCGGTGTGGCCGGCAAGGAAGGTCCAACCGCGCAGATCTCTGTGGGGATCGCGGCGATGCTGGCGCGCGTTCTCAATTTGCGTGGGCAGGAGAGAAGGGCGATGCTCCTGGCGGGCATGGCGGCTGGTCTCGCCGCGATCTTCCGGGCGCCGCTCGGTATGGCGATCTTCGCGGTGGAGATCCTGTACTCCGAGATGGTCTTCGAGTCCGAGGCGCTGCTCTATACCGTGATTGCGGCGGTGACCGCGTACGCGGTCCACGGGATCTTCGTCGGCTGGCAGAACGTCTTCACCATGCCCGTCGACTTTTCCTTCGAGCACCCCGCCTCGCTCGTCGGCTTTGCCCTTCTCGGCCTTCTCGCCGGCGTCATGGGAGCCTTGATACCGACGATCTTCTACGGCATGCGCGACCTGTTCCACCGTCTTCCCGGACCGCCACATCTACGCCCCGCGGTCGGCGGTCTGATGGTGGGTCTCGCGGGAATGTGGGCGCCCGAGGTTCTGGGAACCGGCTACGGCTGGATCCAGCTGGCGCTGGTCGGCAAGCTCTCGCTGATCACCGTCCTCGTCGTCCTGTTTCTCAAGGGTCCCGGCCTCGCCGCGTCGGTGGGATCGGGAGGGTCGGGAGGGGTCTTCGCACCGTCGCTGGCGATCGGCGCCATGCTGGGCTCGGCGGTGGGCCTGGGTGCCCACGCTCTGATCCCGGGTCTCACCATGCCGCACGCTGCCTTTGTCGTGGTCGGCATGGCGGCGGTCTTCGCGGGCTGCGCGCGGGTACCGATCTCGACCCTCATCATGGTTGCCGAGATGACCGGCGGCTACGGCTTGATCGTTCCCGCGATGCTGGCCAACATGCTCTCCTTCATCGTGCAGAAGTCCCTCACCAAGGGAGTCAAGTACCCGACTCTCTACGAGTCCCAAGTCAAGGGCAAGCACGAGTCCTACCTGCACCGCGGCGTTCTGGTGCGGCGCGCCGTACAGATGCTCGACTCCGGCGCCGTAGACGCGGAGGAGCTCAGCCTTCCGAAGCTCGTCAGCCTGCTGCGTTTTGGCGAGCCGGTCCCTGTGGCGGACAATCGCTGGCTCATGGTGACTCTCAGGGTAGAGCCGGGGTCGGTCTTCGCCGGCCGTACGGTGGCGGAGACGATCGGCGGAATCGCGGGAACGACCGCGGTGGCGGTCTTGCGCGGAAACGACATGCTGGCGCCGCGCGGCCCCACCCGGATGGAGCCGGGCGACCAGCTCCTGGCGATCACCAGCCCTGAATCCTACGAATTTCTCCAGGCCTTCGCCGCGGGCGATGACGGGGATAAGGGCAAGGGTGACCACCAGGAAGGAATAGAGGAATGAGACGGATCGCGGAACAACTGGCGACGGTGGACCGCCGTCTCTCGCGCACCGTGGACGCCCTGAGCTTCGGCTCTCCGGTCAAGGTTACCTACAATCCCCTGCGCTACGCCTGGTCGGGACACGAGGAGTATCTGCGCCGTTATGGCGCCTGGAGGCGCGAGGTGCTTCTCGTCGGCATGAATCCGGGTCCCTGGGGCATGGCGCAGACCGGAGTTCCCTTCGGCGAGGTCGGCTATGTGCGCGACTGGCTGAAGATCGACCGGCCGGTCGGGAAACCGCGCAATGAGCATCCCAAGCGGCCAGTCGAAGGCATGGCATGCGAGCGCTCCGAGATCTCCGGAAGACGGCTTTGGAGCTGGGCCGAGGAACACTTCGGCTCGCCCGAGCGTTTCTTCAAGCGTTTCTTCATCTACAACTACTGCCCTTTGCTCTTTCTCGAGGGGAGCGGGCGCAATCTCACGCCCGATCGGCTTCCGGCGGCGGGTCGCAAGCGTCTGTTCGCGGCCTGCGATGGCGCCCTTGCCGAAGTGGTCGCGATTCTCCAGCCGCGCTGGGTGGTCGGCATTGGCAATTTCGCCGCCGAGCGGGCGCGCCGGGCGCTCGCCGGGCGCGACGTCGAGATCGGACGGGCGCTTCACCCCAGTCCCGCGAGCCCGGCGGCGAATCGGGGATGGGCGGAACGCTTCGAAGCGCAGCTCGCGGCGCTCGGAGTGTTGCGCCATGCCGGCGGCTAGGCCCTTGGCGGACGAGGCGTTGAGAGAGTCGGTTCGGTGACGAGCTCCGCTGAACCTCTGCCGTTTCACCCCCTGATCAACGCATGGTTTCGCGCCCGCTACGGCGAGGCGACGCCGATTCAAGCTTGCGCCTGGGAGGCGATCGCGCGCGGCAGCCACGTGCTGATGACCGCTCCCACCGGAAGCGGCAAGACGTTGGCGGCGTTCCTTTGGGCGCTCGATCGATTGCTCACCGGCGTCTGGTCCGGGGGGAGCACGCGGCTGCTCTATGTCTCTCCGCTCAAGGCTCTGAACCACGACATTGAACGCAACCTGATCGCGCCCCTGGACGAGCTCGAGGCGGCCTGGCGTGAAACGGGCGCCGAGCCCTTGCCGGTCCGCGTCGCGACCCGCAGTGGCGACACTCCGAGCAGCGAGAGAAGGAAGATGGCGCGCCGGCCGCCCGAGATCCTCATCACGACCCCGGAGAGCCTCAACATCCTGTTGACCTCGGTGGGCGGAAGGCGAGTTCTCGCCGACGTCAAAGCGGTGATCCTCGACGAGATCCACGCTGTCGCCGCCAACAAGAGGGGAACGCACCTGATGACCGCGGTCGAGCGCCTGGACGCGCTCGCGGGACCGGTGCAGAGGATCGCGCTGTCCGCCACCGTCGAGCCCCTCGCGGAGATCGCTCGCTTCGTCGCCGGCTTCGAGATCGTCGAAGCGCGGCGCCAGGGAAGCGAGCCCCGCTATCGACCGCGTCCAATCGAGATCTTGAAGACGCCGAGCGTCAAACGCTACGAGCTCGAGATTGCCGCTCCGCGCGGCGCCTGGGAAGAGGAGGAGCAAGGGGCCTCGGACACGTTCTGGAGCGCCCTGATCAGCGATCTCAAGCGGCACATCGTGGCCAACCGGTCGACCCTGATCTTTGCCAACAGCCGGCGGCTCACCGAAAAGGTCACTCGCTTGATCAACGAGGGGGAGGCGCCCCCTCTCGCCTACTCGCATCACGGCTCGCTCAGCCGCGAGATCCGTCAGGTGGTCGAGGAGCGGCTCAAGCAGGGCCGTTTGAAGGCGATCGTGGCCACGAGCTCACTCGAGCTCGGAATCGACATCGGAGCGATCGACGAGGTGCTTCTCCTCTCGACACCCTCCTCCGTCGCCTCCGGTCTGCAACGGATCGGGCGCGCCGGCCACGCGGTGGGCGAGGTGAGCCGCGGATCGCTCTACCCGATGCACCCACGCGACTTCCTCGAGGCGGCGGCCGTGGCGCGGGCGGTGGTGGCGCAGGAGGTCGAGGAGATCTCACCGCCTCAGGCGCCGCTCGACGTCCTCGCGCAAGTCATGCTCTCGATGACGGCCACCGAGACCTGGAACATCGACGAGCTCTTTGACCTGGTGCGCTCGAGCTGGCCCTATCACGCCTTGAGCAGGCGAGACTTCGATCGAGTCCTCGACATGCTCGCCGGTCGTTACGCGTCCGCGCGTCTGCGCGAGCTCGAGGCGCGCGTGGTCGTCGACCGGATCGACGGGACCGTCAGGGCTCGGCCCGGTGTCGCGCGAATGCTCTATGCCTCCGGCGGAACGATTCCCGAGCGCGGATACTTCGCTCTGCGCCTCGAGACCTCCGGGGCGAAACTGGGCGAGCTCGACGAAGAGTTCGTTTGGGAGCGTTCGATCGGCGACACCTTCACCTTGGGAGCGCAGAGCTGGCGCATTCGTCAGATCACCCACAACGACGTCCTTGTCGTCCCGTCGCCACGGGGCGCGTCCCTGGCTCCCTTCTGGCGCGGAGAGGATCAGAGCCGGAGCTTTGAGCTGTCGTCGAGGATCGCCGACTTTCTCGAGGCGGTCGAGGGGCACCTCGCGACAGAGAAAGGGAGCGCGCGGTTGTCCACCTGGCTCGCAACCGACGCTGGTCTGGGCACGGAGGCGGCCCTTCCGCTCGCCCGGCTTCTGGCGCGCCAGTTCGAGGCGACCGGGGCCCTGCCGCACCGCCATCGGCTCGTGGTCGAGCGGGTAAAGGACGGCGAGCTCGGGCCGGGGCGCAAGCGCCTGGTCTTTCACACCCTGTGGGGCGGCCGCGTGAACCGTCCGTGGGCGGTGGCCTTGGCCGCGGCGTGGCGCGAGCGGTACGGCGTTGGGCTCGAGGTGGCGCACGACGACGATGCGGTGATGCTCATCGTTCCGGCGGCAACGGAGGCTCGCGACATCCTTGCGCTGGTTCGTCCCGAGCGCTTGGCGGACCTCTTGCGCGCCGGGCTCGAGCGGACGGGCTTCTTCGGCGCTCGCTTCCGGGAGAGCGCGGGCCGGGCCCTTCTCTTGCCGCGCGCGGACTTCAGGCGCCGCCAGCCGCTGTGGATGATCCGGGAACGAGCCAAGCGGCTGCTCGCGGCGGTCGCCGAGAGCGACGACTTTCCCATCCTTCTCGAAACTTGGCGATCTTGCCTGGTCGACGAGCTCGACCTTCCGGCTCTCGCCACCGTCTTGACGGAGGTCGGTGACGGCGCCGTCGTGGTTACGGAAGTCACGACCGAGAGACCTTCGCCCTTTGTCTCCAATCTCATCTGGGAGCAGACCAACCGGCTCATGTACGAGGACGACACCCCGGACGTGGACTCGACGAGCCTGCGTCAAGACCTCGTCAAGGAGCTGGTCTATCTATCCGAGCTCAGGCCCTCCATCCCTCCTGCCGCGGCGCGGGAGCTCGAAACGAAGCTGCAGCGAACCGCGCCCGGCTTCGCGCCCGGAGACGCGAACGAGCTCATCGCCTGGCTCGAAGAGCGAGTCCTTGCTCCCTTCTCGGAGTGGGAGGATCTGCTGGCCGCGGTCGAGCGAGACGGCGGTACCGTAGACCAATGGCTGGACGCTCTCGCCCGTCGCCTCGTCATCCTGCGGCTGCCCGGCGCTTCCGAGACCGTGGTGGCGGCCCTCGCTCGTCTTCCAGCGATCGCGCGAGCGGTCGGGTTGGAGACTGCGGAGCTCGAGCTCACGGCTCTCGAGGAGGGTCATCTACCGCTCGCCGACTTGCTGAAGGATCTCTCTCGCCTTCCATCGCCTGAAGAGTCCGACGATCCGATTGCCGATCTGGTGAGCGAGTGGCTACGCTTCTACGGCGTCGTTGACCCCCGGCGTCTGGGGAGAGTCTGGGGGCTCGACGAGGGACGGATTGGCAGTCTGTGCGACGAGAAAGTCGAGGAGGGGGAGTGGGTCGTCGATCGCCTGCTTGCGGGCAGCGAGGAGGCGGAGGTGATCGACGCCGCCAATCTCGAGCGCCTCTTGCGTCAGATGCGCAGAGGAGCGCGGCCCGCCTTCGAAGCGCTCGGCGCCGACTGGCTGCCCCTCTTCTTGGCGTTGCATCAGGGGCTGGGGGGAAGGGCGGAGGAGCGTGACGGTGGCGCCATCGAAGGCGCTCTCGAACCGCTCTTCGGCTATCCGGCGCCGGCGGGAGCGTGGGAGGAGGCACTATTGCCCGCGCGGCTCGCGACCTACCGGGAGGCGTGGTTGGATCGCCTGCTGCTCGACACGGAGCTTCTCTGGGTGGGTTGTGGTCGCCAACGACTCACCTTTGTCCTCGCCTCCGACCTCGATCTCGTGCGTGACTCGTCCGGACGGGAGCGCCAACCGTCTTCCGGCGGCGCCGGCTCGGAGTTGCTCGCGGTCGATGGTGGCCGCAAGTCCTTCGACGAGATCGTGGCGGCGAGCGGTCGCGAGCCGGCGGCGTTGGCGACGGAGCTCTGGCGTCTCGCCTGGCGCGGCGAGGTGTCGAACACCGGCTTTGGCGCGGTGCGCCAGGGGGTGGAGCGACGGTTCCGCCCCCTAGAGCTCGCCCGCGATCTCGAACGCCAGGGCCGTCCCCGCGCGAGGTCGAGAGGACGGGCGGACCGCTGGCGGGCCAACCGCCCCCTGCCCGGCGATTGGTTCCGGCTGCCCGCCGGGGAGCCCGCGCCCCCCGACCCGCTGGAGCGCGAGGAGGAGGGAAAGGAGCGCGCCCGCCTCTTGCTCGACCGCTATGGAGTCGTCTTCCGCGAGCTTCTGGCGCACGAGCTTCCGGCCTTTTCGTGGAGCGCGGTCTTTCGCGCCTTGCGACTGATGGAGCTCTCCGGCGAGGTGTTGGCGGGACACTTCTTTGCCGGGGTCCGGGGCCTCCAATTTGCCACGCATGCCGCCTTTCAGCGCTTGCGCGAAGGCCTGCCGCGCGACGTCGTGTTCTGGCTCGCGGCGATCGATCCGGCCTCGCCCGTCGGCCTCGGGGTCGAGGGGATGAGCCTCGAGCCGCCATCGCGGCTCCCTTCGAACCATCTGGTTTTCCACGGTCCGCGCTGCGTGGTAGTTTCACGCCGGAACGGGTCGGACCTCACCATCGCTTCGGCGCTCGAGGCTCCCCGCCTGAGCGAATACTTCGACTTCATGAAGGTGCTACTGACGCGCGAGGCGAGGCCCCGCCGTTGGCTGCGGGTCAAGACCATTAACGGCGCCCCGGCGGGCGAGTCGCCGTTCGCCGCCCGTCTCGAGACGCTGTTCAGCGTCACGCGCGACCCCAAGGGGTTGATGCTGAGGAGGCGATATCGGACGGCCTGAGCGCCACTCTTGCTCCCGACCGATGCCGCTTGGGGCCAGTTTGGGAATAAGATCAGGGAAATCGAGTGAGCACCGCACCCGTCGTGACCAACCCGCCCGCGAGTGACCGCAAGTTCGTCCGCTATCTGGTGGGCGCCGCCGCCGCGATCGTGTTGATCGCCGGTCTTCGCTCGGCGGCTTCGCTCATCGTGCCGGTGCTCCTGGCGCTCTTTCTCGCGCTCTTGAGCTTGCCGCTGCTCTCCTTTCTGATCCGGCATCGAGTGCCGCGCATCTTGGCGGTGCTCCTCACCATCGCCATCGAGCTCGCCTTGCTCACCGCCTTCGGGCTGCTGGTGAGTGGGGCGGTCAACGAGATCAACGACACCGCCCCGGCATACCTCGAGAAGCTCTATCACGCAACGCGCGTGGGGATCGACACCTTGCGCGAGAGGGGAATCGATCTTTCCGAGTGGATCCGCCTCGATCGCATCAACCCCGCGGCGGTGATGGATTTCGCCGGTGGCCTGGTCAGCAACACGGTGGTGGGTGTGGCGAAGACCGTGGGGTACGTTGGCCTGGTTTTGTTGACGACGATCTTCCTCCTCTTCGAGGCGGCGGGCATCGACGCCAAGATCGAACGAGTGATCGGCGCCCACGCCCTCGATTGGCGGCGGGTGCTCCGCGCGACCCGCGAGCTCGAGCTCTATCTCGGGATCAAGACCCTCTCTGGAATCCTCACCGGAGTGCTGGTGGCCGTGTGGGTGGCCTACCTCGGTCTCGATCTTCCGCTCGTGTGGGGCGTGCTGGCGTTCGTCCTCAACTACATCCCGAGCCTGGGATCGATCGTCGCCGCCATTCCTCCCGTGCTTCTAGCGCTCGTCGCCTTGAGCCCGGGGCGTGCCTTGGCGGTGGCGGTCGGATATCTCGTCGTCAACGTATCGATTGGCAACTTTCTCGAGCCCCACCTCATGGGCCGGCGGTTCGGCTTGTCTCCCCTGGTCGTCTTTCTCTCCTTGATCTTCTGGGGCTGGCTCTGGGGCCCGATCGGCATGCTGCTGGCGGTGCCCATGACCATGCTGGTGCGAACCGCGACGCGTGTTTCTCCCCAGCTGCGCTGGGTCGAGGTCCTGCTGGGACCGGCGCCCGAGCTGGCGGGGACGATCGAAGGATTGGT
>JBJKRB010000009.1:0-9612 GCA_046704885.1 Thermoanaerobaculia bacterium | reverse complement strand
ATCGGGGCAACGCTCCATTGGAAGTCACCGGCGGCCGTCTCCGGTTGGTGACGGTGCACCACCCATTCTCCGATGCCGGCGCCGATCAGGGCGCCTCCAACGATATCGGACGCCCAGTGCCGGTCGAGGTTCATCCGCTCCCATCCCACCAGCCCGGCCGCTCCCCAAGCGATGCTCTTGATCCAGATTCGATGCGAGTGGGCCGAGATCACCGAAGCCACGGCGAAGGCCTCGGTGGCCTCGCCGGAGGGAAACGAGGCATGTCCCGAGAACGGCTGGAAGTCGTGCGGACCCTGCAGGGCATCGGGGCGGTAGCGCCCCGCGACCCTCTTCAAGAAGGGAGTCACGATGCCGGCGGCCAAGAGGCTCGCCTCGATTCCGTCCTTCCCCACCGCGGTCCAGGTCGAGTTCCCGGTGGCATCGCCGGCCACCCAGGCGCCCCCCACCAGGACGATCGCGCCCCATTGACCGAGCGGACGAATGTGGTGGGCGAAGCGGTCGCTTCCCGCCGTGCGCCAGTCCTGGATGTTGGTGCGGATCGACTTGTCGAAGCCGGAGGTGACGCCTACCGCCGCGACTCCAATCGCGAAGCGGCGCCAACCGGCGGCCTTGAGGCGGACCGGCCCGGTGAGGAGGGCTCCAAGGTCGCTCACCACGCGGCGCGGATAGGAGCGGACGGTGCTCGAACCGGCGACCGACTTGGCGATGTGTGCCGGCTGGCTCTGCTCGGTGAGCGCGAGGCGCAAGTTGGGGAGAGGCGTGGCTTGGGACCGCGCGATACCGGGCGCGAGGAAGAGGATCAAGGCGGTGGCGGTCGTCCAGGGCTTCGCGTGCGAGAGATGCGGATTCATTAGTCGCTCCTAGCGCCGCCGGAGAGCGGCGCGGAATCCACTAACCATATCGGCAAACGGGGGACGAAAGATGAAGGCTCAATGGCTCGAAGATGACGATTTCGTCATCCGTCTAGGGGATGGAGGGGCCGGCGCGGCAACGTCAGGGAGACGGCGGCTCCGCCCCAAGCCGAGGGTGCGAGCCGCGCCTCCCCGCCGTGCGCCCGGGCGACGGCGCGGACTAGAGGGAGACCGAGCCCGTACCCGGGCGAGCCGGTGCCGCGAACCCCCGGCTCGAAGACCTTGTCGCTGAGCTCTGGGGCGATGCCCGGGCCATCGTCCGAGACGGTTACCGTGAGGAGCTCCGGGCCCTCGTCGATGGCGATCATCACCCGTCCGCCCGCCGCGGGGCCGTGGGTGAGCGCGTTGTCGAGCAGGTTGGCGAGGGCGCGACGCACCAGGTCGGGGTCGATGACGCAAGGGATGGAGTCGGGAAGAGCAAGGCGTAGCGAGACTCCATGTTCCTCGGCCGCGGGCTCGTAGAGCTCGGCAAGGTCGCGGACCAGAGTGACGAGGTCGGTCCGCCGTTGATGGAGAGCGAGAGCTCCCCCCTCAGCTTCCGCCACGTCGAGAGCGGAGTCGAGGGTGACGATCAGGCGGTCGAGGCGCTCGATGGCGCTCGCCACGAGCTCGCTCCAGGCGGGTTCGCCCCTACTGGTGAGCGCGGTTTCGAGCGCGTTGCGCACCGCCGTGATCGGGCTACGAAGGTCGTGGGCCACCGAGCCCGATATGGTGCGCAGCTGATGGACGGCGTTCTCGACGCGGTCGAGCATGCCGTTGACGGTCGAGATCAACCGTCCGATCTCGTCGTGCCGTCCGTCCTCGGGAATCCGGCGCCCGGCCTCGGGGTCGGAAATCTCCGCGGCGATGCGGGTCACCCGGTCGACGCGGGCGAGGACACGGCGGACGCTTGCCCACGCAAGTCCCACTCCGATTGCCAGCATTCCGAGCCACAATCCCCAGAGGTCGCGCGCGATGCGTCCGAGCAGGCCCTCGGCGCGGAGATCCACCAGGCCGATATAGACGGAGCGACCGCCGGCTGCCCGCGCCATCGCCACCCGGAGGCCGGTTGGGAACCCCGCTATGGAAAGCCCGCGAGAGGCGCCGGCCTCGAGCTTGGCGCCCTCGAGAGTGCGCAACAAGGCGCGTGGATCGGCCGTGCCCTTCCAGGCGAGGGGATGTCCGTCCGCCGCCGTGACTAAGAGAAAGAGAGAGCGCTTGGCGTTTGCCCGCGCTCGTCCCTGAAAGCGGGAGAGCTCGGCCTTTTCGCCTGCGAGGACGGTGGGGAGAGCGGAAGGGGCGGTTTCGCTGACCTCGTCGAGCAGTCCCACGACCTCTCCGGAGAGGACCGCGTCGGTTTCGCTGTGGACCGCGAGGGCGACGAGATGGAAGGTCAGCAGGAGCGCGATGGCGCTGCCCACGGCAAAGGCGAGGGTCACCGGTGCGGCCAGCCGCCAGGCGGCGCTGCGTGAGCGCTCAGTCGGCGCGAAGGACATAGCCGACGGCGCGGACGGTGTGGATCAGGGGCGGCGAGAAGCCACGATCGACTTTGCCGCGCAGGCGATGGATGTGGACGTCGACCACGTTGGTTCCAGGATCGAAGCGCATCTTCCAAACCTGGTCGAGAAGCATGGTTCGGGTGAGAACGCGCCCGGCGTTGCGCACCAGGAGCTCGAGGATCTGAAACTCTCGCGGGGTGAGATCGAGGACTCGGTCGCCACGCCGCGCCAGGTGCTCAACCAGATCGAGCTCGAGGTCGGCGGCGCGGAGCCGGGTCGCGGCACTGGCGGCGTTCCCCTGGCGCCGGCGTAAGAGGACGCGTACCCGGGCCACGAGCTCGGCGATGGCGAACGGCTTGGGCAAATAGTCGTCGCCGCCGCGCTCGAGACCTCGGACCCGGTCGGCGATCGAGCGCCGCGCCGAGAGGATGAGCACGGGTGCGTCGACGCCGCGGGCGCGCCAGCGCTCGATGACCTCGATGCCGTCGACGTCAGGCAGGGTGAGGTCGACGATGAAAAGCGAGTACGCGGTGTCGAGCGCCCGCTCGAGGGCGGTCTCGCCGGACTCCGCGGTGTCGACCGTGAATCCCTCCTCTTCGAGGGCGCGTGCCACAAAGCCGCGAATCTCCGCTTCGTCCTCGACGATCAGGATGCGCACTTCAGTCCCGTTCTCCTGAAGCCATGGCCTCCTCGATGAGATCACGCCAGCGGCGCCGCTGCTCGCGAGCGGCGCTCGCGGGGAGGATCGGCTTGGTGCTTGCGGCGAGGTGGACCGACGGTGCGTCGCGCTCCCCTCGGCCGAAGACGGAATGGGCGAGGGTGGCGACGCCGATGAGGCCGCTCTCTTCCTCGGCCAGGACTCCGATCGGACGGCGTCCGAGATCGGCGAGCGCTTGAACCAGTCCGGAAAGGCGCGTGAGCTTGCCGCTCACCAGAACGCGCTGCGGATCGGCTCCGGCTTCGGCCAGAGCTTCGAGACCGTCGACCACACGGTGGGCGACGCCGAGGATGGCGGCCGCGAGGAGGGCCGCTCCGTCGTGCTCGAGCGCCAGACCGCTCACCAGCGCCCGGGCGCGGGGCCGCCACCAGGGAGCGGCGAGACCGTTGAAGGCGGGGACGAGGAGGGGCAAGCGCTCGTAGTCGAGCGGCCGCTCGCTCCACGACGCGAGCTCCTCGCCGGCGAGGCGAGCCGCCCAGGCGATGGCGCTTCCGGCGCTGTTGACCGGCGCCTCGAGCTGAAAGGCGGCGTGCTCTCGCGTGGTGGCGAGGGCGGCGGAGAGCAGCCCGGGATGGCGGTGAAGCTCGGCGCCGGTCGCGGCGAGGGAGAAGGCCCCAGTGCCGAAGTGGACGAGCACCGCATCCGCCCCCCATCCGCTGTGAGCGAAGAGGGCCGCCTGCTGGTCGCCCAGGACAGCGCGCAAGGGGAGGCCATCTGCGTCGGGGAGCGCGGCGCTCACTTCGCCCCAATCGCCGGCGCTCGGAGCAAGCTCGGGAAGGGCCTGGAGCGGTACTGAGAAGAGGGCGCAGAGCTCGTCGTCCCAGGCTCCGGCCTCGAGGTCGTAAAGGAGGGTACGGCCGGCGCACCCGGGCTCGCTCCGAGCTCGCCCGGTCAGACGCTGGACGAGGAACGCATCGAGAGTTCCGGCGACGATCTCGCCGCCTTCGGCGCGTTCGCGTGCGTCGGGCGTTTGATCGAGGAGCTGAGCGAGCTTGGGCGCGGCATAGTGTGGCGAAAGGCGAAGACCGGTGCGCTCGCGCACTCGAGTCTCGACGGCTGGCGAGGAGGCGAGCGCCTCGACCCGTTCAGCGGTGCTCGTGTCCTGCCAGGAGAGCGCCGGGGTGAGCGCCAAGCCCGTCTCCCGCTCCCAGAGAAGGCAGGTCGATCGCTGGCAGGCGAGGGCGAGGGCCACGGGCGCGACCGGGCCGTCCTGGCGCGCGCCACCGCGGCCGATCTCGAGCCCGGCGACCGCCCGCTCGATGCTCTCCCAGATCGCCTCGGGGTCGTGCTCCGCTCGGGCGCCGCTCCGCCGCACGGGGACCGGCGCTTCCGCCAGGCGCAGGATCTCGCCGCTGCTCGAGACCAGACCCGCCTTGGTCGCGGTCGAGCCCTGGTCGATCGCCAAGATGGAAGAGTCTTCAGCCATCGGGGTTGGTCTGTCCTTGCGCCGCGAGCTCCCGGCGGAGGGCCCCGGGACGGTTGGTGAAGAGGCCCGCGACGCCGCGGGCGAGAAGCTCTCGGGCCTCCACTGCGTCGTCGACCGTATAGGCGAGGACGAAACGGCCCGCCTCGGTCGCGCTTCTGACGAGCTCCTCGCGGGCGAGCCGGCGATGGCAATGAAGGCTCCAGGCGGAGAGTCGCTCGCCGGCGGCGAGCAGGGCTTCGCCGTCGCGGTCGGCGAGGGGGGCCAAGGGAAGATCGGGAGACTGTGCGTGGACGGTGGCGAGGAGCTCCCAGTCGAAGCTCGAGATCAAGACCTGCGCCCGGGCGCCGAGGGTGCGCGCGAGCGCCGAGGCCAAACGGTGGCGCGGGGCGTCGCGCCGTTTGAGCTCGATGTTTAGTGGGTAGTCGCCCGGCAGGCGGGCGAGGACGTCTTCCAGGGTGGGGAGGGGTTCGCCGTCGATGCGGATCAGGCGAAGGTCGCTGGCAGCCAGCGCCTCGACTGCGCGTGAGTCGCCGGCGAGTCGCTCCAGGGTCCAGTCGTGGAAGACGAAGAGCGTGCCGTCGCGCGAGAGCTGGACGTCGAGCTCGATCCCGTCCGCTCCTTGGCGAAGGGCGAGGGCGAAGCTCGTGAGGGTGTTCTCGACCGCGTCGGCGGCCGCGCCCCGGTGGCCGAGGATCCAAGGGCGTTTGCCTAGATCCAGGTCACGCACGGCGCCCCCTCTCGGGTCTGGATGGGCTCCTACGTAAAGAGGTGCCAGCCCTGCAGGATGTCTTGGCTCGTGAGGACGAGCTGGTTTCCCTTGACCGCGAAGCGCAATGGCACCGGGCTACAGCCGCCGAGCCCCTTGTTGACCTCGGAGAGCTTGGTCGAGCGGGAGCAGACATTGCACACCATCCAGCTTCCGTCCTGGTGGAAACCGCGATTGCGCTTGGCGCAGATCACGTTGGCGTCGAAGGCCACCTGCAAAGCTCCAGTGTGGTCGCGGCCGACGAAGAACTTGACTTCTTGGTTCCCGGGATTGAGGAACTTGTAGAACTTCACCTGGCCGCGCTTGAGGTTGGAGACGTTGATGACCACGTTGCCGGCCCGGTCCGGCCCGACGCGGATGAACGAGGAGCCGCGGAAGCCCCCTTCGAGGGCGATGTCGGAGACCATCGTGATTCCGACCAGGACCGCGACGACGATAATGCCGTGAATCGGTTTGAAGCGCGCCATGGGATAATTCTATCTCTAGCCGGTCAATTGCCAAGAATCCGTCAGAGGACGAGCCCTCAATCGTGCCGCGCGCCCCGCTCCGCCAGTCCCGTCTCGCCGCGCTGAGCCTTCTGCCAGCGGGCCTCGCCGCGCTCGCCGCGGCGCTCGTCTGGTGGCTTGCCGCTGGTTCCCCCGCCGCGTTCGACTGGCGCTTGGGCGTGCTCCTCGCGATTGCGCTGGTGGCCGCCCTTCACCGCCCGTTTCGCGGCCAGGGGCTGGCTTTGGGCTCGGTGGTCCTGCCGCTCACACTGACCGCGTTCGGTCCCCTCTGGGCCGCGGCCCTCGCCGCTGTGGCGATCGTATTGGTGGCGGCGATCCGCCGCCTGCTGCCGGTGATCGAGCACGATCCGGAGAGCCGGCTCGATGCCTGGGCGCCGCTCGCCGCCGCCGGCCGGGGAGCGCTCGCCGTGCTTGCGGCGGGCGTCGTCTGGCGCTCGCTGGTGGGGCCCGCCGCGATGGCGGCGAAAATTGGGAGAGTCGCTTCGCCCGTCGCTACCGCTCTTCTCTGGTCGGGAGCTACCTATCTCGCCATGGGGCTCCTCCTCGGAACGCTGCAGCTGTGGCTTCTCGGCCGTCGGCCGCGCCCGGCGGTGGCGGCTTGGTTGCTCCAGGCGGCGGGTTGGGGCGTCGGCGGGCTCTATGTTTTCGCGGTGGCGGGGCTCGGCTGGCGTCTCGGCCTGGCGCTCCTGTCCGTGCCCGCCTTGATTCTCGCCGAGGCGACGCGCCTTGAAATCTTGCGCGGCCGACTGCGCCGGCATCTCGACGAGGAGGAGAGCCTAAAGGAGGCGAGCCAACGAATGGTCGCGCCGAGTGGCGAGCTCGACCACCTGGCGGCACGCATCCGCTCCGAGTGCCGCAAGGTCCTCCCCTTCGATTGGTTCGAGCTCACTCTGAGGGATGAGGAGGGCAAGACGCGAAGCTGGAGCGCCGGTCCGGACGGGAGGCTCGGGGACGGCCCGGCCGCGCCCCCGGAGCGTCCGCGGGCGCGCGGCGGTTTCCATCGCCGTGCCGACTGGGAACGGATCGCGCGGAAGCTGGCGGGCGAAGGCTCCGAGCGGGGCCGCCTCGAGCTCTGGTGCCACCCCAGCCGGGTAGAGGAACGGCAGCTCGAGCTCTTGGACGACCTGGTGCCACAGCTCGCCGCCTCGCTCGACCGGGCCCTTCTCGATCGTGAGGCCCGTCTCGATCCCTTGACCGGTCTCGCCCAGCGCCGGGTGCTCGAACGCCAGCTCGAGGAGGGCTTCGAGCATGCGGCCGAAGGGGGAGGGACGCTGGCCGTGGTGATGTGCGACCTCGACCATTTCAAGCGCATCAACGACGGTTTCGGGCACACCGTGGGGGACGAGGCTCTGGTGGCGATAGCGCGCCTCCTGGAAGCCCACCGGCGCGGCAGCGATCTTTGTTGCCGTTACGGCGGCGAGGAGTTCACCCTGCTCCTCTTCGACAGCGACGGCGCCCGCGCCCTGGCGGTCGCGGAGCGCCTGCGGCGGGCGGTCGAGTCGCACGAGTTCATCGCGTCCGGCAAGCGCGTCCCTTTGACCTTGAGCATCGGTCTCGCGGTCTTCCCCGAGCTCATCGCGCGCGACGGCGAGGACCTCCTGGCGACCGCCGACCTCGCCCTCTACGAGGCCAAGCGTCAAGGGCGCAACCGTTGTCTTCTCGCGATCGGAAGGGGACGCTTCAAGACTCCAGCGGGAGACGTCATCTCGGGCGACGACGCGTCGCCCTCGACGGCGCCGCAGATCTTCGCGTGACTGACACTGCGAATCAGAGAGTCGAATCGCCGCCTTTGGAGGCGGCCGCGGGTAACCCGATCGCGTGGGTGACCCCCAGGCGGCTCGGCGCTTCTCTCCTCGTTCTCATCGTCCTCGTGGTCGCGGCAACGGTGACCTTCGGGTTCTGGGGCTTCTCCTATGACGACGCCTTCATCACCTATCGCTACGCGCGCTCTTGGGAGGCAAGCGGGTCGCTCGAGTACAACCCTGGAGAGCGCGTCTTCGGCACGACGGCGCCGGGCTATGCGCTGCTTCTCGGCAGCTTGGCTAAGGTGACTCCTGGCCTTGACGTTCCTGATTGGGGAACGCTGTTGGCGGTTGCTAGTCTCCTCGCCCTCGCTTGGGCTCTTGCTCGTGCAACGCAGGACAAGAGAGATTCGTTGCGGGATGAAGCCCTCGTTGGCGCACCCCTTGCTTTCGCTCTCCTCGCGCTTACGTTACCGGCGAACATCGCCCTCTTCGGCAGCGAAGCGCTCCCCGCTGCCGCGCTCGTCGCTGCCGGCGCCCTCGTGCTCTTCGAGGGCTCAGCCGAAATCGCGGCTGGCCTGCTCTTGGCGGGAGCTGCGGCACTGCGGCTGGATGCCGGGCTCGCCGCCTGCACCCTTGGTGTTGCCTACTGGATTTGGAAGCGCCGGTTTCCATGGAGGCTGGCGGTGACGGGCGGCTCAGGTGTCGCCATGTATCTGGGTTTTGTGACCGCGACCTTTGGACGAGTTGTCCCCCACACGCTGGCGATCAAGCAGAGCGAGCTGCCTTTGAGCGCCCAACGTTCCTACGGCCTTGCCGAGTGGGCTTGGCTCCGGAGCTCGATGTCTACCGGCGCCCTCATTTTCCTGATCGCTTTGGCCGTGGTGGGCTTCCTGGCTTTGGCGCGTTACCGGCTGTTGCTTCGCCCACCGCTCCTCGCTCTTCTGGTCTGGGTCGCCGGCATCGAGGTCGCCTACCGCCTCTTTCACGTACCCTTCGCCCCGTGGTACGCCGTTGACCTGGTGCTCGCGCTTGCGGCGCTTGCTGCGGTCGGGGTCGCCTGGTTGGCGCACGTGATCGCCGGTCTCTTGTCGCCGCGGTCGACCTTTAGACGAAGAGCAGCGACCGTCATCGTCGCCGTTCTCGTTCTTTCCCCGTTGCTCTTCAGCAACACAAGATGGATCGGGCGCACTTGGCGCCATCCGCCCGATCCCCGCTGGGAGATTTACCATCGTGTCGGTGTCTGGCTGCGGGCGCACTCGCGGGCCGACGACGCCGTCGCCAGCATTGAGGTGGGCTTCCTCGGCTATTCCTCACGACGTCCGGTTTTGGATCTCCTTGGTCTCGTGAGCCCCGGCGTTCTCGCCAGCCGGCGGCAGGGAACGCTTGGAAAGCTCGTGGCGCGCCGCGCGCCGCGATTCATTCTCGATTCCGAATGGCTGCGGCCACTGGGTCTGGGAAAGATTCTTGCCGATCCGAGCATCGCGCGACGCTACGCCATGGTCACAACCATGACCGATGCGAGCGGCAGGACGATCCGGGTTCTCGAGAGGAAGATGGGGGGGAGAATCAGTGGAAAAGGCGCGCTCGGAGAAGCGAGCGAGAGGGGCCAAAATCGGACGAGACATAAAATTGACAGCACCAAGAGGCTCCCTTAGACTGATGCTCCCTGTCGGGGCGTAGCGCAGTCTGGTAGCGCACCTGCCTTGGGCGCAGGGGGTCCCCAGTTCAAATCTGGGCGCCCCGATATCAACGGCATTTCCGCCGGCGAGCAGGGACGAACAGAGCAGTTTGCGGCTGCCTGTAGCTCAGCTGGATAGAGCAGCGGCCTTCTAAGCCGCGGGTCGGGGGTTCGAATCCCTCCAGGCAGGCCATGAAGACATCGTTGATGGTGAGCGTAGCTCAACGGGTAGAGCACTGGACTGTGGCTCCAGTGGTTGAGGGTTCGAGCCCCTCCGCTCACCCCACGTTCTCAGCATTCAATACGTGCGCCCGTGGCTCAGCTGGATAGAGCGACGGCCTCCGGAGCCGTAGGTCGCAGGTTCGAATCCTGCCGGGCGCACCA
>JBJKRB010000008.1:0-19519 GCA_046704885.1 Thermoanaerobaculia bacterium | reverse complement strand
CATCCCGGCGTCCCCGAGCGCCGCTCGATCCAATCGGTCAATGGCCACCTGGCGAGCCTCTGCTTGGTCTTTGAGCATGGGATCGTGGGGCGGCAGGCGACTCGGACCATGGGCCAGATCCTCGCGTGCGAGAAAGACCTCGAGTGGCTTGCGCCATCTTCGTTCGAAGGCAGGACGACGGTCGCAGACGTGGTCGACGCCGGGAGCCTCGAGGAGCACCGCGCCTCGGTCGAGCGCTGGGCGCGCGACGTCTGGGACGCCTGGTCGCCGCACCATGCGCGGATACGGGAGATGGTGGACCGCTTCCTGGAGCGTTGAAGGCGATCCGATCCGAGGCATTGAGACTGCCACGTCGCCCTACGGGCTCCTCGCAGTGACAGATCAACGCGGTCCCAAGTCGGCAGCTCGAACACGAAGGCAACGCCCCGGAGGGGCGTAGCAGGGTAGCCGGTGGCTAGCGAAGCGCAGCCACCGGATTTCAAGGACAAAGGCACGTGCACCCTGACGGGGTGCGGGAAGGTTTCGGGCTGGGAATTTCTCTGCCCCTCCACGCAGGCAGGCGTGAGCTATTTCGGGTCGTCCAGGCCGGCCAGCGCCCCGGCGCTTCAAGAGGAGGCGGAGGTGCGCGCCATCAAGCGTGCCGCGAGCTCGGTATCGGCGGCGATGTCGACGGCGGTCAGGGCCATCGCCAGGGCGCCGTCGTAGACCGCCTTGTCCGCCGTCTCGGTGGCGCAGTGCGCCGCGAACTCGGGCTGGTGATTGACCGCGGGGAGCGAATCGATCCCGATCATCGGATGGATCGAGGGGAGGGCGAGGGAGACGTTGCCCATGTCGGTCGAGGCGGACATCCGTTCGCCCAGCTCGCCGTAATCCGGGAAGACGCGCCCGATCGCCTCGGCGTTTTTGCGGTAGATCTCCGCCAGCGCGGCATCGTGCTTGACCTCGGAGTAGGGCTTGTCGCCGCCGATCATGTTGAGGCGCGAGCCGGTGGCGATCGCTCCCGCCTCGAAGCAGTGCCGTACCTTGTCGCGTAGCACTTCGAGGTCGCCGATCTTCTCGGAGCGGATGATGTACTTGGCGCGAGTCAGAGCAGGGACGACGTTGGGCGCCTCGCCCCCCTTGGTCACGATGCCGTGGATCATGTCGGTCGCCAGGATGTGCTGACGGGCCAGTCCGATCGCCACCTGGGCCACGGTCAGGGCGTCGGCGGCGTTGATTCCGAGCTCGGGGAACGCCGCGGCGTGCGACTCCTTGCCGTGGTATTCAACCTCGAACATCGACGCCGCGATCAGCTTCGGCGCCACCATCTCGAACGGCGCCGGATGAACCATCATCGCGGCGTGAATCCCGGCGAAAGCGCCGCCCTCGAGCAATTTGATCTTTCCCGAGTCGTTCCCCACCTCCTCGGCCGGCGTTCCCAGGAGGTGAACGGTGAGGCCGACGTCGTCGGCGACCTTGGCCGCGGCGAGCGCGGAGCCTAGAGACATGGCGGCGATCATGTTGTGGCCGCAGGCGTGACCGATGCCGGGCAGGCTGTCGTACTCGGCGCAGAAGGCGAGGTGCAGAGGGCCGCTGCCGGCGCGGGCGGAAAAGGCGGTCGGCATGCCGCAGACTCCTGCCTCGACCTCGAAGCCGGCGTCGGCGATCGCATCCTCGAGCCATTTCGATGCTTGCTCTTCCTCGAAGCCGATCTCGGGGTGAGCGTGAATGCGATGGCTCATCTCGATCAGGCCATCGCGCTCCTTGCCGCACACCTCCTCGACGGCTTTCTTCGCTGCCCCCACCGTCTTGCTCGCCAGCTCTTCGCTCATCGGTCTCCTCCGTTGGGCCAGCATACCGCGGCGACAGCATCCGAAGCCCGGTCAGCGTAGAGCTCGCTCATCGTTACCCGGCCGTCCGCGGGGCCCCCGGCTACGCGACCGTATCCCAGGGTCCTCGGTCGCGGCCGCCCCACGGACTGGGTCCCCACGACGTAGGGGCGACCGGCTGGTCGCCCTCATCGGACTTTGTGTTTCCGTGTGTAGGGGCAGGTTTCAAACGCACCCCCTGTGACGGCCTCTTTAGATTCGGCCGGCGCGGGGGCCGGCCGCTTCAGTAAGGACCGGAGGCGGCAGCGGAGATTGAAGCGGCCGACGCCCCTGTCGGCCGGGAATGCAATGAGGCAGTCCGTGGGGCAGGAGCCCTCGTATCCACACCGCCCGCCAGGCCTTCGGCGAAGCACCCGTCGATTGACAGGCGGAGCGAAAAGGGGAAAGATGCTGGCTGCTTTTGCTCTCAGGTCCTGGAAACACTCCCTCGGGGAAGGAAGCGACCCTCATGATCACAGATTCATTACGGCGATCCTTTGAACACCGTGCCGCGGCCGTGCTGATCGCCGCGACGGCGACCCTCGCGATGCTGCTGGCGCCGGCGACGGTTGGCGCACAGATGATGACGGCGAAGAGTGCCTCGACGACGCCGTCCGCGATGAGCGCTCCGGCGTCGCCGGTTCCTTCCGCCCTCTTCCAGGATCTCCACTGGCGCTTGATCGGCCCCTTTCGCGGCGGCCGAACGCTGACCGCGTCAGGGGTCCCGGGCGAGCCCAACCACTTCTACTTCGGCGCGGTCAACGGCGGCGTCTGGGAGTCCAAGGACGCCGGGCGCACCTGGAAGCCGATCTTCGACGAGGAGCGGGTAGGCTCGATCGGCGCTCTGGCCGTCGCCCCGTCGAACCCGAAGGTTCTCTACGTGGGGACCGGCGAGGCCGACATGCGCTCCGACATCGCGCAGGGCAAGGGCGTCTACAAGTCGATCGACGGGGGCAAGAGCTGGACCTTCCTGGGGCTCGCCGACAGCCAGCAGATCGGCAAGATCGCGATCGACCCGCGCGATCCGAACGTCGTCTACGTCGCGGCATTGGGTCACCCCTACGGTCCCAACAAGGAGCGCGGCCTTTACAAGTCGACCGATGGCGGCAAGAGCTGGAGCAAGATTCTGGGTCCGAACGAGAACACGGGGGCGATCGACGTCGTCTTGGAGCCCCATCATCCCGACACCGTCTACGCCGCCCTTTGGCAGACCCGGCGTCCCCCCTGGAACATCTATCCCCCTTCGGACGGCCCCGGCTCCGGCCTCTTCAAGTCGACCGACGGCGGCGCGCACTGGAGCGAAATCAAGGGCAACGGCTTCCCCGCCAACCCGGGACGGATCGGCATCGCCGTTTCGCCGAGCGAGCCCTCGCGCGTCTACGCCCTGGTCGACGCTCATGACGGTGGCCTCTACCGCTCGGACGACGGCGGCGCGCACTGGAAGCGGATGAGCAACGACCCCAGGATCTGGGGACGCGGCTGGTACTTCGCGGGCGTCACGGTTGAGCCCGAGAACGCCGACATCGTCTATGTCTGCAACACCAACATCTACCGCTCGACCGACGGCGGGAAGACCTTCCTGCCGGTCCTGGGCGACATGACCGGCGATGATTACCACGAGCTGTGGATCGACCCCGATCACCCGGCGAGCCGAATCCTCGCCTCCGACCAGGGGACGCGCGTGAGCGTCAACGGTGGCAAGACCTGGAGCTCCTGGTACAACCAGCCGACGGCGCAGCTCTACCACGTCTCGACCGACAACCGCTTCCCTTACTGGGTGTACGGACCGCAGCAGGACTCGGGAGCGATCGCTCTGCCTAGCCGCACCAACTCCTACGACGGCGTCACCCTGGAGCAGTTCAACGAGGTGACGGTGGGCGGCGAGGCGCAGAACGTGATCGTCGATCCGCTCGACCCGGACATGATCTACGGCGGCACGGTCTCCAAGCTCGACCGCAGGACGGACCAGACCCGCTCGATCGACCCCACGATCGACTACCCCGACCTCTGGCGCCGCACCTGGACGTTGCCCCTGGCCTTCTCGCCCAAGGACCCGCACGTTCTCTACTTTGCCCAGCAACGGATCTTCCGCACCGATGACGGTGGCCTCCATTGGACGATGATCAGCCCCGACCTGACCCGCAAGGATCCCGGCGCGCCCCCCAACCTCGATCCGATCACCGCCAAGCACGACCTCGGAACCGGGCCACGGCGCGGCGTGGTCTACGCTCTCGCTCCCTCGCCCCTCGACGCGAACTTGCTGTGGGCCGGGACCGACGACGGCCTGGTCTGGGTGACGCGCGACGACGGGGCGCACTGGGAGAACGTGACGCCGCCGGAGCTCACCCCCTGGTCCAAGGTGGGAATCATCGAGGCCTCGCACTTCGATCCCGAGACCGCCTACGTCGCGGTCGACCGCCATCGCCTGGACGATCGCAAGCCTTACATCTACAAGACGACGGACGGGGGCAAGAGCTGGACGCTGATCGTCGCCGGCATCCCCAATGGGCACTTCGTCAACGCGGTGCGCGAGGACCCGGAGCGCCGCGGTCTGCTCTACGCGGCGACCGAGGAGGGGGTCTCCTTCTCCCTCGACGACGGCGCCCACTGGCAGTCGCTCGAGCTCAATCTGCCGCCGACCTCGGTGCGCGACCTCGTGGTGCACGGCAACGACCTGGTCGTCGCCACGCACGGTCGCGGCATCTGGATCCTCGATGATATGTCGCTCCTGCGCCAGCTCGATCCCGCGGTGGTGTCGGCCGATTCCTGGCTCTTCAAGCCGGCGACCGCCTATCGTTTCCACTTTGCCGGCTTCACCGGGACCCCGATGCCCAAGGACGAGCCGATGGCGCCCAACCCGCCGAACGGCACCTACATCGACTACGCGCTGAAGAGCGCTTCGAGCTCGCCGGTCACCCTCGAGATTCGCGACGCGTCGAACGTGGTGGTCGGCCACTGGTCGAGCGCCGACAAGGTCGCGAAGCCCGATATCGCCCACATGCGGATGGCCCCCGTCTGGTTTATTCCACCCTCCCACCTCTCGGCCGCGGCGGGCATGCACCGCTTCGTCTGGAACCTGCACTACTTCTCCCATGGCGGAAATCAGTTCCGGGGAGGCGGAGGCATCTGGGCGCCGCCAGGCGAGTACACGGTGACGCTCTCCGCCGACGGCAAGACGATGAGCCAGAGCTTGACCGTGGCGCCCGATCCTCGCGTCAAGCTGCCGCAATCGGCCTACCGCGCGCAGTTCGAGCTCGCCAAGAAGATCGGGGCGCTCGCCAACGAGGTCGGAAAGGCCGCGGGCCCGGCCGGGCGCCTGCAGGAGGAGGTCTCGGCGCGCCGGGCAAAGGCCTCCGGGCGGCTCGCCAAGGAGCTCGACTCCTTCCAAGAGAAGCTCTCGGATCTGACCGGAGTCAAGCCGGCGCCCAATCCGCTGAACGCCTGGTCTTTCCCGCCCAAGCAGATTCGCAGCTTCCGCTGGCTCCAGGGCGCGATCGGCAGCCTGATGCAGGTGGTCGACGGCGCCGATGCCGCTCCCTCGCCCGACGCCCGTGCGAGCTACACCAAGCTCGAGGCGCTCGCCGGCGAGACCTTCGGCGCCTGGAAGCTCTTCACCACGACCGAGCTTCCGAAGATCAACAAGCGCTTGCGCCGGGCTCACATGAAGCCACTCGAGCTCGGGAAGGAATAGGCGCCGGAGGAGTCCGGCGGCGAGGGGATCGGGTCCGTGGTGATGGGCTGACCTGGCAAGCTTCAAGAAGGAGGTCCCCGATGATCGTCAGGATCTGGCATGGCTGGACGAAGCCCGAGAACGCCGACACCTACCAGAGGCTCTTGCTCGAGGAGATCTTTGCCGAGGTCGGGGAGCGCTCCGGTGAGGGTCTCCTCGGCATCGAGCTCCTGCGCCGCGAGCTCGAAATCGAGACCGAGTTCGTGACCATCCTCCGCTTCGACTCGCTCGTGGCGGTCAAGCGCTTGGCCGGCGAGGACTACGAAAAGTCCTTCGTCCCGGCGAGCGCCCGCCAGGTGCTTTCGCACTTCGACCAGGAAGCGGCGCACTACACCGTCATCGATCAGGAGATCGATACGAATCCCGAGGAAGGGCGCTAGGCGCGCCGCGCCAGGAGAGATCCCTCCATCGCGACCGGTGGCCACACGTCGAGGCTTGACGTAGACTCGGGAGCCGAGGATTTCCCGTCAGTGATTCCCCTGAGCGCACAGTCGCCATCGCCGTCTGGTCCCGCGGGCTCGCGGAGCTGGGCGCGCAAGATGACACCGCTCGCCTTGCTTCTGGTCTCGGCCGGCGCGCTTTTTCTCCTCGTCCTCGCGCGCTATCAGCCGCCGCCGCCGCGACCGGCGACGGCGCCGGCCAACGAGTTTTCCGCCGTGCGCGCCGCGACGGTCTTGCGGACGATTCTGGGCAGCGACAAGCCGCACCCCGTGGGCAGCGCGGCGGACGCGCGGGTACGCACGGCGGTTCTTGCCGAGCTCACCCGCTTGGGTTACTCGCCGCATGTGGAAAAGGGGTTCGCTTGCAGTTACGATGCAGTCTGCGCAGAGGTACAAAACGTCTTGGCGCGGCTGGAGGGCCGTCAGAGGGGGGAGGCGGTCCTCCTCGCCGCGCACTACGACTCGGTGCCGGCGGGGCCGGGGGCGAGCGACGACGGCGCGGGGGTGGCGTCGATCCTCGAGATCGCCCGTGCCCTGAAGGCCGGGCCGCCGCCGCTTCATCCCGTGATCTTCCTGATCGACGAAGGCGAAGAGGCGGGCCTTCTGGGCGCCGTCGAGTTCATGGAGCAGAGCCCCTGGGCGCATGAGGTGGGCGGTGCGGTCAACCTCGAAGCGCGGGGCACCTCGGGACCGAGCCTGATGTTCGAGACCGGTGGCCATTCACGCTGGCTGATGCCGCTTTTCGCGCGCTCCGTTCCGCGGCCCATCACCAACTCGCTCTACTACGCGATGTACCGGCGCATGCCGAACGACACCGACTTCACGGTGTTCTCTCACCACGGGATCGACGGCTTCAACTTCGCGTTCCTCGGCTCGGTCGCTCACTACCACACCCCGCTCGACAATCTCGCCAACCTCGATCTCGCGAGCCTGCAAAGCCAGGGGGAGCACGGCTTGGGCGCGGTGCGAGCGCTCGCCTCGGCTCCCGGGCTCGGGGCGCAGCGAGGAGGTGACGCGGCCTTCTTCGATCTCGCCGCCTGGCGCCTGGTCTGGTGGCCGCTCGACTGGACGCCGTGGCTTGCGGCCCTCGCGGTCCTTCTGCTCCTCGTCTGCTTGGCTCTTCTCATCGGGCGCGGCCGTGCAGGCGTGGGTGCGGTGGGCAGGGGGATCGCTGCCTGGCCCGTGGCCATCGCGGCGACGCTGTTGGTGGCGACGGGTCTGCTCTGGCTTCTGCGTGTGAGCGGCGCCGTGCCTAGCGGGTGGGTCGCGCACCCTTTGGCCCTGGTTGCGGCACTCTGGCTCGTCGGTCTCGCGGCCGCCTTCGCGGCGGCAGGGTGGTTAGGCCGGAAGGCCGGCTTCTGGGGCTTGTGGATCGGCGCCTGGCTCTGGTGGGGAATCGTGAGCCTCATCGTCTCCCTCGTCCTGCCGGAGGGGAGCTTCCTGTGGTTGGCGCCGACGCTTGCCGCCGGGATCTGCGGGATCCTGGCGCTTCTGTTCGGCCGTCCCTCCTCGCCATTGGCGCTCGCCACGCCCGCCGGCAGGGTGGGCGTGGTCTCGGCGATCGTCGCCGGCGTGGTTCCCACAACGCTCGCGGCGCTCCTGACCTTCGAGGTGGCGCTTCTCCTCTATCCGGCAATGGGGGTCCCCGCCCTGCCCATCGTCGCCATCCTCCTCGCTTCCCTGGTGGTGACCGCCGGTCCCATGCTGGCGGTCGCGCCGAGCCGCGTGCGGCGGGGGATCGCCTGGGGACCGAGCGTGGCCTGGGTGCTGTTGACGCTCGTCGCCGCTTTTCTTCCCGCCTACTCCGCGCGCTCGCCGCAACGAATGAACTACCTCTATGTGGTCGACGCGGGCAAGAAGGAAGCGCGAACCTATCTCTCCAGCGAAAGCGGGAATCTCCCGGCGGCTCTGGTCTCTGAGGCTGGCTGGAGCGCCAAGCCCGAAGCGATCTTTCCTTGGTCGCGGGGCCGGCTCCTCCCGGGGCCCAAGGCCAAGGAGCTCGACAGCGGTCCGCTCCTTACCTACCAGCCGACCCTCGCGATCGAGTCGATCGAGCGACGGGCGGACGGCGCCCTGGAGGTCAAGGCGCGGCTCGCTGCGGGCGGGCTCCCGATCACCGGTATCGCGTTTCCGCCGGCGGTGAAAGTGGAGTCCTTCACGATGGGTGGCGAGACGGTTCCAGCCCTCTCGCCGCGTATGCTCACGGCTTTCCGGGGGTGGCATCGCTATCTTTGCGTCACCACGCCAGCCGAAGGAGTGGAGGTGAGCTTCACGATCGCTGGAAGCAAGAGCCCCGAGGTCGCGCTCCTGGGTGAAGCCGGCTGGGCCCGGGTGTTCGGCAAGGCCGCGGGCCTCGAGAGCCCGATTCCAAGGCTGCGTTCCGCCACCGCCACGGCGTCGCAATCGGGCGACGTCTTCATCATCTACAAGCGGACCACGCTGGAGCTGACGGCCTCCACGACGGCGGCAAACGCCCTGCTATAGTACAGGTCGTACCGAAGGGGAGCCATCCCGGCGCAGCACCCGGCTGGCCGTACGACGGGGTAACCGACGGACCTGGCGGCGAAGAGGCGCTCGAGCAGCGTGAGCAGCGCGAGCACCGGCGCGCCGGCGAGCCGAAGGAGCCCGGCGGCGGCAACCAGCGTCGCCCTCCGCCTCTTCGGATTCGCCCTTCGCACCGATCTCTTCCCTGAAGCCGCCGCGAGCCGATCGCGGACCGCCCCGAGGTTCACAGGAAACGTGAGTGGGGGTTGCTCGCGGTGACGGCGTTGCCCTATCGGGGAGGCGCTCACGCGAGAGCCGGGACCGGTCATGAGCGCGCTTCGCCAGTTCTTCGCCTTCTTCGCCAGCCTCTTTGCCTCGCATTCGCCGGCTTCCGCCACCATCAACACGCTCTTCCTGCGCTACCTGATCCTCGCCGGCGCCATCCTGGCCCTGGTGATCGGGCTGGTGGTCGTGGCGATCTTCCGCTTCAACGCGAAGAGGAATCCCGGCCCGCCGCGCAAGGTCTTCGGCAACAAGAAGCTCGAGATCGCCTGGACGGTCATTCCGCTCCTTCTCGTTACCTTCTTCTTCTTTCTGGGCCTCTCGGCGATGAACGCGATCAACGCTCCGATCCCCGCGGGTCACACCCCCGACATCGAGATCATCGCCCGCCAGTGGTGGTGGGAGCTCCGCTATTCCAGGGAGGGCTTCGTCGCCGCCAATGAGCTCCATGTTCCGGTAGGCGAGAAGCTCTTGGTCGAGCTCACCTCGGCCGACGTCATCCACGACTGGTCGGTTCCGGAGCTGGGAAGGAAGATCGACGCCATTCCCGGACGAATGAGCTATCTCTGGCTCGAAGCTGACAAACCCGGCCTCTATCTGGGGGCGTGCAACGAGTACTGCGGCGCCGAGCACGCCGGGATGCTGATCCGGGTCGTGGCCCAGCCGCCCGCCGCATATGCGCGCTGGGTAAGCCACGAGCAGACGCCACCAGCGGCACCGGCGAGCGCGCTCGCGGTGGAAGGACGGAAGCTCTTCGCCGAGAGGACCTGCGGCAACTGCCACAACGCGACCGGTGCCGCGGGCGGTCCGGAAATCGGTCCCAATCTCACCCACATCGCCTCGCGTCAGACCATTTTGAGCGGCACGCTTCCCAACGATCGAGCGAACCTCAGCCGCTGGCTGGCCGATCCGCAGCGCGTCAAGCCAGGGGCGCACATGCCCAACTTCCGGCTCAGTCCGCACGAGGTCGATGCGTTGGTGGCCTACCTGGAAGGACTCGAATGAGCGCAGCTCTCGACGCGGCAAGGACGAAGGGTGCATTCCCCAGCCTGACCAGTACGGCGGGCATCCTCGAGTGGCTCTCGACCGTCGATCACAAGTTGATCGGCATCCTCTATCTCTGGTCTTCTCTCCTCTTCTTCGTGGTCGGCTTGAGCGAAGCGCTCTTGATGCGCATCCAGCTCGCCAAGCCGGAGAATCACTTTCTCTCGCCCGCGGCCTATAACCAGATCTTCACCATGCACGGGACGACGATGGTCTTCCTGGTCATGACGCCGCTCCTGGTCGGACTGGCGACCTATCTCCTGCCGCTGATGATCGGTGCCAACGAGATGGCCTTTCCGCGCCTCAACGCCTTCAGCTTCTGGATCTTCTTCTTTGGCGGCCTGCTCCTCTACTTCAGCTTCTTCACCGGCGGAGCGCCTGCCGTCGGCTGGTTCAGCTATCCCCCGTTGAGCGAGACCTTCTACAGCCCGGGTCCGGGGGTGAGCTATTGGGCCTTGAGCCTGTTGCTGATGGGAATCGGCACGGTCGGCGCCGGCCTCAACTTCGTGGTCACCACGGTCACGATGCGGGCGGAGGGGATGTCGCTCACCCGCTTGCCGCTCTTCGTCTGGATGGTGATGGTCAACGGCCTCTTGATCCTCGGCGCCTTTCCGCTGCTCAACGCCGGGCTGGTCATGATCCTCATCGACCGGCTCTTGAACGCCCACTTCTTCCTCACCGCGGCGGGCGGATCGGCGCTCATGTGGCAGCACGTCTTCTGGTCCTTCGGCCATCCCGAGGTATACATCCTCGCCCTGCCCGCCTTCGGCATCATCTCCGAGGTCATCCCGGTGTTCTCTCGCAAGCCGATCTTCGGCTACGAATTCGTCGCCGCGTCGACGGTGGCGATCGCCCTCTTGGCCTTTGGCGTCTGGGCCCACCACATGTTCGCCACCGGGCTGGGGACCGCCTTCGATGCCTTCTTCGCCGCCACCAGCATGCTGATCGCGGTGCCCACGGGGGTGAAGATCTTCAACTGGATCGCCACCATGTGGCGAGGCTCGATCGTGCTCACCACGTCGATGCTCTTCGCCATCGCCTTTCTGATCGACTTCACCATCGGCGGTCTGAGCGGCGTCGGCTTCGCCATCGTCCCCATCGACTGGCGCCTGACCGACACCTACTTCGTGGTGGCCCACATCCACTATGTCCTGGTCGGCGGGTCCCTATCGGCGGCGCTGGCGGGCATCTACTACTGGTTCCCCAAGATGTCGGGGCGCAGGCTCTCGGAGAAGATCGGGCGCTGGCAGTTCTGGCTCTTCTTCCTGGGCTTCAACGGCACCTTCTTCGTCTTCCACCTGCTCGGTCTTCTCGGCATGCCGCGCCGGGTCTTCACCTACCAGAACTTCCCGCACTGGGGCGCGCTCAATCTGTTCTCCACCGTCTCCGCCTTCGTCCTCGCTTTCTCCTTCGTCCTCTTGTTCTGGAACATCGCGAGGAGCCTGAAGCGGGGCGAGCCGGCGGGTGATAACCCGTGGAAGGCATGGAGCCTCGAGTGGTACGCCTCCTCGCCTCCCGCCGAGCGGAACTTCACCACCGTGCCCCTGGTGCGTAGCCGCCGACCGCTGTGGGATTGGGACCATCCGGAGGATCCAGATTGGAAATGACGAGCGTAGCGACCGCAACGACCGCGGCCGGTCCGGACCACGCGCAGCCGGTCGACAAGAACCGGCTCCTGATGTACCTCTTCGTGGGCTCCGAGGCCTTCTTCTTCCTCGCCCTGATCATCGCCTTCGTGCACTACAGCCGCGAGGGCGGAAAGCTCGCGGCCGAGGCCCACTACCTCGATCTCGCCAAGACCTCCGTCTTTAGCGTCTTCCTGATCGCCAGCAGCTTCACCATGATGATCGCGGAGGCCAGGCTGCGCCGGCGGCGGCGCGGATCGGCCCTCACCTGGTTGGCCGTGACCATCGGTCTGGGCGCGGTCTTCCTGGTCGGCCAGGGGTTGGAGTACGCGCGTCTCGTCCACCTCGACATCACGGTGAGCCGCGACGTCTTTGGCTCGGCCTTCTTCACCCTCACCGGCTTCCACGGCTTCCACGTCGTCATCGGGCTCCTCGTCTTGAGCATCATCTTCGCGCTTGTCGCCTCGCGCCGCTTCCACCGGATCGAGAGCTCCGCCCTGGAGTCGGCGGCGATCTACTGGCACTTCGTCGACGTCGTGTGGATCTTCGTCTTCACCGTCGTCTACCTGGGGGCCTACATATGACCGGATCTGGAACGTGGCTCACGCCGCAAGCACTGGTCCTTCTCGCCCTGGCGCTGGTTCTGCTCGTCGTCCGCTTGCTTCGCCAGGGGGCGCGGGAGAGAGGAAGAAACGGTTGGTACTTCCTGGGCGTGGCGCTCCTCGCCGCCGCCGCGGTCGTGCCGATGAGCGTCTTCGGCCCCTACCATCTGACCTTTCACATGGCGCGGCACATCACGCTGCTCTTGATCATTCCGCCCCTGCTCTTGAGTGGCGCCGACCCGGCGCCCTACGTTCGTTTCCTCGCCCGCCCGCGGGTAAAGAAGGTCGCCACGTTCCTCTTCCATCCGGTGGTCGCCTGGCTCTTCGGAATGAGCGCCATGTGGCTCTGGCAGCTCCCGGCGCTCTTTCACCGGGTGGCGGGGTCGCCGCTCCTGGCGACGGTTCAAGAGCTTCAGCTCCTGCTCTCCGGGCTGATCTTCATTTGGCCGGTCTTCGCGCCGGTGGAGCTGCGCCGTCTTGCGCATTTGACCCGCGCGCTCTATCTCTTCTTGGCCTGCACCGGCTGTACCGTGCTCGGTATCGCCATCACCTTCAGCCCGGCGGGGCTCTACGCCGCGGGCGGCGCCGCGACGGGAGTGACGGGCGCGACGGCCACGAGCGGCCTGGTCTCTCTCCTCCAAGCGGGCGGCAAGTCGGCGGCCAAGGTCGACCAGGAGATGGCGGGGCTCACCATGTGGGTCCCAGCCTGCATGATCTACATCACCAACGTGATGATCTCGCTCGCGCGTTGGTACCGCGAGGGGCACGAGACCGGCGGAGGCCTGCCCGTGCGAAAGACGAGCTGAGAGAAGAGGCGACGATGGACGAGAAAAGGACCGAAGCGATCGCCGAGGAGTACCCGGCCTCTCCGGCAACACCGGAGGAGATGCCGCGCCCGACCTACTGGCCGGTGGCTCTCGCCTTCGGCCTCACCCTTCTCTTCTGGGCGCTGGTGACCTCGCCGCTGGTCGCGATCGTCGGCGCGGTGGTCTCGGGGACGGCCCTCGTCGGATGGATCCGGGAGCTCGGTCATGAGTGAGGGCGGAGCGCCCGATCGCGAGGCCACCCGGCGCCGCTTCATCGTCAAGCTCTTGATGTTCGCCGGCGCGGTCGAGGCGGCGCTTCTCGGGATTCCCGCGATCGGCGCCCTGCTCGCTCCTCTCTTCCGCAAGTCGCCGCGGATCTGGCGCGACATCGGACCGCTCGCCAAGTTCACCGTAGGGCAGACCGTTCTCGTCGACTTCCGTGACTCCTCACCGCTCCCTTGGTCGGGCATCACCGCCCAGACCGCCTCCTGGGTGCGCCGGTTGGCGGAGGACGAGTTCGTCGCCTTTGCGGTCAACTGCGCCCACCTCGGCTGTCCGGTGCGCTGGTTGCCGGACGCCAAGATCTTCCTGTGTCCCTGCCACGGCGGCGTTTACAACGAGGACGGCTCGGTGGCCGCGGGCCCGCCGCCGCACGGGTTGGCGCGCTACCCGATCCGGGTGCACCGGGGCAAGGTGCAGATCCTGGCGAGCCCGATTCCGATTACGAGGTTGTGATGAGCGGCGTGACGAAGAGAGTCAAGGCTTTGTGGGGCTGGTTCGACGAGAAGACCGGGCTCTCCGAGTTCGTGGGGCCGTTGGCGAAACACCTGGTTCCGCCCGACTCGCGCTGGACCTATGTCTTCGGCAGCGCGACGCTCTTCGTCTTCGTGCTCCAGGTGGTGACCGGCGTTTCACTCGCCTTGATGTACCAACCGACCTCGGCCTCGGCCTACGAGTCGCTCAAGTACATCACCTACCAGGCCCCGCTCGGCTCGGTCCTGCGCGGTATTCACTACTACGGCGCCTCGGCCATGATCCTCCTGGTCGGCATCCACATGATCCGCGTCTACATCCACGGCACCTACAAGTATCCGCGCGAAATGAGCTGGATCTCCGGCGTGATCCTCCTCGGGCTGACGGTCGGCACCGGTTTCACCGGTCAGCTCCTGCGCTGGGACAACAACGGGGTGTGGTCGGCGGTGGTCGGCGCCGAGCAGGCCGGAAGGATTCCCGTCGTCGGCACCTGGCTCGCCCACTTCATCCTCGCCGGCGACACTCTGGGCGGGGCGACCCTCAGTCGCTTCTTCGCCTTTCACGTCTTCCTGATCCCGGCCCTGCTCTTCGGCATCATCGCTCTTCACCTCTATCTCGTGATCCGCAACGGGATCTCCGAGCCTCCCGAGGCGGGCCGTCCGGTCGACCCCGCGACCTACCGCGGCTGGTACGAGAAGATGCTGGAGAAGAAGGGAGTGCCCTTCTGGCCCAACGCCGCATGGCGCGACATGGCGTTCGGACTCCTGGTGGTCCTCGTCATCCTCTTCCTCGCGGTCTACGTCGGGCCGCCCACCCTCCAGGCGGCGCCCAACCCCGCCAACATCAACTCGAACCCGCGCCCCGACTGGTACTTCCTCTGGATCTTCGCGCTCTACGCCCTGATGCCCAAGGCGATCGAGTCCTACGCCATCGCCTTCGGACCGCCCCTGGCCGTCGGGGTCCTCCTACTCTTGCCGCTTCTGTTCAACAAGGGCGAGCGAAGCCCGCGGCGGCGCCCCTGGTCGGTCGCCATCGTTCTCTTCATCGTCACCATGGTGGGGACGCTATGGGTCGAGGGAGTGCGCTCGCCCTGGTCGCCCGACTTCAACGCCAAGCCGCTCACCGCCCAGGTGGTGGGCCAGGTCAGCCCGGACGCGGCGCATGGAGCCGACCTGCTCTACCGCAAGGCGTGCCTCTACTGCCACGCGATCGGTGACGACGGCGGCCATCGGGGACCGGACTTGACCTACGTCGGCAACCGCTTGAGCGCCGACGAGATCACCATCCGCATCGTCAATGGCGGCGGCAACATGCCCGCCTTCGGCGCCATCCTGTCGAAAGACGAGCTCCACGACTTGACCGCCTTCCTCCTCACCCGCACCGAGCCGGGCCCCGGCCCGCCCCACTCCGCAGCGCCGTAGCGCTTAGCGAATCGTCGCCCGCGAAGGGCGCCTCCTCATGCTCCACATGCCCCATCCGAGGAGAAAGAGCGCGACGAAGGCGAGGCCCCAAGAGCCCAGGGTGGGGATGGCCAAGAGCGAGAACCGCGACGCTTGGAAGATCTCCGGGCTCCCGTCCGCGTTTCCGCCGGTCAGATCGGCGGTCGACTCGAAGGCGATGTAGCGGCCCGAGAGCGACGGAATTTCGGAGCTGCCGGTGGTCGAGCTAGTGATCTGCTGGAAGGCGGATCCGTTCCACAGGAAAATCTCGCGGCTTCCGTCCGCGTTGTCGCCGGTGAAATCGGCCGAGGAGTCGAAGGCGAGAAGGGTCCCGTCGAGCGAGGAGCCCTGGGAATCCTCCGTGGGCGAGCTGGTGATCTGCTGGAGGGTTGTTCCGTTCCACAGGAAGATCTCGTAGCTGCCGTCGGGGTTGCCACCGGTCAGGTCGGCGGTCGACTCGAAGGCGATCATGCCGTTGGACAGCGACGGAGCCTCGCTGCGCCCCGTCGTCGCGTCGGTGATCTGCTGAATGGTCGAGCCGTTCCATAGGAAGATCTCGAAGTTGTTGTCCGTGTTGTGCCCGCTCACCAGATCGGCGTCCGACGCGAAGGCGATCATCGAGCCATCGAACGACGGGGCGTTGGAGCCGTGCCCGGTGGTATCGCTGGTGATCTGTTGGAAGGTCGAGCCGTTCCACAAGAAGATCTCGCCGCTGTGGTCGGAGTTCCCGCCCGTCAAGTCGGCGTTCGAGTAAAACGCGATCGAGCCGCCGGAGAGTGATGGATCACCGGACACCCATCCAATGGTGTCGGTAATCTGGTGAATGACGGAGCCGTCCCAGAAGAAGATCTCGGGGTTTCCGTCGGGATTGCCCCCCGTGAGGTCGGCCGACGAGGAGAACGCGATCGTGCCGTTCCACAGTGACGGCACCTCGGTAAGGCCACTGGTGGCGTGGGTGATCTGCTGGAGGGTCGAGCCGTTCCAGTAGAAGATCTGAAAGATGTGGCTGGTGTTCTGTCCGCTCACCAGGTCCGCGGCCGAAGCGAAGGCGACCGTGTCTCCCCAGGCCGAAGGGGTCTGGGAAATGTCCGTCGTGGAGCTGGAGATCTGGGTGATCGTGTAAGTGGCCTGCGCCTGGAGAGCGGGACTTGCGACGAGGGTTAGAACGAGGGCCACCGCACACAGGAGGCTCATCGACGTTCGACGTCCGGAGCTAAGGGTCATGCTTTCTCCCTCCATTGGAGAGGTTCACGAAAGCCGACGCGCGGTGGCGAGCGCCGACGCGGAGTTCCTTACGCTTCCTACACGGGCTTCACCTTCGGTCCAAAGAAGAAAACCCGCGCCATCCAGGCGACGATTCCCAGCGCCACCACGAAGAAGAAGAGGAAGAGGGCGAAGACCCCCCACTGCGGGTGGACGGGGACGGTGGCCGGATCGTACTGCCCGACGAGGCGCAGCAGGCGCACCTCGTGACGGGCGAAGACCATGGCGAGCATGGAGACGAACACCAGGGCGCCCGCCGTCCAGAACCGTCGGCTGAAAAAGTAGAGGATCGCGACCAGGGTCAAAACGAAGCCCACAGCCACGGCAAGGATTCCGGACCCGAGCATGAAGGGCCGGATGATGTCGCCCAGGGTGAGCAGGTAGACGACGCCCAGAAGCGACGTTCCCACCAGCCCCCAGACGAAGATCTTCTTCGCGGAACGGAACGCCGCTTCGTCCTTGCCGGCGATGATACCGAGGAAGAAGCCGGCGACGGTCAGGGCGCCGAGGAGCATGTGCCCCCAGCGAGCGATGTACTCCCCGAGAGCCGGGTTGACGAAGACCCCGGCCTGGTTCCGGGTGTAGAGCTCGGCAACGAGCTTCATCCGCTCGCCCATGGCGAAGACCGAGCTGTAGACGAAGCTGACGTAAAGGAAGACCACCAGGGCTCCCAGTAGATACCACTTGGCGTGACCGCTCTCGGGCTTGCCGAAGGCGGCGCCATAGACCAGGTAGTAGGCGATGACCAGCGCCGGAATGATGGCGAGCCAGAGCCAGGCGCTGGCGATCGAGGCGCCATAGATCTGGCGCGGATAGACGAGCTGGACGAAGAGGAGGGGCGCCACCCCCAGGGTGATCGTCGCCGCCATGATCGCGGGCAGAGCCTTGGTGTAGCGGCGCGCGGCGGGCGTCGAGCCCCGGCCAGTGGCCCAGAAGTAACCGAGGATCGCGGCGCCTCCGGCCAGCAGGTTCATGGCCACGAAGTGGAGGGTCAGGGTGAGGATGTGGAGCACCGTCAAGAGCCACAGGGGCGAGGGAATGAAGTCGTAGGCGTGGAGAGTCATGAGGCACCTCCCTTCTCACCAACGGATCGTCTGCCGGCTTCATGGAGAGGCGAGGTGGCGCCGGCGGCTTGCTTCCCCGCCGGTTTCTCGCCGATCGTCTGGATGTAGTCGATCAAGGCCGCTCGCTCGGCGGCGTCGCCGGTGAAGGGCGGCATGGCGGGATCGAAGTCGGCGGCGCTGTCGAGGATGCCGTTGATATCCGCGGGAGCCAGCCCGGAGAGGGTGCTGGTCAGGTCCTGATAGCCGCCGAGCTGGTGGCAGGTGCCGCAGCGTAGCTCGAAGACCCGTTTGCCCAAGGCCGCTCCACTGAGACCGGTCGCCTGGTCGAGCGGGGTCCGGTCGACCCGCGCCCGGATGTAGTCGGCGATCGCCTCCGCCTCGGCGCCGGTGCCGACAAAGGGCGGCATGTGCGCCCGCATCTTGCCGACCCCCTCGACCAGGGCGGCAGCGAACGGCGGGTCGGTGTGGGCGAAGTGGACGTCGAGCCCGTGGTAGCCGTCGACCGTATGGCAGGTCTGACAAGCATGGCGGAAGAGGTCGGCGCCGGGATCACCGGTCTTGTAGACGATCTGCTTCATCAAGCCACCCGACTTCTGGATCTCGGCCGCGTCACCCACCACGATGCCGTTGCCGTACATGTAGCCGGCGATGATCCATGGCTTCCTGACCGATTCGCGGAACCACTCGAAGGCGCCGACGTAGCCCAGGCCGACGAGCATCAGAATCACCGCGAGGGTGGTCACCAGGCGGCGCGAGAAGAAGACGTCGAGGACGAGAAGGAGGAGGGCCAGAGCGCCGGCGAAGATGAAGGACGCGTACATCGCATGAAGCGGCGTCGGCAGGCGGGCAAAGGCTTCTTGGATGAGGTGCCCCGGTACCGCATGGTAGAACCAGTAGAAGCTCGGCGCCATCACCACGAGTCCGGCCAGGCCCCAACCGGCGTTCCAACGCACCAGGTGAGTCTTGAGCTCCCCCTTGGGCAGGCGCGAGGCGACGAGCAGGGTGTAGAGACCGGCCAGGAGCAAGCAGATGCCGGTGCGGAAGATGGTCGTCGGGATGTAGGTGGGATTCAGGATTCCGTCCCAGAAGCTTCCCGTGGTGATCCACTTGCCGGGGGTCAGCATGAAGGAGAGGATGCCGTTGATCACCGCGAGCGACAGCCAGGCCGCGGCGAAGTAGATCCAGCCGATCGCCAGGTGCGTCTTGGCCGGCATGGTGCGGAAGCTGTAGTAGTAGAAGATCGCCGCCGCGATCTCGACGATGAAGAAGGTCCATTCGATCGCCCAGCCCCAGACGAAGTTATGGATCAGGACCTCGGTAGCGCCGGGGTTCAACAGGCCGATGATGAACCAGATGCCGACGCCGGAGAGCGCCCCGAAGACGATGGTGACGAGGACGAAGACCTTGGTTAAACGCTCGAGGTACTCGAGCCCGCCCGCCTCGCCGCGCTTCCTCATCCGATGCTCGGTCACCACCAGGTAGAGGCCGCCGCCGATCGCGAACTGAGAGACGAAGACGTGCAAGATGGCGATCGAAGCCATCAGGAACGCGTAGCTAACGCCGGGGTTCCAAAATGGGTAATCCATGCTTCCCCCTTCTATCCCCTTCCGCTGGTCTCTTTTTCTACCGGAGGCCCCGGGGGTCGGCCATACCCCGGAGGGTGGGCGCCCTCCCACCCATGCAAGGGTACGTCGCGAAGGGTGTCGGGGCGTATCATCGAAGCAGACCTCGGCGGGGCGGTTGGGCCCACTTCTCAAGGAGGCCACCATGCCGCAACTTCGCAGCGGATCGAAAGTTTTCACCATTTCCGGCGTCGCCGCCGTCGCGCTCGTCTTCTGCTTGCTCGCTGGAGTGTCGGCCGAGCGGGCCTGGGCGCACGGCGAGCTCTTCCTCTTTCTCGGAAACTCATCGACCACCAAGAGCGACCTCGAGCTTCGGACGCCCAAGGGCGACATCCTCACCCTGCACGACGTTTCGTGGAAGAACGAGCCCTTTCGCTCGCCCTTCTACTACAGCTTGCGCTACGCCTACTGGCTGGCGTCGCGGCCGCGCCTGGCGATGGCGATCGACCTGACCCATGACAAGGTCTACCTCGAGAGTGACCGGACGGTGCGGGTAACCGGGCGCCGGGCCGGCGCCC
>JBJKRB010000007.1:0-6212 GCA_046704885.1 Thermoanaerobaculia bacterium | reverse complement strand
GCGCAAGTGCGGGATCACGACGAGCGCGACGCCCGCCCCGGCGCAGAGGTCGCGCGCGGCCGGGATCGCGGCAACGGGACCCTTGCGGGTGAGCTTGCGAATCTCGCTCAAGGCGGCGCGGAAGCGGGGCTCTTCGAACTCCGTCGAGCGAATCTTCTGCGCTTCGATCTCTCCCTTGCGAAGCCACGCCGAGAGGGACCTTTCATCGACGTCGAAGCCGGGCGAGCGGCGGAACGCGGCCTGGGTGCTCTGATACACGCTCCGCCACTGCTCGGGCGAGGCGAGGCCGAAGAACATCAAGACCTCTCTCAGCTGCGCGACCCTGTCGTCCGCTCTCCGCACCCATCCTCGGCCGATCAGCTCCGGCAGTGGAACCTGCCTCAACCAGTCGGTCTTGCCGCGGAGCTCTCTCACCTCCTTGGCCCGCGCCAGGTGCTCCTGGTACTCCCGCTCACGGCTGTTCCAGAAAGCGGCTGGGGTGCCGAGAACGCGCTCGAGCTGCAGCGCGGTCTCCGCCGTGATCGAAGCCTTGCCCTTGACGATCTCGTTGATCGTCTTCTTCGGCCTCCCGGTCCGTTCGGCGAGCTCGGCCTGGCTCATGCCCCGATCGTTCAGGACTCTTTCGAGCGTTTCGCCGGGCGGCGAAACGACGTCGGGGTGAAACGGGTTCTCGAGCTCGCTGCTCATGGGCTTCCTCCCAAACGGCAGCGAGGATCGGCGCGGCTTGCGTCCAGCTCGATCCCCCTTCCGTCGGTTGTGGGGTCTTCTTGACCGTCCGTTCGTTGCGAGGATACTCGCCCGCCCGGCGGATTTCAAGAATCTTGTTAACGATGAAGGTTAATGGGACTACTGCAACGTCGCTAGGGTGCTCTACTGCAAAGTTGATCGTCCGCGGTTGCGGCGCGCCCAGGGCTCGATCTTCTCGGTCGCTCTCAAGAAGCCCCCGCCCCGCACCAATCGTCTGGGTGGGTCGTTGCCGATGGCTTTGGCGTCATCACGGTGGGGAAGAGGTCGCCGGTCCCCGCGTTTCGGATGCCCGACCAGGATTGAAGCATGAGGATGGTCGCCACGAGATTGACAAACGAAGATTCCCAGCGGGCTGGGGTCGGAATCGTGGCGCTAGCGCTGCTCGGAGTCCTTCCCCTCGCGAACCCGCTTCAAGACTCGCGCGTCTTCCTGGTGACGAGGATCGTCGATCTGGCTCTTGATGGCGATCAAGCCGTCGAGGTCGATCCAAAGAGCTCTTGCCCGCCCGTAGCGCCCCTCGATCCGATGAGACCAGGCTTCGTCGAAGGGCAGGCGGCCTGCATCCTGAAGAAGATCAATGCGGTTTGGTTCAACGCCTAGTTGGAGGATTTCTGCCGGCTGACTCGGGTCGAGCAGATAGGGGCTTCCAAACTCCCGGAGCGCGCGATTGGCGCGCTCGAGATTGTCTTGCCCAGGCCCAATCCACAGGTCGATGTCTTTCGTGTAGCGGGGCTTCGCATGGTAGATGAAGGCCAGTCCGCCGATGATCAGGTAGCGAACCTCATGGCGGTCAAAAAGGTCGAGGATGTCCTCGAAGTCCTGAACTGAATCCAATGTCTAGCCTTCCCTGGAAGGCTTCGCGCGGGCTGCTTCGACCAGCTCTACGTCGCGGCGGATCGCAACGAGGGCAGAGAGGCGTTCCTCGGGTGTTTTGGACTGCCAATATTCCAGATCCCAGCGGTCGGCGTCGGCGAAATCCTTGGCCCGGTGAGCAACGATCCGCCGTCGGCGCTCTTCACTCCGCTCCTCGACTGACATTGTCCGAAGTCTACCAGCTGCGCCCGGCAAGAAGTCAGGTACCGACCACCGATCGGTGGCGGCCGAAGAGCAGCGGCTGGTCAAGAGCCGCAATCGAGAGCAGTCGGGGGCAAGTCGCATGCCGGCCGCTCAGGACCAGCCGTTGGCGATAACGCGGCGGGTCTCTTCGACGGCGGTCCGCCAGATCGCGAGCATCTCCTCGTCGGGGCGCTGGTAGAGCCCCGCGAAGTTGCCGTCGCCCAGGAGCTCGCGCGCCTTATCGGGCTCCAAGGAGTGGAGGAGCTCGACGTCGATCGGCGCCTTGCGCTCGCCGGAGTAGTCGACGCCGGGAAGTCTCGTCCACGGGAAGTTCTCCATCCACGACGCGTGCGAGGCGACCGGATCGATCTCCTTGACCTTGGCGATGGTGGCGGGCGCGTTCCACCAGTTGTGGAACCGGACGGCGACGCCGGGCTGGCTCTCGAGCCATTTCTCGATGGCCTCCTGGGCGGGATTGTTGCCGCCGTGGCCGTTCACCACGACGATGCGCTTGAAGCCGTGCGCGGCGAGGCTGGAGAGGATCTCGCGGATGAGGGCACCGTGCGTTTCGGGCGTCAGGCTAACGGTCCCCGGATAGGCCATGAAGTAAGGCGTGATCCCGTAGGGGAGGCCGGGAAAGACCGGGACGCCCAAGGGCTCCGCCGCCTCCACCGACACCCGCTGGGAGAGGATGTGGTCGGTCGCGAGGCTCAGGGCCGAGTGCTGCTCGGTACTTCCGATCGGGAGGACGGCGCGATCGTCGCGCTCGAGATACTCCTCGACCTGCTTCCAGTTCATGTCTCGAATCTTCATCGTTTCACCTGATTTCTCTTGCGGTTCGCATTCCGATCGCAGTCTACACTCCGGCGTTTCGCTGGCTCGAGCTTGGGGTGTAAGCTCCGACGGTTCCCTGCTGAGCTGACTCTATGCCCGCCGCGGAAGCCATTCCCGAACGCCATCCGAGAAGAGCCTTCGGCGTCCTCTTCTTCGTCGAGATCTGGGAGCGCTTCGGCTACTACGGCATGGCCTCGCTGCTGGTCCTCTACATGGTGGAGCGCCTGGGGCTGGGCGACGCTCGCGCCGATCTCGTCTGGGGCTCTTTTTCCGCCCTGGTCTACTCGATGCCGATGTTGGGGGGGTGGGTCGGCGACCGGGTGCTCGGCGCCCGCCGCACCCTGGTCCTGGGCGCGACCACCCTGGGCTTGGGCTATCTGCTCCTCTCGGTGCCGCTGACCAGCACCTTCTTTCCCGCCATGGGGCTGATCGCGCTCGGCAACGGGCTCTTCAAGGTCAATCCCAACAACCTCGTCTCGCGCCTCTACGAAGGCGAGCACTCGCGCCTCGACATCCTGTTCACCATCTACTACATGTCGCTCAACATCGGCTCCTTCGTCTCGATCCTGTTGATCCCTTGGATCAAGGATCACCAGACGTGGGTGCTGACGATCGGCTCCCTGCATTTCGACAGCTGGCACCTCGCCTTCGGGGTAAGCGCCATCGGCCTCACCCTCGGGCTCGCGAACTACGGCGCCTTCCGGCGGTATCTCCGCCCCTACGGCACCCGGCCCGACTTCGAGAAGCTCGATTGGCGGAAGCTCGGGGGCGTCATCGCTGGGTCGCTCGCGATTGCCGCCCTCCTTGCCGAGGTCGTGCGCTACCGCTCGATCGCGCTCGCCGTCGTCGGGCTCTTCTTGCTCCTGATGATCTACGTCTTCGCCCATCTCCTGGTGACCGGCGAGCGGCGCGAGCGCCGGCGGGTGGTCGCCTGCATCGTCTTCACAGCGGTGTCGGTGATCTGGGCGATCTACAACCAGCAGATCTACACCTCGCTCACCCTCTTCGCGCTGCGCAACGTCCGCCACAGCCTGCTCGGAATGCACGTCGCGCCGGCGCAGTTCCAGGACCTCAATCAATTCTGGCTGGTGGTGCTGGCGCTCCCCTTGGCCTGGTTCTACCAGCGGATGGGGAAGACCAAGCACGGCGACTTCTCGATCGCCGTCAAGTACGCCGCCGGCCTCTATCTCCTCGCCGCCGCCTTCTTTCTCTACGCGGGAAGCGCGCTCACCGCGCGGGCGGGGATCGCTTCTCCCTCGTGGCTGGTGGCCGGCTACGCCGCGCAGTCGCTGGGCGAGCTCCTGATCAGCGCCCTCGGCTTCTCGATGGTCTCGCAGCTCGTGCCCGAGCGCTCGCGCGGCATCATCATGGGGGCCTGGTTCCTGGGGATGGGGGTAAGCAACTTCGCGGGGGGCGCGATCGCCGGCCTCGCCGCCATCCCCGCCGGGGTGACGAACGCGGTGGCGACGTTGCCCGTCTACACCCGGCTCTTCGCCTGGCTCGGCGCCGGCGCCCTGGTCGCCGCCCTCGTCTTGAGCGCCTTCGTCCCCCTCCTCAATCGCCTCGCGGCGCCCTCGACGCCTCCAACGCCCGAACCGTCCACCTGACCCGGTTTGGCCCTCGGCGCTCTCTTAGCTACAACTACGGGGGTGGCACCTGGAGGCACGCAAAGGTGCCTGGCACCTTGGTCGGTTCCGACCACCAAGAGGGTGGCACCTGGTCGTGGGGCGGGCTTGGCCTGCGACAGGAATGGTTTAGGCTAGCTTCACTATGGACGAAAAGGCCTTGATCGATCTCTTTGTCACGGAATTCGAGAAGCTCAAGAAGCAGGCCGACCGCGCCGCCGCGCAGGTGGGGGACGATGACTTCTCGCGCCTCCTCGACCGGGAGGCCAACAGCATCGCCACCCTCATGAAGCACATGGCGGGGAACATGCGCTCGCGCTGGACCGACTTTCTGACCAGCGACGGCGAGAAGGCGACGCGCGAACGCGACGAGGAGTTCGAGCTCCGCGGCGCCGACACCCGGGAGGAGATCACCGCAGCCTGGGAGGACGGCTGGACGCGTGCCCTGAGAGCGATCTCCGCGCTCACCCCCGCCGATCTCGGCAAGACGATCACCATCCGCGGCGAGCCTCACGCGGTGCCGCAGGCACTCCTCCGTCAGCTCACCCACTACGCGGCGCACGTCGGCCAGATCGTTCTTCTTGCCAAGCACTGGGCCGGGTCCGAGTGGAAGACGCTGAGCATCGCGCGCGGCAAGTCGAAGGAGTTCGAGGTCTCGAAGCGGGGAGAGACTTACGCGCTCCCGGAGAAGGAGAGCTAGCGACCCGAGAAGGAGCCGTCATGGATTACAGAGCGGTTAATTTCGCGGAGAAATTGGATCTCTTCAGCGAGCAGTGGACGCCCAAGGTGATCGGCGAGATGAACGACTACCAGTTCAAGCTCGCCAAGCTCGAGGGCGACTTCGTCTGGCATCAGCACGAGGAGACCGACGAGGCCTTCCTCGTCATCGATGGGACGCTCAGGATCGACTTCCGCGACGGCTCGGTCACGATCGGTCCCGGCGAGATGTTCGTCGTGCCCAAGGGGTTGGAGCACAAGCCGTACGCCGAGAGCGAGGTGAGCGTTCTCTTGATCGAGCCGCGCGGGGTGGTCAACACCGGCGACGCGGGCGGCGCGCTGACCGCCGAGAACGACGTGTGGATCTGAGGGGGACGCCCGGTTGTTCCTCTTCGATGCGCGCGAAGTCTGACGCTCGCCCTCGCCTCTACAGCCCTGGCACCTAGAGGTGAACTGGTTCCGGGCGACGAAGGCGGCCGCTCCCGCGGTGCTGCCGGCGAGCTGAAACCGTGGCGCCCGGCGGTGTACGCTCGGAGTCAAAGGAAAGAGCTATCAGGTCTCGGCTCGATTGCCGGCGAAAGGCTGGGTATCCGTGGAAAGACACATCCCGCCCCGAAAGGTTACGCATCGGTGGCTTCCCGGGCTCTTCGTCTGCGTTTTCGCCATGGTTTTGCCAGGTGTGGCGCTAGCGGGCGACTACACCCTCTGGGTCGCTGAGGGGACGGTTCCGGACTGTCTGCCTCCGGTAGCAGGACACGGGAATTGGAACGAGCCCGTCGACTCGGGCGCGGAGGTCGCAGCCGACCTCATGCGCTACTTCCGGGGCGAAAGGCCCCATATCCGGATCCTTCAAGCCGCGTTTGGCAATGCGCACGTCCAGTTTTGTGGCTCCCACGAACGATTGACCGTCTACCGCGCCTTGATCACGGCGGCGAAGCTTCCGCACCTGGCCCATGAGAGGGACCTCTACGACTACGCCTACATGCTGGGCAGTGCGGAGCTTCTTCCCATGATCTCGCGAGCGCGGGAGGAGCCAGGGCTGACTCCCAGGGAGTCGAAGAGACTGGATCGCCTCCTCGCCGCTACGAAGGAGGGGATCGCGGCGCGCCGCCACGCCCACTAGAGCCTCGGGCGACGTGCTTGGTTGGGATCGGGGGCCGCTGTCGTGAGCGGGAAGGGCGTGGCCGCGATGTGCTAGCTTGGCTCCCCAAGAGCAAGAGGCAGAGTTTCAAC
>JBJKRB010000006.1:0-30614 GCA_046704885.1 Thermoanaerobaculia bacterium | reverse complement strand
ACCGGGTCAGGAGCGATGATCGTGGGCTGGTGGGCGTCATCGGCCGAGTTGGCCTTGGACTTTATAGTCTTGGTGCTCGACGGCGGCGCTGCCACCGCGCTCGTTACGACTAGTAGGGCGCTGGTCACTGCCAAAATGGCGATACCGGCTCTCTTGCGATCCATCGGTTGACTTCCTCCTCCTCGGTTCTCAGGGTCGATCGTCGGACGCTGACCAATGCTACACTGTGTCGCTTCTCGCGTGAACTTCAGATCGTGAATCAGTCTCGACTCGACATCTACCTCATCGCGATCGGTGGCACGGGCATGGCACCGCTCGCCTGTCTTTTGCAAGAACAGGGCCACCGGGTGCGAGGCTCCGACGGCCCGCTCTACCCGCCGATGAGCGAGCTCCTCGAGACGGCCGGAATCTTTCCTCTGATCGGCTTCGACAGCGCTCACCTCGACCCCCGCCCCGACCTTGTCGTCGTCGGAAACGCCGTGCCGCGGTCCAACGTCGAGGCCGAGGAGGCTGAGCGTCTGGGCATCCCGCGCATCTCGATGCCCGAGGCCTTGTGGCGCTTCTTCCTCGCCGAGCGCCAGCCCCTGGTCATCGCCGGCACGCACGGAAAGACCACCACGACCACCCTCGCCGCCTGGGCCTACCAGCGCTGCGGCGCCCAGCCCGGCTATCTGATCGGTGGGCTCCCCATGGATCTTCCCACCAGCTTCGCCCTCGGATCCGGACCGAGGTTCATCGTCGAAGGCGACGAGTACAACGCCGCATATTTCGATCGCGGCCCGAAGTTTCTGCACTATCGGCCCCAGACCCTGATTGTGACCAGCGTCGAATACGACCATGCCGATCTCTACCCCTCCCCCGAGCTGCTCATCGACGCCTATCGTCGCCTGATCTCAACCCTTCCCGAGGACGGCCTGCTCATAGCCTGCGGCGATCAACCCGAGGTCGTGGCCCTCGCCGCGGCCGCTCCGTGCGAAGTCATCACCTACGGCCTCAGCGAGGACTGCAGTCTTCGCCCCCTCGACTACGAGCTCGGATCGACCATCCTCTGCCGCCTGCCCGATCTCGCGGGCCGCGATCAGAACGTCGAGATCCCTCTCACTGGAGCCCACAACCTGACCAACGCTCTCGCGGTCTGGGCCGCGGCGCGCCACGACGGTCTCGACCCGGCCTCGCTCGCCGACGCGTTCGCCGAGTTCCACGGTGTCCATCGACGCCTCGAGGTCGTCGGTGAGGGCGCGGGGATCACGGTCATCGACGACTTTGCGCATCACCCGAGCGCGGTCGCCGTCACTCTCCAAGCCCTGCGCCAGCGCTACCCTCGGCGCCGGCTCATGGCGCTCTTCGAGCCTCGCAGCCTGTCGGCGGCGCGCCGCCTCTTTCAGCAGGACTACCGCGCCGCCTTCGCCCACGCAGATTGGGTCGGCCTCGCACCGATCTTCCACCGCGATCGGCTCCCCGCCGCGGAGCGGCTCGACCTCGACTCGTTGTGTGAGGACCTGGTCAGCGCCGGGACCGAAGCCACCCGCGCCAGCAGCTTGGAAGAGCTCTACGACGAGGTGGCGCGCGCCGCGCGCCCGGGCGACGTGATCGTCGCTATGTCCTCGGGGAGCTTTGGTGGAATCGCGAAACGGCTGGCCGCATCGCTAACCGAAGGATGATCGCGACTACTGCAGCCCCGCCTCGGCCAAGCGGACTTCCAAGATCTTGGAGGCGCTGAAGCCCTCGAGGTAAAGCTCTTCCGGAGAGGTCCCCGCTAGGGCGGCTCGCGGAATCAAGCCGACCAGCTCCGTGGCCTCGATCTCTTCCCCGAGCCCCGACGCCAGGGCTCGCAGACGGCGGACCACCGCCAGGGGAGGAGTGCGCCGGTAATCGAGGAGATTCATGCTCACCTGGGCTCGACCTCGACGCGCTAATGAAACCCCGATCGCCTGCACCGCGGGCAAGCCGCCGCTCGATTCGCGCAGCGAGCGCGCCAAGGCCTTGGCGTGGTCGAGGTGATCGCTCGCAAGCAGCGCGTTGAAGGCGATCAACGGCTCCCGAGCGCCGATCAGAGCCGCACCGGCGGTGGGATGGAGACGAGAAGGGCCGAAGTCGGGAGCCCAGGACGCATCGCGAGCCATTCGCTCGCCGAGGCCGTCGAGACCAAAGCGGCGAAAGGCCGTTGGAAAGCGCCGTTGCGGAAGGGGCGCCGCCTCACCGTAGAGATAGACCGGAATTTCGAAGCGCGCGGCGACAGCACGGCCCAAGCTCCTGGCGCTGGTTACCGCATCGGACATCGTCGAGCTCCCCAGGGGGACGAAAGGAACCACGTCGACGGCCCCCACCCGTGGGTGAACGCCACGGTGACGGCGAAGATCGATGCTCTCTAGCGCCACCCGAAAGAGCTCGAGCAGCGCCAGGTTCAAGGCCTCTGGCTCACCCGCTAAGGTGAGCACGGTGCGGTGATGATCCGGATCGGAGGAGGAGTCGAGAAGGGAAGCTCCAGCTGTAACGCTCACCGACTTCGCGAGCGCGGCGATGGTCCTGGCGTCTCTCCCTTCGCTGACGTTGGGAACGGCCTCGAGCAGGGTCACGACAGGGGCACACAGTTCGGTAAGATAGATGCGATAAGAACCCGTTGTCCGGCGCTGCCGGGCTTTGCTACCATACATCGGATCAGCAAGCACCGAGAACCTCCCTGATCGCAGGCCCTCGGCCCAACCGTATGAGCTACCCGGGCAACAGCTCCCTCCCCTCCGAGATTCAGCAGCGGATTCTCGCCACCTTCGAGCAGACCCTCGAGCTCGCGGGCAAGGGGAACCAGCAAGAGGCCCTGTTGGGCTGTGACTTCATTCTCCGACTCGATCCCCTCTTCGATCCGGCGCGCAAGCTGCAAGGGCGCCTCGAACAGATGCAGGGACCGGTCGATGTCTCGGACTTGACCGGCGAAGCGGATGAAGGCGGGAGTGAAACGTCATTCTCCGATCTCGACAACTTGTCGCTCGACACTCAGGTCGGACCGGTGAGCCCGGCGCACGAAGTGGAGGAAGCCGCGCCGACCACAACGCCACCGCCTCCACCCGAGCCAGCCGCAGCTTCCCCGAAGGCTCCTGAGCCGCCCGCCCCAGGCTCCAGATCGAGCTCGCACGAGGCACCCGAGCCGCACGAGGTGCCCGAGGCACGCGAGGCACCCAACGCCGGCCCGCTGGAAACACCCGAGCCCCCGGCACCGCCGACGAACTTCGATGCGCTCGCCACCAAGCTCGAGCAACTTCTCGCCGAGCGCCACCTCGACGAGCTCCAGAAAGCACTCGCGCAAGCTCCCGCCGAGGCTCAGGCGCAGCCGCGCATCGCGGCCCTCCTGGCCCAGGCGCAAGAGGCGATCGAGGCCGAGCCCTACGTGCAGAGCTTTCTCGAGCGCGCCCGCCAAGACTTGAGCGCGGGCCATAACGCGGAGGCGACCCAGATGCTCGAGAAGGCGCGCGCCCTCGATCCCGAACATCCGGGAATCTCCGAGGTCGAAGCGCTCGCTGCACAGAAGGAAGCACCGGAGCCCGCGGCCCCGCAAGCTCCGAGCGCCGCGCCACCAACCGAAGCCGCTTCGCAAGCTCCCAGCGCCACGCCTTCAACCGAAGCAGCTCCGGGAGCGGGTCTCGATTTGAACAACGGCGTCGATCTCACCGGAGGGAGCGGCAACGAGGACGATGATCCTCGCATTACGGAGCTCCTCAAAGAGGGGCAGACTGCCTTTGATCAAGCGAACTACCAGGGTGCGATCGACGCTTGGTCCCGCATCTTCCTGATCAACATCGATCACGCCGAGGCCAATCGCAGGATCGAGATCGCGCGCAAGATGAAGGCCGAGGGCGAACGCGAGATCGAGCAGCATTTCCACGAGGCCCTGGCCCACGCCGACGCCGGCGAGAACGAGGAGGCGATCGCGGGCTTGAAGAAGGTCCTCGAGCTCTCTCCCGGCCACATGGCGGCGCGCGAAGCGCTCGAGGGCCTGGAGAGCGGTCAGGCGCCGGCCGCGCCGGCCCCGGAGGACAAGGAGGAGAGCGATTCCGACATCGATCTAGGGCTTTCCGATCTCGATCTCTCGGAGGATGGAAAGAGCGAGGCGGCGCAACCGCTGAAGCACCAGATCCTGGTACCACCTGAACCGGGCGAGGAGAGTGCCGCCACCACCGAGGAGAGCGCCGCCACTACGGTAGCGGTCAAGTCGAGCGGTGCGCGGCGGCGCTTCATCGCCATCGGCGCGGTCGTCTTCTTGGCCGTCGCCGCCGTGGGCTGGTTTCTCTACACGAACCGTGGTCGCCTCTTCCACAACACCAGCGCGACACCGGCGCAAAGTACCACCACCGCGGACCCCGTAACTCGCGCCAAGGAGCTCGCCAAGCAGGGCAAGACCGATCTGGCACTCACCGTCCTGCGCCGGATGCCTCCCAGCGATCCCCAGTACTCCGAGGCGCAGGTATTGATCGCGCAATGGGAAGCGGCCAAGAAACCGCAGCAGCCAGCGCAATCCGCTGGCCCCGCCCCGGCGGAGCTTGCGGCTCGCGATCAGTGGCTGGAATCGGCGCGAAACGCCGCCAACGCGGGAGAGTTTCTTCTCGCTTCCAACTGGCTGGCCAAGGCCGCTTCCATCGCTCCGTTGAAGGGCGACGCAGCCCGGCTCAAGGCGACGTGCGACACGAAGCTGGCATCGATCGAGCCGGAGATTGACCTGTTCCGCCAAGGAGAATGGGAGCTCGCCCTCCCGCGACTCTGGCGCCTGCACCAAGTGCAACCCGACAACAAGACCGTGACGCGCCTGATCGTCGATTCCTACTACGACCTCGGCGTACGTGACCTGCAGCGTGAGGAGGTCAAGGATGCGCTTTCCAAGTTCAACGAGGCCGTAAAGCTCGCGCCGGCCGACGTCATGCTGCAGCGTCTGGTGAGCTTCTGCAAGACCTACCGCTCCCGTTCGCCCGACCTTCTCTACCAGATCTTCGTCAAGTACTTGCCGTTCCGTTGATGAGCCGCCCGCGCGACCGGGGCGATGCCCCGCTGCTTTTCGATCTCCCGATGAACGAGGAGGGAACGCGGCCCAAGTCCCAATTGGAGGACGCGGCAACCGAGCCCGAGGCGAGCACGAAGGAACCGGCAAGCGGCGTCGACACGCGCGAAGACGCGGCGGAGAGCCTTCCTCTTTTCCCGCCGGCGGACGCCTCCTCGCAAGAGGACGACTCGACAGTCTCCGAAGACGCTACCCAGAACGCCGGGCCGGCGCGCGCCACGCTCGCCAAGCGCTTTCTCGCCACCGCGATCGACCTTCTCGTATGGCTTGCCGCCCTCCTGCTCTTGGCTCTCGGCGCGAGCCTCCTTGGCGTCACTCCGAGCCCGCGCGATTGGCCCGCCGCGCTTCTTTTCGTAGCGGCCTTTTCCTTTCTCTATACCGTCATTCCTCTGGCCTTTTGGGGCAAGACGCCAGGCATGGCATGGGCCCGCATCGTCGCCCACAGCGGCGACGGCGAGGCGCTGACCTTCGGTCAAACGGGAACCCGCTGGATCGCCACCATGGTAACGATCGGCTTGCTCGGTTTGCCCGGCCTTCTCGCGCTTCTGCCAGGTGGATCGTTGGCCGACCGCTGGAGTCGATCGCACACGGAGCAGGAATAGCCGCCACGGCTCCGTCGCCGATCCGGCTAGGGTTGGCGCCGCGCCACCGCCCAAGCCATCCCGCCGGCGGCAAGAAACATCGTAACTGCGAAAACCGAAAGGGCCGGACCGCCCGGCCACAGTGCCACCGCGCCACCAAGCTCCATCAAGACCCCGGCGCGTCTGAGCGGCGTATAGGCCAGGCCGCCCACGACGTAGAACGAGTGACCCACCAAGAGGAGCCAAAGGCCCGGCAGATAGGCTGCCGCTCCGACCCAGACGAGAAGGGCCGAGAGCACTACCGCCACGAGGGAGAGATTGCCCTGGATCCGCAGGACCCAGGCGGCGAGCGGCGTGGTAGGCGCTCGCCGGCGGGAGAGGAAGCCTCGGCTCTCCACCAAACCCCCGGCGAGAATGGTGAAGGACCAGAGCAGGAGGACTCGACTCGCCCCGTAACGTTGCGCCACCGCCGGTGTCAGCAGAGCGGCCGCGGGCATCAACAGGGCCCAGGCGATCCAGGGAAGAGGAGACGAAAAGAAGGGTTTCCCGGCGGCTTCGAAGGCGTCGCGGACACCTTCGAGATCCCCTTCCTCTTCGCGTTCGCCGAAGAGCGGTTGATATTCGTCGTTCGGCGACCGGCGCTCGTTGCGCGTCACGCGATCGACGCTACCACGCTGCTGGAAAATCGGTTTGCCCAGCGCCCGTGCCCCGGGTTGGGGCAAAGATGGGAGAGGCTAGCGCCGTGCCGCTTTGAGGCGTGCCTCGGCGCGCGCGATCGCCTCCCGCCGGCGCTCGCCGGCACGGAGATCATCCGGATCCTCGCTCGGCATCGCCCGCGCCTCCTCGAGCTCCGCACGCGCTTCCTCCAGGTCGATCGCGGAGCTGGCCTCCGCATGCTCGGCAAGCACGGTCAAACGATTGTCGACCATTTGCGCGAATCCTCCGGTAAGGAAGAAGCGCTGCTCACCCCCCGGCTCCTCGATGCGCAGGGTGCCCGGCCCCAGCGCCACCAGCAGCGGCGCCCGGTCGCGCAGCACGCCGAGCTCCCCGTCGTGGGCCGGCAGGACGAGAAAGCGAGCATCGCCTTCGTACACGGCGCGCTCGGGAGTGACCAAGCTGACCCGGAAAGTATTGACCTCCGCCATGACGATCAAGCCTCGGCCATCTGCTTCGCCTGTTCCGCGGCTTCCTCGATAGCGCCGACGTAGAGGAATGCCTGATCGGGGAGCTCGTCCCACTTGCCCTCACACAGCTCCTCGAAGGAACGGATCGTATCCTCGCGCGAAACGTAGATGCCCGGCCGTCCGGTGAACTGCTCGGCGACGAAGAAGGGCTGCGAAAGGAAGCGTTCGATCTTCCGCGCCCGGCGCACGATCACCTTGTCGTCCTCTGACAGCTCTTCCACTCCGAGAATCGCGATGATGTCCTGTAGATCCTTGTAGCGTTGAAGGATCTGCTGCACCCGGCGCGCCACGGCGTAGTGGCGCTCGCCGATGTTCTCCGGCGCGATGATGCGCGAGGACGAGGCGAGCGGATCGACCGCGGGGTAGATCCCCTTCTCAGAGATCGAGCGCTCGAGGTTTACGGTCGAGTCGAGGTGAGTAAAGGCGGTCGCCGGCGCCGGATCGGTGTAGTCGTCGGCCGGAACGTAGATCGCCTGGATCGAAGTGACGGCGCCGCGTGAGGTCGAGGTGATGCGCTCCTGGAGCTCGCCCATCTCCGTGGCCAGGGTCGGCTGGTAACCGACCGCCGAGGGCATACGGCCGAGCAGGGCGGAGACCTCGGAGCCCGCCTGCGAGAAGCGGAAGATGTTGTCGATGAAAAGCAGGGTATCGACGCCGGTCTGGTCGCGGAAGTACTCCGCCATTGTGAGGGCCGAGAGCGCCACCCGAAGACGGGCGCCAGGCGGCTCGTTCATCTGCCCGAAGACCATCACCGTCTGATCGATGACGCTCTTGCCCGTGTCGCCGATCTGCGCCTCCTGCATCTCGAGCCAGAGATCGTTGCCTTCGCGAGTGCGCTCGCCGACTCCCGCGAAGCACGAGTAGCCGGAGTGGAAACGGGCGAGACGAGCAATCAGCTCCTGGATGATGACCGTCTTGCCCACGCCGGCGCCACCAAACAGTCCGGCCTTGCCGCCTCGCACCAGGGGACAGAGGAGGTCGATCACCTTGATCCCGGTCTCGAAGATCTCGGTCTTGGGCGAGAGGTTCTCGAACTCCGGCGCGTCTCGGTGGATGGGGCGCTCTTCCTTCGCGCCGACGGGGCCGCGCCCGTCGATCGGCTCGCCCACCAGGTTGAAGACGCGGCCCAAGGTCTCGGTGCCGACCGGCACCGCAATCGGTCCGCCCGTATCGGCGATCTCCGCTCCGCGTTGCACGCCGTCGGTCGAATCGAGGGCGATCGCCCGGACCCGCCCTCCGCCCAGGTGCTGGGCGACCTCGCACCACAGCGTCTCGGTGCGGCTCTCGCCCATGACCGTGCGCTCGACGGGGAGCTTCAACGCGTTATAGATCGCCGGCAGATTCCCCTCCTCGAACTGCGCATCGAGAGTCGAGCCGATGACCTGTGTGACCTTGCCGACGTTGCCCACGTTGCTGTTGTCTACCATGATGATCGTGACCTCTTTCTCTTATCCTTCGCGGCCGGAGCGGCAGAGCGCCCCTTCCCGGTTCGATGCATGTTGCGTTCCGTTTCCTTCTCTTACCCCAAGGCGTTGGCTCCGCCGACGATGTCGAGCAGCTCCATGGTGATCGCGGTCTGACGCGCCCGGTTGTATTGCAGGGTCAATCGCCGGATCATGTCTTCGGCGGCGTCGGTCGCGGCCTTCATCGCGACCATCCGTGCCACCTGCTCCGACACCGCGGCGTCGTTGAAGAACTGGAAGAGCCGCACTCGCACGGTGGCGGGGAGGAGCGTGTTGAGAAGCTCCAAGGGCGACGGGGAGAACTCATATTGCACCTCCCGGTTCGCCGGTGCGCCCTCCTTGCCTTCTCCACTGCCACTCTCGTCCAGTGCCGCGGCCTCCTCGAGGGAGCGGCCGCGCAGCGGCAACAGACGCTCGACCACCGCCTCTTGTCGTCCCGCCGACTCGAACTTCATGTACGCCACGTCGACGCTCGCGAGCTCACCCGCGGTGAATCCCGCGATCAGCTCGTTGGCGAGAGGCAAGACGTCGGCGAAGCGGGGCTTGTCGCCGATCGAGGTGATGGCCTCGAAAACCTCGCGACCGAGGAAGCGGAAGTAGCTGGCTCCCTTCTTGCCCACCATGTGAATGCGGAGCTTCGCGTCAGAGCCGCTCTCCTCCTCGATGAAGTCGAGGGCGCGCCGCAGTACGTGCGCGTTGTACCCGCCGCACAGACCCCGGTTGCTGGTAAGAACGACCAGGGCGCGCGCCGGCGCGTCGGCGTTGGTGGCCATGAGCGGGTGCTCGATGTCACGCGCCGCGCGGGCGAGATCCGCGACCATCTCCGCCAGCTTGTCGGCATAGGGACGGCCGGCGACCGCCCGATTGAACGCCGACTGGAATCGCGCCGTGGCGATCAACTGCATCGTGCGCGTGATCTTGCGGATGTTCGTCGTCGCGCGCCGGCGCTTGACTAGCTCTCTTCGATTCGCCATCGCGACCGCCTCAGGAGACCTTGCGTTCCTCGTCGCCGCCAGCCGCTTCCACGCGGTAGCCGGTCTTGAAGCCTTCGATGCTTCGGCGCAGGTTCGCCGCCGTCTCGTCGGAGAGCGTTCCGGCAGCGGCGATCGCCTCGAGAATCTCCGGCTCCTCGTCGCGGAAGTGCGTGAGCAACGCCTCCTCGAAGGGCGCGACCTCCTTGACGTCGAGATCGTCGAGAAAACCTTGCGTGCCGGCGAAGATCGAAACCACCTGCTCTTCGACCGGATAGGGGTGGAACTGCGCTTGCTTGAGGAGCTCGACCATGCGTTCACCGCGGTCGAGCTGCTTCTGAGTCGCGCTGTCGAGCTCGGTACCCAGCTGGGCGAACGCCTCGAGCTCTCGGAAGGACGCGAGGTCGAGACGGAGGGTGCCCGCGACCTTCTTCATCGCTTTGATCTGAGCGTTGCCGCCGACGCGGGAGACCGAGATGCCGACGTTGACCGCGGGACGGACGCCAGCGAAGAAGAGATCGGGCTCGAGATAGATCTGACCGTCGGTGATCGAGATCACGTTGGTCGGAATGTAGGCCGAGACCTCCCCTTCGAGGGTCTCGATGATCGGTAGCGCGGTCATCGAACCACCGCTGTCCGGGAAGAAGTGCAGGCGATACTTGTCGCCGTCCTCGAGGCTCTCGAGCCACTTCTCCGCCCGCTCTCGCCCTTCCGGCCGGTGATAGATGCCGTGCGGGTCGTCCGGCCTCACGTCGGCCGGCGCCTCGAGCCCCGCTGGATGGGCCAGCGCCAGGGAGCGGTCGCGGCTGTCTTCTGGCGTGTCCTTGGGGACCAGAGCGAACTCCTCGCGCAACTTGACCGCGCGCTCGAGGAGCCGCGAGTGAAGATAAAAGACGTCGCCGGGGTAGGCCTCGCGCCCGGGGGGACGGCGCAGAAGTAGGGAGAGCTCGCGGTAGGCATACGCCTGCTTGGTCAGGTCGTCGTAGACCACGAGGGTCGCCCGCCCCTGCTCGTACATGAAGTACTCGGCCATGGCGGCGCCCGCGTAGGGCGCAACGTACTGCAGCGGCGCTGGGTCGGCGGCCGACACCGAAACCACGATCGTATAGTCGAGCGCGCCTTCCTCTCGCAGCTTGTCGACGACACTCACCACCGTCGACTCCTTCTGCCCGATCGCGACGTAGATGCAAATCACGTCGCCGCCCTTCTGGTTGAGGATGGCGTCGATAGCGATCGCGGTCTTGCCGGTCTTGCGGTCGCCGATGATGAGCTCGCGTTGGCCACGGCCGATCGGAATCATGCTGTCGATCGCCTTCAAGCCCGTCTGCAGTGGTTGGTTCACCGGTTGACGCTCGGCGATGCCCGGCGCCTTGAACTCGAGCGGTCGCCGGTGCGGAGTCTCCACGACCCCCTTGCCATCGAGCGGCCGGCCCAACGGATCGACGACCCGCCCGATCAAAGCGTCGCCGCAGGGAACGCTCAGGAGCTCGCCAGTGCGGCGCACCTCGTCTCCCTCCTTGATCTCAAGGTAATCGCCGAGCACGACGACCCCGACCGAGCTCTCCTCGAGGTTGAACACCTGGCCCATCTGACCGTTGCCAAACTCCACCAGCTCGTTGGCCATGGCGTTGTCGAGGCCGTAAACGCGGGCGATGCCATCGCCGACCTCGAGCACGCGGCCGACTTCCGCCAGGTTTACTTCGCTCCTGTAGTTGCGGATCTCTTCACTGATGACGGAGGAAATCTCGTCGACTTTGAACTTCATCTTTGGACCTCATCGTTGACAGATTCAAAAAGCGAGCATGAAGGAATCGGGCTAGGCCGAGCCGGGAGCGCCGGCTTTCGCCTCTCCAGCCTGTTCGGCGCCGCGATCGAGAAGGCGCTCCGCCAGACGCGCAATCCGAGTCTTGACGCTTCCATCGATCTTGCGGTCGGCGACGCGAAGAACCAACCCACCCAAGAGACTCGGATCGACGGTGAGCGCGAGCTCGGGCTTCTTGCCGGTGAATTTGCGCACCGTCTCCCCGATCCTACCGGCGAGCTCGGGGGAGAGCGGCACGGCGCTCGCTACCGCCACGTCGATCACGCCGCGACGCTCCTTTAGCGCCTGACGATAAGCGGCCGCGAGCGGAACCGTGAGGCCGAGCCTCCCCTTGCGGTTCATCACCTGAAGGGCGTCGACCAGGAGATCCTCGAGCTTCCCGCGCAAGCTTCCTTCCAGTACCTCGCGCCGCGCCGGCTCCGAGATCAAGGGGCTGGCGAGAAAGTCCGCGAGCTCGCGATCCTCCGCGACCAGCGCCGCGACCCCTTCGAGCTCCTCACCCACCTTCTCCGCCACTCCTCCCTCCTCCGCGAGGTCGAGGATGCAATCGGCGTAGAGCTGGGCGATATCCTTAGCGCCCTCTTCTGGATTCGGCATGGGCTGTCGCCTCAGTTCGCCTTGAGCTGATCGACCTCGGACAACGCCTGATCGATCAGCTTCTCGTGCTCGGCGGGCGAGATGCTGCGCTGCAACACCTTGCCGGCAATCTCGGCTGCCATCTCGGCGCTCTTCGTATAGAGCTCGTCGAGTGCCGTGTCGGTCGCCAACTTGATCTCCCGCTTGGCCCGGACCAGCATCTTCTCGGACTCCTCGCGCGCCTCGGCTTCGACTTTCCGCGCCACCACCTCGGCGTCCCGCCGCGCTTCCTCGACGATGGCGGTGGCTTCGGCGTGAGCCTCGGCCAGACGCTCGCGATACTCGGCGAGCAGAGCTTCGGCCTCTTCTTGCTGACGCTTGGCCTTGGCCAGCGAGTCGTGGATGAACTTCTCCCGATTCTGGATCGTGGTGAGCAACGGCCCCCAAGCGTACTTGCCCAGGACCCAGAGCACGATCAAGAAGATGACCAGCGTCCAGATGACGTTGCCCACGTCACCAGCAAAGGGGGTCGGAGTCGCGCCCTCGGCGGCCGCCGCCAGGGTGGGCGCGGCCACCAGACCCGCCGCGGCTAGGGCGATCACGTTACGGATCATCGTCTCTCGCCGCCTCAGAGAAGGACTGCCAAGAGCCCCACGACGACGGCGAACAGGGTCGCTCCTTCGATCATCGCCGCGGTAATGATCATCGCGGTCGAAATCTTGCCGGCCGCCTCGGGCTGGCGAGCGATGGCTTCCGCCGCGCTGCCACCGATCTTGCCGATGCCGATTCCGCCGCCGATCAGGGCGATGCCGGCGCCGATCGCGCCACCGAGCTTCTTGGCTCCCTCGGTGGTGATCGCCGATCCCTGCTGCGCGGCGGACGACGCCCCGTCGGCCGCCGGCTGGGCGAACGCGGCGGGCGCGAAGAGGAGGAAAAAGCCGAATACCATCATGCTGAGCGCTAGCTTGGATTGCTTCTTGCTCATTGCAACTGATCCTCTCGTTTGGGTGCGCGGCCGTGCGGGACCGACCGCCGATTCTCTATTCTCAAACTGCGCCGAGCCTCCGGATCCCGCCGGCTCGAGCGTCACGCGATGACTCTTAACGTCGCGGCCCCATGCCGCGACCTATTTCAGGCTCAACCCCTCCTGCGCCAGGTACGGATGCTCTTCATGCTCATGGGGATGGTGCTCGAAGACCACCGACATGCCGATAAAGAGCGTGGTGAGGAAGGTAAAGATGAACGTTTGAATGAACGCCACCAGGATCTCGAGAAACATGATGGCAACGCTCGCCAGGACGACCGGAACCGCGATGCCGACTCCCGCCAGGGCGCCGCTTGCCGCCCACACCGTGAGGATGAAGCCGAGAAGAACCGCCAGGAGAGTATGTCCCGCGATCATGTTGGCGAAAAGACGTACGGCGAGAGCGAAGATTCGCGAGATCGTTCCGAGAATCTCGAGCGGCACCAGCAGCCAGGCGAGCCACCAGGGCCCGGGATTGAAGTGCGTGAAGTAGTGCTTGCCGCCGAGGCGCACACCGTTGAACACCATCATCACCAGGGTGACGACGGACAAGGTACCCGTCACCCAGATGTTACCGGTTGCCGTCCCCCCCAGATGGGTGTGGAAGAGCTCGGAGATCGGCCCGAAGGGGAAGAGCCCGAGCAAGTTGACCGTAAGGATGAAGAAGAAGACCGTCCAGATGAACTTGATGAAGCGATCGGTATGCTGCTCGAGAGCCGGCTCGGCCATCTCGTCGCGCAGGTACTGGCATACGGCCTCTACGAGATTGGCGAAACGGCCCGGCACCAGCGAGGTGATCTCGCCGTCGCCGCGGCGGCGGCGCAAGAACAGGGGCAACCCGATGCACAGGAGCAGCGCCGCCAGGATGAGCATCGAGATCTGATCGCTCATCAGGGTGATGACGCCTTTCGGGGTCAAGAAGCCCCAGTGGGCCGGCGTCGTCGCCAGGGGGTGCTGGACGATGTGATCGAGGGGGTTGCCCATTCCACTCACTGCGTCGTACCTCTCTCGTTTCCCGTTGCGCTCAGTCTCGTCAAGTTCACTTCGCGCCCTCGGCGCCCGAGGCGTCGAGCGCCCACCTCACATCGAGCGGCAACAGAGCCAGATAAATGCCAGCGACCGCCAACAAGAGCGCTCCGCGCGACAGATTGGTCCGCCACAACAGGGCCCCGGTGACCGCGGCCACCGCCATCAAGCGGAGGACGGTCGAAGCCACGACCAGGGCCAGAGCGCTCCCCGGGTCGCCCCGGTGCTTGATCGCCGCGGCGAAGGCCAATGGCAGACCACCGAGCCAGGAAGCCAGGGTGCTGACCGCCGCACCGATAATCGCCGACAGGGCGATGGCGTCCCGCGCGGCCGGCGGCGCCAGCAGCAAAGCGAGCGCGATGAGCCCGCCGGCCACCACTAGAGTGGTTCCAACGAACTTTAGGTAACCGGGCCAGCCTCCGCGTCGAGTCACAGTCGCTAACTTCAAGGATCTCGAGGTTGCTCTTGCCGCTCTTGCTTGCCGCCACCGCGGGCGGCTCGCTCGTCGTCCTCCTGTCGCGAGGCGACGAGAGCGCCACGAATCAAGTTATACAAGCCACCGATGAACCCCAGGGCAGCTCCGATGAGGACTCCCCAGGGGCTCCACCCGTAGTGCCGATCGAGAAGAAAACCGATGGCCACGAATCCCGCCACCGAAGCTACGAGCTCGATCCCCAAGCCGCCTAGTCGAATCCAGCCGCGATCCTCATTTTCTGGGCTGGCCATGGAAGCTCCGGATAGAGGGCACTTTGCCCTCGATGGCGCGTCTCTCGGCTCAGGAGCCGCACACACCATCAGCGTCGCGCCGCTGGGCGTCGCGCGGCCGGTAGTGTAGCAAGGCGAGATACGAGTTTCAACCTTCTCGCGCTGGGTACTCGATGCGAATTCTCGTACCCGGCTGCGCATCGATCCACTGGAAGTCGACCTCGATCTCGTCCCTTGTCGCCACCACCTTGCCGTCCGCTCCGGCGGAGAGCTGCCACCCGGCCGCGATGAGATCGCCGCGCATCGATTTCTCGACCTTGGCGAGGGCATCGGCGGTCACCAAAGTGAGATATCGGCGTCCTGGACCCACCTTGCCGAAGTCGACCACCGTGGAAGGCGAGTAAAGCGGTAGACCCACGGGAACGTCGCTGGGAACAATACCCGAGATGCCCTCGCTCCTCGTCTTCGCTTGCGCGTCGTGCGCGGTCGAGAGCGAGGCGTCGGGCGGCGGCGCCACGTCTTCCGTCTCGAGGTGACTCGGTTTGTTCGTGGAGCCTCCGCAGGCCACCAGGAGGAGCGCCACAAGCACTGCGAGAAGCATCGATCTCATGAACGCTCTCCCACGGAACCTTCGTTCTCTTTCTCTTTCCGCTTGGGCTGGTAGGCGACGACCTGGACCTTTTCGAGAGTGACCATGCCGTCGGCCACCATGTCCTCCAGATCGGGAAGAAAGGCGCGCACCTTGTCGGCGGTGTCGACGATCTCGATAATGAGCGGCAGGTCCTGCGAAAGGCGCAGGATGCGCGCGGTGTGGATCCGGCTCTCCGCGCCGAAGCCCTCGACTCCACGAATTACGGTAGCGCCGGCGAGGCCCTTCTGCCGGGCTCTTTGCACAATGGCCTCGTACAAAGGTACACGCTCCCAATGATCCGACTCGCCAATGAAAATCCGTAACAGTAAGCCTTCGCCCTCGAGCTTCATCGCATCTCCATCGATCCGCTTCTCATCGCCGCCGTCTAGCGCCTCACAGCCAATGGGCGAGAAGGTCGCCGAGCCACGCTCCCAGGATACCGAGCACCGGGCTGCCCAGACCGTTGAGGAGGGCCAAATGAAAGCTTCCTTCCTTGATCAGGTTGAAGGTCTCGACGCCAAAGGTGGAGAACGTCGTGTAGCCGCCCAGGAGCCCGATCAAAATCATGGCGCGCAGCTCGGGGCCTACGAGAAACCTCTCCTGGAAGAGCCCAGCGAGAAAGCCGAGCACCAAGCAACCGGTCAAGTTGACAAACAGCGTCCCCCAAGGGAAGCCCCACAAGTCTCCCCAACGTCCCCCCTGGACCCAACCCGAGAGCGCGTAGCGCAATACCGAACCGAGGGCTCCGCCCAAGGCGATCCAGAGCCAAACCGTGCGGCTCATTGCAACTCATCCGCTCTTGCTCGAAGAGCCTCGTACGGCTGACGGATAGGGTTCCCGACTACGAGGAGCATAGAAGACATGAGGAATTTACCATAGCTTCATGACGGGCTGCGGCGGTGCGAAGCGAGAAGCGAAAGGAGATCGGAGAGCGATCGGATGTGCGCACCGGAAGCGCGCTCGGAACGGTCGAGAAGCACCGCCCGCATCCCCACCGCAAGGGCTCCTTCGACGTCTTCCCGCTGCCGATCGCCGACGTGGAGGACCCTCTCGGGCGAGACGCCGAGCACCTCTGCCGCGACGCGAAAGATGGCGGGGTGCGGCTTCTCGACGCCCACCTGCTGCGAATAGATCCATGCCTGGACGGCGCTCCCCAGCCCCAGCTCCTCCCCGATCCGGGGGAGCCGCTCGTCGAAGTTGCTGACCACCACGATGCCGAGCCCCATGCGACCCATCTCGGCGAGGACTGGGGAAACCTCCGGGAAGACGCGCCAGGCCGAGGCGCTGGCGAAACGATCGAAGAGCTCTGCCGCGGCGAAACGGTCGGGCCGGCCGCGTCCCAGGTGAGCGAGCATCCGCTCGAGAAAATCCGCCCACCATCCGCGCGCCCCGCCTGGATGGGCGGCAAAACGGTCGGTGCCAAACGGGACCGCGCACGACATCTCTTGCCACACCAGATGCACCAGGCCCTCGAGCTCGGCCGCTTCGGCATCGACCCCGTGGCGGCTCAGCACCTCGCGATACACCTCTCCCAGATCGCGGGGCGCGAACAGCGTGCCGTTGGCGTCGAAAGAAAGCGCCGCGAGCTCGCCGAGCGGGGCGCCGGCGGTGCTCATCGTCTTCCGCTCCACCACGATCTCCTGCTACGATCCGACCGTGCGTTCCACATTCTGGCGCGCCGCGCTCGCGGCAGGATTGACCAGCGGATGGCTGGTGCTCTTGATGAGCGGAGGACCCCTGGCCCGTCCCGCCTATGCGCTTCTTGCCGCGGCGCTCGCCGTCTTTCCCTGGCGCGCCCTCGGTCAAGGATCGCGGCGGGCCGACCAAGAGACGAGGAGGGGCAGATGAACGGTAAGAAGTTGATCGCGGTAATCCTGCTGGCGGCGGGCATCCTAGCGCTCGTTTATGGTGGTTTCACTTACACCCAGTCGACTCACGAGGCCAAGATCGGCTCGTTCGAGGTCAGTCTCCAGACCAAGAAGCACGTCAACATTCCGGTATGGGGCGGAGTGGCCGCGGTTATCGTCGGCGCCTTGCTCCTCGCCTCGAGCGGCAAGCGCGACTGAGCGCCCCTTCCGTTTCGGGGTCACCGCCGGAGCTGGTCGCGCAGGCGATCGCCGGTGCGGAACGTCGAGTAGATGAGCGCGGCGGTCGCCACTCCGATGATGATCGCGTGCGGCCAGAAGAAGTGCCACCAGACGCGCAGCGCGATCATCATGATCAAACCGCCGATCGCGGCGATCAGCGCCCTGCGCTTTATCGGCGCCATTGCTCCACCGGATTGACGAGGACCCCGACCCCGCTGACCTCTACCTCGAGGCGGTCGCCGTCGCTGAGCGGCCCGACCCCGGCGGGAGTCCCACTCAGCACCAGGTCTCCCGGTTCCAGGGTCATCATCCGCGAGATATAGACCAGAAGATCGACGAGGCCCCACTCCATCTCGCTGGTGCGTCCCACTTGGCGCTCCTCGCCATTCAGTCGCGTCTTCACGATCAGGTTCTCGACGTCAGCTCCGACGTCCACTCCCGGACCCACGGGGCAGAACGTGTCGAACGACTTGGCGCGCGCAAAGGTCGCATCGCGGCGTTGCAGGTCGCGAGCGGTCACGTCGCAAGCCGCGGTCACCCCGAGAATGGCGGCGCGTGCCTGCTCGGCGCTGGCCCGGGTCAGTCGCTGTCGCAGGACGACCGCGATCTCTCCTTCGAACTCCACTCGCTCGCTTTCCGGCGGCAGGACGATGGGTGCCGCGGGTCCGATAATCGAGGTCGGCGCCTTGAGGAAGAGCAACGGCTCGGTGGGCATTGCGTTGCCGAGCTCGGCCGCGTGCTCCCGGTAGTTGCGCCCGACTCCGACGATCTTGCCGGGCAGGATGGGGGGCAGAAAGCCGAGGCCGCGGGTATCGATCGCGCGTCCCAGCTCCCATCCGCCGGGCAGGGTGGAGAACGGGTCGGAGTGCAGCACCCGCAGCTCGCCCTCCTCGTCGCGCGCCACCATCAAGCCGTCGGGTCCGATGCGATAGAAGAGCACGGCGGAATTCTACCGCCGCCGCGCCAGGATCCAGAGAAAGAATGGACCACCGAGCAACGCGGTCAGGACGCCGACCGGAATCTCGGCGGGCGCGAGCAGAGTGCGCGCCGCGAGGTCCGAGAGGACTAGGAAGGCGCCGCCGACGAGAAAGCAAGCGGGAACGAGCACCAAGTGGTCCGCGGGAAGCAGGCGGCGGACCCAGTGCGGCACGATCAAGCCGACGAAGCCGATCGGCCCCACCACCGCGACCAAGGCGCCGACCATCAGCGAGACTCCCACGAGCAGCACCCAGCGCAGGCGCCCGACGTCGAGGCCGCGGCCCGCGGCCATCTCTTCGCCCGCGAGGAGAAGGTTCAGGTCCCAGCGCAGATAGAGAAGGAGAAGCAGGCCGCCGACAACCCAGGGCGCGAGCCAAAGCACCTCGCCGTAGCCGACCACGGCGAGCGCCCCCATCATCCAACGCAACATCGTGAAGGTCTGATGGAAGTCGGAGACATACTGCACGAAGAGAATCAGCGCCGAGGCGGTGAGCGCCACCGCCACCCCGGCGAGAAGCAAGCTGGTGGTATCGAGCCCCGCTCCACGTCCCTGCCGGCGACGCGGTCCGGCGAAGGCGAGAAGGACCACCACCAGCGCCGCCGCGAGGGCGCCGGTGAAGCTCGCCACGCCCACCCATGGGAGGGAGCCCGCCAGGCTCTGCGCCCCCAGGTGGATCGCGAGCACCGCGCCGAGCGCCGCACCGCTCGCCACCCCCAGCGTGTAGGGCTCGGCCAGGGGGTTGTGGAACAGGGTCTGAAAGACCAGCCCGGATATCGCGAGCGCGCCACCGACGAGGGCCGCCAGTAGAACCCGGGGCATGCGCAACTGCCAGAAGATCAGTCGCGCCGTCGAGTTCCCCCCGAAGACCTCGCCGAGATTGAGGTGGGTGGCGCCCACCAGCGGGGCGAGGAGCAAGGTCAACGCCCAGCCCACGAGCAGGGCGATCAAGATCACTCCCGCGTGAAGCTCGATCGGCCTCGCCCGTCTACTCATCGTCGTCCCAGGCCAGGAGGCTCATTGGACGCTCGCCGTCGGCGACGATGCGAAAGGGAGTCGCAAAGAGCTCTTCGAGCACCTGCGACGTGAGGATCTCCGCCGGAGGGCCGAGGGCCAGGATCGAGCCCTGGCGCAGGGCGAGCACTCGATCGGCGACCCGCGCGGCGAGATTGACGTCGTGGGTGGCGACCAGCACCGCCTTGCCCTGAACCAAGCCCGCGGCGCGAATCAGCTCGGCTACATCGCGTTGATGGCGCGGGTCGAGGTGCGCCGTCGGCTCGTCCAAGACCAGAATCTCCGGCTCCTGCGCCAGAGCCGCGGCGAGCGCTGCAGCCTGCTGCTCCCCCCCCGAGAGCTGGGCGATCGGGTGCGCCGCCAGATGCCCGATTCCCACGGCGTCGAGGGACCGCGCGATGACCTCATGATCGCCTGCGCTCAGGGCGAGGCGCAAGCGCCGGTGGTGGGGGTAGCGGCCGTGGGCGACGAGCTCCTCCACGCTCAAGGGAACGTCCGCGGCACGCATCTGCGGCACGTAGGCCAAGCGGCGAGCGAGGACGCGCCGGCTGAGCTCGGGAAAGGGCACCCCGTCGAGGCTCCAGCGCCCGGAGTCGGGCACCAGCAGACCCAGGGCCAGACGGAGAAGCGTCGTCTTGCCGGCGCCGTTGGGGCCGATCACCGCCACACACTCGCGCCCTTCGAGAGCGAAGCTCAGTGGCCCGAGAATACGTCTCCCGTCCACCCCCCAGGTGACGTTCCGGGCCTCCAGGAGGGGCGCTCTCAACGGCTCTCCTCACACGCGGCCAGGGCCTGATGGAGCCGCGTATAGAGCTCCCCCAGGCGGGGGCCGGGGACCACGGTGTAGGAGCCTGAGATGGTCGTGAGGCAGGCGGCCTCGCGCCCCACCGCGAGCCCGGTTACGTGCCGCCAATCGGCGGCCAGCGCCAAGATCTCGCGCGGCGGGCGCGGCGCGGCCGAGAGCTCGACAACCGCCCCTGGCTGACGCGCGAGCACGGCTTCGAGACTCACCTGGGGCCAGGCGATCGCCGCATCAGCGAAGGCATTGGCGGCGCCGAGCCGGCCCAGGAGCTCGGAGAGAAACGTACCCCGCCCGGCGACCAGGATCGATGCGAGCTGTCCGGGCTGTCGCCCCACCGTGAGCATGACGGAGAGCGAGCGGGGGAGCGGGCGCGGCGCCAGCTCGTGCTCGAGGGTCGCCGCTACACGGCGGCCGCGCTCGGCCACGCCGCAGCGCGCGGCGATGGCGCGAAACCCCTCGACCACCTCCGATACCGTGTCGTTGGGGACGGTCAAGGTGGAGATCCCCAGATCTTCGAGCTTGCGTCCCAGCGCCGCCTCGCTCGGCAAGAGCACCGCAAGATCGGGATGGAGAGACACCGTGCGTTCGAGTTGCGGATTGAACAACCCTCCAAGATGAGGTTTGGCGGCGGCGGCAGCCGGGAAGCGGCTGTAGTCGTCGACCCCGACGACGCTCCCGCCGAGACCCAGGGCGTACGCCGCCTCGGTGAGACTGGGGGCCAGGGTCACGATGCGGCGGCACCCCGGCGGCGCAACCTCGGCTTTCCGCGCCGACGGCCGTCCCCGGCAGGAGAGCCCCACAAAGGCGAGCAGCGCGACTACCGCAAGCACGCCGTAGCGCATTCGCCGTCGGCGAGAGCTCACCGGAGCTCGGCCTTCACGCCGCCCACGAAGGTGCGTCCGGGGGCGGGAAAGCCCAGCGCTTCGGAGTAGCGCTCCCCGGTCAAGTCGCGCACCTCGAGGTAGGGCTCGAGCCCATGGCCGACGCTCCGCCCCAAGCTGAGGTCCCAGCGCATATAGGCAGGATTTGTCCGCCGCGCGAAGCTGACGGGGTCGACGTCGGGCCGGGACCCGACGTAGCGCCCGGTCAAGCTCCACCGCCAGGGCATGGGCGCCCCGGTCAGGATCAGATTCGCCGACCAGCGCGGCCGGCGGAGAAGGGCCAGTCCAGTGACGAGATCCTTAGCGTCGAGGCGGGTGACGTTGGCGCGCAGCCGCCAGCTTCCCTCGGCGAACGAGAGCGCGCCCTCGAGACCGCGGCTTTGAGCGCGCCCGATGTTCACGTCCCTGAAGCTCGCGAAGTCGAAATCGATCAGCTGCCGCTGGCGAGTTTGGAAAGCGGTGAGCGCCACCCGCATGCTGCCGTCGCGCCACGGCGCCTCGCGGCTCAGCCCCATCTCGAAGCTCCGGCTGGTCTCCGGCTTGAGCCCGGGATTGCCACTGCCGGGATAGAAGAGCTCGCCCAAGGAGGGGGCGCGAAACCCCTCGGCATAAGATGCGTGTAGTTGAATGTCGACCCCGAGGTCGACCACCAGGCCCAGCCGCGGGCTGGTCTTGCCGCCGTAGACGTCGTTGTCGTCACGCCGCACGCCCGCGGCGAGGGCGAAGCGGCCCCACCTTCCGTCGAGCTCGCCGAAACCTGCCCAGGTGCGCTGGTGAGCGCCGTCGAGGTTGGTTCCGAAGACCGAGCTGTCGCTCACCTCGAGCCGGTCGACCTCACTGCCGATCGAGACCGACCAGTGCTCATCCGCCCGGTAGCTCGCCACCGCCCTCCCCCGCATCGCCTGAGACCTCGTGTGACTGGCGGTAAATCCGTAGGGGTCGAGCGGGTCGCGAAACCGGCTATTCATGGTCACCCGCGACAGAAGTCCTTCGATGTGCCAGTTGTCTCGGACCATAGATACGGGCACGGCGAGCCGCTCCTCGCTCGAGGCGAGCCGGCGCTCGGGGCTCGACACGCCGTCGGAGAACGGGATGCCGGTCTCGGCTCGCCCCGCCTGAGCGAGAAGCCCGACATCTACTCCGTCGGCCGGGCGCCAGTCGAGGTGAGCCAGTCCTTGATGTCCGCGATAGCCGCTATTGGCGAACCAGCCCGAGCCATCACGCGCATGGGCGAAGAGATCGATGTGAAGGGGACCGGCATTGACCCCCGCCGCGATCGAACCCCGGCGGTAGGCACGATCGCCCGCCTGGAGGTCGACGCTGACGCCGCTCTGCCGGCCGGTCAGCACCTGGACGACACCTCCCATGGCGCTCGAGCCGTAGAGAGCGGAGAGCGGGCCGCGCTCGACTTCGACGCGCTGGACCCCGTCGGTCGACAGAAAGGCGAGGTTGGCGTCCCCGAAGTACGGATCGTTGAGGGGAACGCCGTTCCACAAGACGAGAGTCTGATTGGAGTCGGCGCCGCGCAAGAAGATTGAAGTCTGTTGCCCGGGTCCACCAGCACGCACGACGGCCGCTCCCGGGACGCTCGCCACCAGGGTGGAGATCGCGTTGGCGTGCCGCGCCGCGATCTCGGCTTTGCCGATGACGGTGACGCTCGCCGGGAGCTGGCGGCGTGGCGTGGGCTCCGCCGCGGCGGTCACGACGATGGTCTCGCGTACGCGAGGGCGGTGGGGGTGAGTGGGTTTCGCGGCTACCGGAGCGACGCCCCCGAGCGCCCCGGCCAACAGCAGGAGTTCGAACATGACGGTCTCCTCAGAGTCGGCTTCGCCCCATCCCGGTCGGAATGGGGCGAGGAGCTGGCCGTCAGTTCGAGGTCAGCCGATCCCCGCACCCCGGGGGACGGAACGGCTGACGCAGGGCAGGTCTCCTGGCTTCCGGATCTTCCTACTACCGGACCTTCCCACGGCAGCAACCGCGCATTGGCGATCTCGCTGCCGCAGTGGATCTTCCGGTTTCGTACCCGGTAACAGTGGCGGGGGCCGCGCCGGCTTCGCACCGGCTTCCCTCGAGCCGCGGCGCAAGCCGCGGCGACCCAACGTCAAGATTGTCAACGATCGGACCAGTGGCGCCGGTCCGGGATCACGACGAGCTACGCGTTACTTCGGTGGCTGCACGCCCGGCGGCAACATCATCGGCCCCGTCGCGTTGCCAATCCCGCTCACCGGCAGACCGCTGGTGTCGCTCGGATCGACGAACTGCTGCATCGAGTAGTGCTGTTGCTGCTGCTGCATCTTCTGCTGTTGCTCTAGATACTGCAGAAGAACGGCCGAGGAGCCATTCTTGGCGGTGGCGCCCTGGGCCTCCTGCTGCGGGGCCTCGTTCGGAGCGGGCCCGAGATCCACGGTGGTGGTGTTGATCACTCGGCCGTAGCCTTCCGTCTCGATCGACGAGGTGACCTTGGCCACGTCCGCCTTGTCGATGCCGATCTGGTTGCCGACGTCGGTGAGGAAGAGCAGCGTGTTCGAGTCCCATCCCGCCACCTTGGGTTGGTAGCGAGTCTGGAACGAGTTTCCGTTCTTGAGGGTGACCGTGAAGATCACCGCGGTCGATGGCGCGGCGGCGGCGATCAGGCCAAGCGCGAAGATGAGCGAAACGAGCCTTTTGGCAATCATCGTTCGTCCTCCAAACCAGCGTCGTTGTGGCGCTTTGGCGAATTATAGCACTTCATCTACCCGCGACCGCGGCGCGCGCCCGGCCCCGGCGCGGTGGTCGCCGTGGCGCCTGCACCGCGACGGTGAAATCCCGTCCCTCCCAATGGCCCGCTTCCGGCCAATAAAAGGTGAATACAACCTCGGCGCCGGGCGCGAGATCGGCGGTGGGCAGATCGACCCAATAGACCCCGAGACCACTCGCTTCGCTGTCGCTGTCGTTGACCGTCTTCCAACCGTCGAGCGACCAGTGGAGGCGCGCCGGCGCCCGCGTCTCGACTCTCAGGCGGTCGCCCGCTTCGAGGCGGTGGCACTTGTTGTTGAAGCGCCAGGAGGTGATTCGGGGGCGACGCAGGCCATCTCGGTAGCGCTCCGCGGTCTGTGGCGGCTGATCGAAGATCGCGCCGTCAGCGATCGACCGCACCAGCTTTAGGTACTCCGAGTGGGCCCAGACCAAGGGCCGCGCCGATCCCGATGGATAACCGTTGACGAGCTCGTGCGCGGGAAGATCGGGAGCGTCCCAGATCTGCTCGGAGATCATCCCTCCCGGACCGGCCTGGCGTTCGATCGAGGCGAGGAGCTCGCGCGCCCGGTCGAGATGACCCGCCGCCACCTCGTAGTGCGCCCGCTCACCGGCGAGAAGCGGCCAGGCGCGCCCGATTCCCGTGCCGTCGAAGGGCGAGCCGTCGGCATGCTCGCCGTAACCGTCGCCGTTGTAGCGATGCCACGCCGCTCCCGTCGCGGTCTCGCAGCGAAGGAGATGGTCGATGACCTTGACGGTGGCGAGAATGCGAGGGTCGTTCGCGCTTCTGAGCCCGAAGCGGACGAGCGCCAGGGCGTCGGGGCTCACGATCTGCTCGGCGGGAGCCGAGGAATCGCCGGGCGGCCGGTTCTTGATGGGCACGTACCCCTCGGCCGGGGACGAGGCTTCACAGTTGGTCTCCGGGGGAGCGATTCGTACGTAGTAGCCCTCGACGCCGAGCTCGCGCGCCAGCGGCGTGTCGCGCGCGAACGTCCAGCGCTCGATCGCGGCGTTCCAGATGTCGGCGGTCTCGGTGAGAAACTCCGCCGCTTTCACCTCGCCGCGCTCGCGCGCGAAGGCGGCCGCCGCCAAGAGGGCCGCGATCTCGACCGCCAGGGTAAAGGGCGAGTATCCGCCGTCCTCTTCCCAACGATCCTGCTCGGTCACCGGGCCGTTGGCCACGAGGTAGCCGGCGGCGCGGCGCACCATGGGCCAGGCGTCGACCCCGTCGAGTACGCCCAGGCGCCGCAGGTTGTCGGCGAGCAGCACCGGGAAGGCGGTCTCATCCATCTGTACGCCCTGCCAATAGGGCGTCCCGTCGAGCCACATGTTCTGCGGCCAGTGCCCGTCCGCCTCCTGCGTGGCGATGAGATAGCGCAGTGTACGCAGCGCCGCGCCGACGTTTCCAGTCGCCAGGAGCCCGCCGGCACTCTCCACCAGGTCGCGCGGCCAGACAAGGTGGTAGCCCCCAAGGTCGTCATCCCCCTTGGCGAAACCCCACGGAATCGAGAGGCTGGCGATCAGAGCGCCCGGAAAGCTCTTCGACTCGTGGCTCTTCAAGACCGCGGTGGAGATTCCAACCAGGGAAGCTCCAACCTCCGAAGCGGCGGTCAGGACCGGAAGGCGCGAGCACGCCACCTGCAGCCGTTTCCACTCGTCGCTGTATTGCGCGACGACGTGCTCGAAGTCGAGCGCCAGCGACTCGCGCGCCCGCACCGCCGCTTCGGCGTCATCGCGGCCGAACGCCAGGGCGAGAACGAAGCGACCGGCGTTGGCCGCGAGGTCGATCTCCGCGGTCAGAGCGACGTTGCCGTCGCGCGCCTCGTCGTAGAGCTCCACCAGCTTGCCCTCTTTGGCGAGCTGCTGCCAACCGTCGCTCGTCCCGACGAAGCCACAGCTTCGCGCCGGAATCGGCACGTCGCTGGCGAGCGCCAGGGCGACGCCGTCCCGCGCGGCGAAGAGCATCGGCTGGCCGCGATACTCCCCCACCCAACCGTCGTTGCCATAGCCGCGATTGCCGAGGTGCGGCGAGAGCAGGGCATAGAGACGGTAGTCCGCAACGGTGCCAACCAGTGGCTCGAAGATCGTCTCCTGGAGCAGCACGTCACGTTCGGGATCGGCAACCACCCGCTTGTGGATCTGGTAGCGCCCATCGCGGGCACGGTTGAGCAACCGGAAACCCGGCACCCCCGGATAGAACCACTCGATCGAGCTCTCGGTGTGGCGCTTCTCCTCGGAGAAGTAGCCTTCGGCGGTCACCACCAGGCCCAGGTCGCGGGTGTTGGCCTGATCGATGCGGGGGTAGTAGACCTCGTTGACGATGCCGTGCGAGAGGGTGAACCACACGCGGCTCGCGGCGTTGGCCGCGGTCCCCACCCCTTGCTTGAAGCTCGAGGTCCAGCGGGGCTCGATTCCTGGGTGACCCGGGGCGCTCTTCATCGAGTCAGTATACGGCCGCGGGCGGCAAGGGGATCACACCTAGACGGAACTGCGCGAAGCCCCCGCGGTGCGGCTCAGTGACGGTTCCTCACCACCGAAACGAGGAGATCCGCAAGGCGCGGAGCGATGACCCTGACGTCGTAGAGCCGCGCGATGCGCTGGCGTCCCGCCTCCCCCATCTCTCGCCTGCGGGAAGGTGCGGCGAGGATCGCGCCGAGCGCCGCGATCCACTCTTCGCCTCCCGCCGCCAGGAACCCGGTCTCCCCGTCGACCACCGCCTCACGATTGGCGCCGACCGGCGAGGCGATGCATGGAAGCCCGGCAGCCATGTACTGCAGAAGCTTGAAGGCGCACTTGCCACGCGTCCACTCGTCGTCGGTGAGCGGCCCGAGACCAACGGCCGCGTCGGCGAGCGCGGTCACCTCGGTCTCGGATGACCAGGCAACGCGCTCGATCGGCACCTCCGGCCACTCGGGAAAAGCGGATGAGATGACCCGCAGCTTGAAGGCGGGATCGCGGCGGGCGATCTCGGCGAGCGCCGGGCGCACGAGCTCGAGATAGCGGAGATTTTCCGGCCGCCCCACCCACACCGCGATCCTTCCGCTATCTCCCTCCACAGCGCCCCGGCGCGGCGACGGATAGCGCTCGAGATCGACCGGTGTGGGGAGCACCTCGACCCGAGAGGCATGACGCCTCGCCTCCTCGGCGAGGGTCTCGCTCCCGGCGATGACCAGATCCGCGGCGCGGCAGGTCTGGGCGAACTTGAAGCGGCGAAGCCACGAGCGCTCGGCCGCGCTTCCCGGGCGGCGAGGTTGCTTGACGTAGATGGCGTCGTCGAAATCGAAGACGACGCGCGCGGCGCAACGGCGCAGGAGATGAGCCTCGCCGAGGCCCAAGCGGGTCTTGGCGAGGACGAGCGCATCGCTCGCCGCCAACCGTTCACGCCGCTCCCAAATGCGCACGAAGTAACGGCCCTTGGGAAGCTCCTCGATCCCGGTCCGCCAGCCGCGCTCTTCCAGAGTGGGAAGGGCGCTCCGGAAGCGATAGCGGAAGGACGGGAGCTCCCGGCCGTAGGTCCAGAGCTCGAGTCGCGGTCCGGCAAGCGCCGGGCGCTCGTCATCCGCGGGCTCGGCGCGCTCGCTCGCGGGAGCCCGCTCGCTCGCTGGAGCCCGCTCACTCATCGATTCGGTCATCGGGGGAGGTCTCGGCGAATCGGCGCTAGGCAGGCGGCTTGGACGCGGCGGGCGCGCCCGGATCGCTCGAGTCGCCCGGGTCGCTCGACTCGCTAGAGTCGGCGAAGTCGTCGAGCGCCCGACCCAACCGCTCGAGTCCCTGCTCGACCATGGCGCTCGCGCCCCCGATGCCGAGCCGGAAGTGCCGCGGCTCCTCGAAGAAGCGACCGGGGACGACGCTCGTCTCGTAGCGCTCGCGGAGCAAGGAGACAAAGCGCTCCGTTTCGTCCGCGTCGCGATAGGCGAGACGGGGGAAGACGATGGTGCCGGCCGCGGGGCGGACCACCTCGAGATCCTCGCGCCCGCTGAGGAAGCGGTCGAGAAGCTCGCGGTTTCGCGTCAGCCGGTCCTCCGCCGCCGCGGCGATCTCATCGAGATGATCGAGCGCCACGACGCTCACCCGCTCGCCTAAGTGCACCGGCGTCGCGCCGTAGAGATCGTTGATCCGCCACATCCGCCGCGCCTCCTCGCGCGGCGCGACGATCCAACCGCAACGCAGGCCCGACAGGCCATAGGCCTTGGTCAGGCTGCCGGTCGCGACCACGTTCGGGCCCAGGTGGAAGGCGGAGAGCGCGTCGGGATCGAAGCAGGCTTCGACGTAAACTTCATCGACCAGAAGCCAAGCGCCGCGCTGGGCCGCGAGCCGCGCGATCTCGACCAGAACCTGGTCGGGGGTCCGCACCCCGGTAGGATTGTGGTAGTTGGTGACGACCACCAGGCGGATCGCGTCGCTGAGCGCCGCGTCGACCGCCTCGGGGTCGATCTCCCAGCCTGCTTCGAAGCGGCGGGGAAAGCGGCGCACCCGCGCCCCCAAGTACTCGGCCGCGTCGAGCAAGGGGCCGTAGCTCGGCTGCTCGATCAGCACCTCGTCGCCGGGCTCGAGGAAGGCCGCGATCGCCAGGTGGTTGGCCATCGACGTGCCTACGGCGGTTACGATGTTCTCGACCGCCACTCCTGCCTTGGCGGCGAGGCGCTCCTTGAGCTCGCCATAGCCGTAGGGGTCGGCGCCGGTGATCTCGAGGTCGTCGAGAGTCACCGGCAAGGCGGAAAACGGCAGGTTCGCGACCCCGCTCGTCGCGAGGTTGAAAGTGGCCCCCGCCGAGAGCTTGGCCCACTCCATGTAGGGGGAACGGCTTTCTCGTCGCATATCGCTCATCGCCTTCTCATGGCCTACTCACGGCCGGTAGAGGGCCCTCCGTCGCCACAGGTAGTAGGCCGGGATGCCCACCACGAGAATGGCGAGGCCGATTCCCGAGTTGAGAGGATACTCGATGAAGCTGGCGAGAACCACGAGCCAGGAGGCGGCGATGAACAGCAGGGTGGACCATGGGTGTCCGGGCACTCTCGCGCCGCGCGAGCCGCGCGAACCACCCGCCGCCCTTGCTTCCATGGTTCTCTCCCGGCGGCGAAAGACGAAGAGACAGGTGGCGGTCAAGCCGAAGAAGAGGAAGTCCATCGACACGACGTAGCTCAAGATCTGATCGTAGCGCCCGGACAGGGCGATGACGATGGCCATCGCCGCCTGGAGCAGGATCGCCACGGTGGGAACGCCCCGCCTGGGATCGATCCAGGCGACCGAGCGAAAGAAGCTCCCGTCGCGGGCCATGGCGAAGTAGACGCGCGGCGCGGTCAAAATCGACTGGGTGAGAAAGCCGAGAGCGGAGATCGCGATGCCGAACGCGATCCATCGGCCCCCGGCGCTCCCGAAGGCCCGGGTCATGACCGCGGAAGCGGGGGTGGTTGTCGCGGCGAGACCGGCCGGCCCCAGGACGTAAACGCAGACCGCGTTGACCGCGAGGTAGAGGAGGACGACGCCGGTGACACCTAGAACGAGGGCGCGCGGCAAGGTGCGGCGGGGCTCGCGAATCTCCTCGGCGACGAAGTTCGCGGTCTGCCAGCCGCCGTAGGAGAAGAGCACCGGAACCATGGCGGCGCCGAAGGCGAGGAGCAAGCCGGGGTGCGCCGTTGCCCGCTCGACGGTGACCGGCTCGACCCCCGAACCGAAGCGAGCAAGCGCCCAGACCCCGCCTCCCACCAGCACCGCGATCGCCGCGATCTTGATAACCATCAAGACACTCTGCGTCCGGCTCCCGGCGCGCACCCCGAAGCAGTTGACGATGGCGACCGCGAGGAGGGTGACCGCGGCCACCGGCGCCGCCCCTAGATGCCACCCGGTGAGCTTCACGAGATAGAGCGCGAAGGTAATTGCGACCGCCGCCATCCCGCCGGTCTGGATCACCAGGAGGAGCACCCAGCCGTAGAGGAAACCGGGAAGCGGATGGTAGGCCTCGGTGAGATATGCGTACTGCCCTCCCGCCTTCGGCAACCGCTCCGCGAGCTCCGCGTAGACGAAGGCGCCGATCAAGGCCACTACTCCGCCTGCGACCCAGGCCGCGAGAATCAAGAACGGCGTATGGACCGAGCGCGCGACGACGTAGGGGTTGATGAAGATCCCGGCGCCGACGATCCCACCCATGACGATCATCGTCGCGTCGAAGAGCCCCACCTTGGCCTTGAAACCCGGTGCGACGCGCGGCGAGGGCGCCTCAGGCGAAGCCATCACGCCTCCTTGATCCCCTTCGACCGAACCCCTCGTCCTGTCTTAGCAAGATGGGCAAGCTTACCGCGATCGCAAGGGCGACTGTTATTGGGCTCCAGCCATCCAGCCCGTTGATTCGAGAGAGGCAAACTTCCCAAAGCCCGGTGGCGATGCTAGCCTCAAGCGTTCATCTATCACTCGAGAGACAGGAGGAAATCGATGCGCAAGTCCACCCTTCTCTTTAACCTTGCCCTTGCTGCACCCCTCCTCCTGGCGCTCCCGCCATCGCCCGCACTGGCGCAGGCGGCCGGCCCCTCGATCACCAGCGCCCCGGCGGCGGCGGTCGCTATACCCGTGGGCGGTCCATGGCTTCTGGGCCTCCTCTCTCTGATTCTCTTGGCCGCCGGTTGGTGGTTGCTACGCCGCGGCCACCGCTTCCACCATGTGCTCCCCGTGCTCGTCTTAGGCGTTCTTTCGGGAGTCGTGGCCTTCAGCCCGGCGCTCCAGGCCATAGCCGGGGCCACCTTCACCAATCCCGCGGGAGAGACCCTGCCGATCGCCATCAATCCGCACACCACGACCGAGGGGACGGCGAGCTTCAACCCGGACGACTTCACCAATGCCTCGGGAGCCGTGCTCAAGATTTCCAGCATCGTCCCACCGACCTTCGACCAGTGCTTCCCCGCTGGATCGCTGAGCGATCTCCTGACCCCCGGCGAGGCCGTCGCCCTGTTCTATCCCATCTGCACGGTGGGAATGGTCCTGCAAAACGGCAGCTCCTGCACCGTAGACGTCAACACGATCTGCCGCGCCCTGGCCGGGTCTGTAGCGACGCTCGCCTCCGTCACCCCGAGCTCCGGAACCGCCTCCGGCGGCACCGGCGT
>JBJKRB010000005.1:0-6666 GCA_046704885.1 Thermoanaerobaculia bacterium | reverse complement strand
GAAATCAATATGGCGAGGCTCACGATCGCGGCGACCAGCCAGACGCCACGGAGCTTCGGGGGCAGGGGCGGCACCTCGGCGCTGCGACGATGGGTCAACCGCCAGGTGATGGCAGCGACGGCGAGGGCGGTCAGGGCCATGATCCCGAGCCAGACGAAGGTTTGTGCGGTCATGGGTTCCTCCGTGGAGAACGTGCCTTTGATCGAGAGGCGGTCGGCGCCGGGCCGAGGTCATGCCAGGGACGAGTCGCCGAGCTCCAAGCTTCCGGCGCGGCCGGATCGCAACGCAGAATCGCTACAGAGACGTTAACAGAAACGGCTACGGGAATGCCGCGCGCGGCTCGATGCGGACGAGTCGGCTCCTCTGATCGAAGGTCAGGAGGAAGCGGGCGAGGAGGTGGCGTCCCATGATCGCGATGGGGAAGTGGTCGGAGAAGGAGATGATCGGCGCTTGAACGTCGTTTCCTCCAACCACCAGGGTGCCGTAGAGCTGCGCCTGCTTGAAGGGGAACTGGCCGACCACCGTCCGCATTTGGCCGGTGGCGAGGACCGGGCCCATGGGGAGCTTCTTGGCGAAGGAGGTGGGGAGGATGATTCCGAACTGGCCGCCGGTATCGATCCCGGCGCGGAGAATGGAGGGTCCCACCGCGATCTTGACCATCGGCAAGGAGCGCTCGAGGCGATAGGGGAGGGTGTGCGGATCCTCCTCCGTCAGGCGGCCCTGGCCGGGCGCGGCGAGATCGAGCGTTCCGGCTCGGAGATCCACGGTGAGAACGTGGTCCCGGAAGAGGCTCATGCCGAGGGTGCCGGAGAGCGGCTCCGCGCACCCCCGTTCCCGGCTGGGGACGACCACGGCGAGGTGCGGGGGAAAGACGGAGCCGAGCGCCGCGAGCCCGTCAAGGCGCACCGCGTACGCCGAATGGTGCCCGGTGTCGCTTGCGTCGGTAACCTGGACCTCGCCCAGGATCGGGAGCTTCAGTCGCTCGACCAGCGCCGGGGTCACGGTGGAGGGCGAGATGCCGGTGTCGAAGCCGAGGAGGAAGGGTCCGTGCGAGCCGATCTTGGCCGGAATGCAGAAGCTGGGCAGTACGGCGGAACTCGCTGCCTGCGCTGCTTGCGATGGCCGCGCTGGCTGTGGCGAAGGCGGCGCCGCGAGCGCCGGCAAAGCGAGCGCCAGAAGCGCCAACCCGAGCCCGAGGCTTCTCACTTGATCCGATGCCGGCGTAAGAGCCGCACCGCGGTCAGCACGGCGACGACGCTGGCGAGGCCGATGAAGGCGAAGATGAGCCGCAGCGCCAGCCACTCTTGCGACAGATCGGCCTCGCCACGGGCGACCTCGGCGAGCGCCAGGTGGCCGACGAAGAGCGCCACCAAGGCGAGAGCGGAGAGGGCGAGCGAGTGCCAGGGGAGAAGTGCGTTTCGGGTCACGACGCCTGCCCTTCTCTTGCGCCCGTTCGCTGCTTCACAGCCACCCCTTCTCGCGCGCGACGCGCGCGGCCTCGACACGGTTCGAAGCGCCCAACTTGTTGATCGCTTCGGAGAGGTAGTTGCGGACCGTCCCCTCCGAGAGGTTGAGCCGTGCCGCGATCTCCCCTCCGCTCTTGCCCTCGCCGGCAAGGCGGAGTACCTGGCGCTCGCGATTGGTCAGAGGGTCGGGCTCGCCCCACGCCTCGGCGGCGAGCTCGGGATCGACGGCACGCCCCCCCAGATGCACCCGGCGCACGGCATCGGCGAGCCTCTCCGACGGCGCGTCCTTGAGGAGGTACCCGGAGACCCCAGCCTCCAAGGCGCGGCGCAGATAGCCGCCGCGCGCGAAGGTGGTGAGGACGATCACCCGGGTCGGGAGGTCCTCGTCGCGGATCGCGGCGGCGAGCTCGAGGCCGCTCATCTCGGGCATCTCGATGTCGGTGACCAGAACGTCGGGGAGAAGCGCGCGGCATAGGCGTAACGCGTCGTCGCCGTCGGCCGCCTGGCCCGCAACCTCGATGTCGCGCTCGATCTCGAGCAGGACGGCGAGAGCGCCCAGCACCATCGACTGGTCTTCGGCGATGACGATCCGGATCACGCCGGCTCCTCGATCGCTTCGCCGCGGGAAAAGAAGGGGAGAAGAATGGTGAGCCTCGTCCCCGGGCTTCCCTTCCGCTCGAGCCTTCCGCCCTCGGCCTCGACCCGCTCCTTCATTCCGGTGAGGCCGGAGCCGAAGGGGTTCGCCCCGCCCCTCCCATCGTCCGCGATGGTCAGACGGCATCGATTCTCCTCCTGCGCGACGCTGATCCGGCAGCTCTTGGCCCCGGCGTGACGGACCACGTTGGTCACCGCCTCGCGCACCGCGAGCGACAGGACCACTTCCTTCCTCGGAGGCAGGTCGATCGCCTCGATCGAAAGGTCACAGGTCACTCCCGCCGTCTCGAGAACCGCCGCGGCGTGCTCGATCTCCGCCGCCAAGCCGCGGGAGCGGAAGCCACGGACCGCGGTTCTGACCTCCGACAGGGCATCGCGAGCGATCGTCTCTACCTCGCGAATCTCGTCGTGGGCCCGGAGCGGGTCGCGCGTCATGAGCTTGCCGGCGAGCTCGGACTTCAAGACGATCACCGAGAGCGTGTGCCCGAGGAGATCGTGCAGGTCGCGCGCGATGCGCTCGCGCTCGGCCAGCTTCGCCAGCCTCTCGATCTCTTCGTGCGCGAGATGGAGCTTGGCGTTGGCCCGCTCGTGCTCGGCGCCATGAAGGTTCGCGAAACCGATCAGAGGCGAAAACACCAGCGGCCAGATCCAGGCGATCGCCGGGAGCGAGAGCGCCCAGGCCTCGAGGCCGGCGACGGCGGTGATGGCCAGGATGCCGATCGCGGCGCGGCGGAAAGGGTCGAGCCGCGAGCCGGAGACTGCCGCTGCGTAGATGAAGAAGACGCTGCCGGCGGCGTTGAGGGGGGTGAGAAGCATCGCCAGCAGGCTCATCCCCGAGATCACCATGAGCGCCTTCGCGCCGCGCACCCAGTATCCGGCGACGTAGAGGGGCAGGAAGATCACCGTGGCGGCGATGGTAAGCCCCCACTCGAGAGCCCCGGCGTGATCGAACACCGGCTGAGCGAAGATGATCAGGAGATAGATGAGCCAACCCCACGGCAGCCAGCCCACCTTCTTCGGAAAGATGCGCATTGCTCTCAGACTCTACTCGAAAGTTCCCGCGCCGGTTCCGAGCGGCCCTGGACTATTCGTGAGACGCAGTAGGTGTCTCATCAATGATCCGGGCTAACCATAGGTCTTGCCCTCGTCCCTCAGGTAACCGATTCGCGCCAGGGCGAGGAAGAGGATGGTGAAGCCGAGCAGAGCGAGGATGTGCACGAGGAGCGAGCCCGTCTCTCCCGCGCCGATGAGAGCGAGCGCGATCTCCGCTAGGTGATAGGGCGGCAGCCAAGGGGCGATTGCCTGGATCGCTTTGGGGAGCATTCCCACCGGAATCCACAGACCAGAGAGGAAAGCCATGGGGAGAAAGATCAGGTTCAGGACGGCGGGTGCCGAGTTGGGTCCGGCGAAGTAGCCAACCGCGAGCCCGAGGGCGCAGAACGGGAGCGACCCGGCGACCAGCGCCGCGAAGAGCAGCGCCCAGGTAGCCGCACCGAAGTGGACATGGCCGGCGGTCGCCGCCAGAGAGAAGAGGAGAAGGACGATGGTGGCGGCGAAGACGGAGCTCGTCGCGATCTTGCCAAAGAAATAGGCCACGGGGGGCATCGGCGTCGCGCGCTTGACCTCCATCCATCCCTGACCGCGCTCGACCGCGACGTTGACGCCGAAGTTGAACAGGGCCGCGCCGATGACTCCAAAGGCGCCGTAGGTGGCGACCATATAGGCGGATACCGATACGGCGCCGGCCTTGTTGGCGCCGAAGATGATGCCGAAGAAGAGATAGAAGGCGAGGGGAAAGAGCAGCGTCGGCAAGACGAAGGCGGGCAGGCGCAGCGTCTTCAAGAGCTCGCTCTTCGCCTCGAGGAGATAGATGCGCCCGAAGCGCCGCCGCTTCGTCATGGAGAATGCCTCGCTCGCTGTAGTCCTCAACTGAGTCATGATGCCACCTCCTTCTTGGTCAGGGCGAGGAAGGCTTCCTCGAGGCCCGCTCCTCCCACCTCGAGATCGGAGATTCGTGGGTCGAGCGCCAGGAGCTTGCGCAGCACCGGTTCGGCGGTGGGGGTGAGGATTTCGGTAACGCCGTCGTCGCGACGCACGGCGCTGACGCTGGCGAGGCTTCGGAGCCGCTCGACCGGAAGATGGGTCGAGCAGCGGATGCGGCGGCCGCAAGCACGCGACTTGATCTCATTGGGGCTCCCCTGGGCGATGATCTTGCCGCTATTGATCACCGCGATCCGATCGGCCAGGGCGTCGGCTTCCTCCAGATAGTGCGTGGTGAGAAGGACGGATCGCCCTTCCCCGACAAATGCGCGGATGTGGCGCCAGAGGGCTCGCCGCGACTCGACGTCCAGCCCCGCCGTCGGTTCGTCGAGAAGCAGAAGATCGGGATCGCCGCAGATGGCGAGCGCGAAGAGCAGGCGTTGCTTCTGCCCTCCCGAGAGATGGCCAAAGCGCCGTCCTTCTAGACCCTCGAGCCCGGCGATGTGCACCACCTCCGTTGTTGGAAGGGGCGAGGGATAGTACGAGGAAAAGAGCTCGATGTGCTCGCCGACCCGGAGTGTCTCGGGCACCCTGCCGACCTGCAGTAGGGCGCCGCTCCGGACTCGGTTCTTGGGCAGGCGTGGGTCGGCGCCGAAGACGGCGACCGAGCCGCGGCTCGGCGTGGTGAGACCGAGCAGCAATCGGACCGTGGTTGTCTTTCCGGCCCCGTTGGGGCCGAGCAGCGCTACGAGCTCGCCGCGGTGAAGCGCGAAATCGACGTCATCCAACGCGGTTGCGCCTGGATAGAGCTTGGTAACGCCAGCGAGGCTAGCTGAGATCGTGTCGCTGGCCGGTTTCTCTCGCATCGTTCCTCCTCCTTTCCCACTCAGTATCGAGGAAGGAACGCCGCCGCGACAGTGCCGGCCGTCAGCAATTCGAGATGACAACTGTCAGGTCAAAAGCATCCACGCGGGCGAGGCTCACTCGGAAGGCTTGTCGAGCATCGCTTGTGAGAAGCGATCATCCGCGTACAGATCGCCTTCCGCCACCGGCGCGGGAGTAGCGGCTTTCCCCTCTCTCTCGGCGCGACCGCGGGCGGAGAACATCCTGCCGCGAGCGTCATGGACGGGCGCGAAGCGGAGAAGCCCCGTGTCCTTGACCATGTCGTCGTAGACCGCTTCCATGCCGCCGCGCAGGAAGTAGGTCTCGTGCCAGAACCCGGTTCCTCCGGAGTTGCGGAGAAAGCGCTGCCACCACTTGCGGTGCGGGTCGGAGCGCGCCCAGCTTTCGAGGGACTCGAAGTCGCGCCAGTACTGGCGCATGCCGACGTGCGGGGGAAAGAGGGAGAAGAGGAAACTCTCGTGCAGGAGGAGGCCTTCCGGTTGCTCGTCGACCGAGCGCGCGACCTGGGTGCCGAATCCGAAGAGCGTCTTGATGCCGGTCATCATGTTGACCCGCATGCCGAAGTACATGACCACCAGATCGGGGAAGCCGGAGAGGTCCACGGTGCGGCGATAGACGCCCTTCTTGTTCTTCTTCACGTTGTTGCCTCCTGCCGGGAGTCGCCTTTGTCTCGAATAGAGGAAGTGTACACGCATCGGCCGGCCGCGGCCGAGCGCGCTAGGGGGCGCTCCTCATTGCAACCGGCTTGGTCGCCGCCATTCTTTCCCGGATAATGCGCTCGTGAGATCTGACACTGGCGAGCGGGGCCAGGGGCGAGCGAGGGTGGCGCGGTGAGCGACGGCAGGAAGCGGGCGCTCCGCTTCATCGTCGGCTTCGGGCTGGTGAGCCTCTTCGCCGACGTCACCTACGAGGGCGGGCGGAGCATCGTCGGCCCCTACCTCGCCGTGCTGGGAGCGACGCCGCTTCTCGTCGGTGCGATCGCCGGAGGCGGCGAGTTTCTGGGCTATGCGCTGCGCGTCGCGGCCGGCCGCTGGGTCGACCGCAAGGGCGCCCACTGGGTGCTGATCTTCACCGGCTACGTCATCAACCTCTTCGCGCTTCCAGCCTTGGCCTTGACCGCGGGACTCGCTCCCGCCGCGTCGCTGATCTTCGCCGAGCGCTTGGGCAAGGGGCTCCGCGCCCCGGCGCGCGACGCGGTCCTGGCGCGCGCCAGCCATGAGCTCGGCCGTGGCTACGCCTTCGGTCTGCATGAGACCCTCGACCAGATCGGCGCCCTGGCTGGTCCGCTTCTGGTGGCGGGAGCCGTTGCCTGGGCCGGCTACCGTCGCGGCTTCGCGATCCTCGCGCTCCCCGCGGCCGTGGCGATGTTCTTCCTCTTCCGCGTCCATCGTCTCGAGCCCGAGGACACCGAGCCCAGGCCGGAGCGCTCGGATGGCAAGAAGGGATTCTCGCGCCTCTACTGGCTCTATCTCGCCTTCGCCGGCGTCATGATCGCGGGCTTCGCTCACTTCCAGCTCCTCGCCTATCACCTGGAGGTCACCCACCGCGCCGTCGGCGCCGTGATCCCGCTCCTCTTCGCCCTGGCGATGGCGACCGACGCCGTCGCCGCCTACGTCGTCGGCAAGCTCTACGATCGGCGCGGCATGGCCCTCCTGGTCGCTCT
>JBJKRB010000004.1:0-19838 GCA_046704885.1 Thermoanaerobaculia bacterium | reverse complement strand
CCCAAGGCGTTCGAGCGCGCCAACTACATGCAGATCCTGCAGTCCTGGACGAGCTAGCGGTTCGGCCTCTGCGTGTCAGAGCATGCGGTGCGACCCTGCACCTCGGTGTTTACGCCTATCGGCTAGTCGCCGCCGGTATGGGCTCCGCTGGAGGCTTTGAAAGCTCCTCCGATCATGTAGCCTACTCCGTGATTCGAGTGAAAGAGCAGGGCACCGTATACCTCAAGGGGGCCTGGCGATCCCTGGCTCGAGACCGTCAGATTCTGCCGCAGAAAACCCAACATGCTTGGCGCATAGCGCGGGAAAGGCGTGTACAAGACTTCGGCTGACTCAATGTGGCCCGAGGCGTCGGTCGTGGCCTTGAAGAAGAGGGAGACGTTCTGGCGACCTGTGTCACCGGGGTAAACGGCGTTTGCCAAGCTCGGCTTGACGCGGACGGGACGCTGCAGGGGCTGCACGCGAAGCCCTGTGCCGCGGGAAGCAGGAAGAACCTCGCTATGGGCGGTATTGCTTCCGGCTGCCCTTCTTCGCGCTCGGCGCTGTACGATCGCTCGGTTTTCCTCCTCAAGGGCCGAGTGCAGGGCTTTCTTGCCGAAGGCCGGCGACGAGGCGGCGAGCAGGATGACTTCCCCCTTCTTGAGCGGCGTGAGTCTGTGCTCCGGGTAGTTGACGATGGCCCACTCCGCCGCTATACCCGCCTCGGCTCCCGAGCGTGGCGCGGTCGCCTCGCCGCGAGTCGGAAGGCGAGGGGGAGGCTGGTGATAACAAGGGATGTATTCGTAGGCGCCACAGCCCAGGTTGGCAGGGCCTATGAGAGAGCAGTGCGCCTCGCCACATCCTGTGTCGTAGCAGACGGCACCGCAGTTCGCGTCTGAGACAGAACAGTCGCCATAGCATCCGACGGCGTTGGCGCAACTGGCCGAGCAGGAGTCGGCACGCGCGGGCATAGACCCGAGGAGCGCCAGACCTCCCACCGAGATAAAGAGCATTACGATTCTTCTCAACATTGTGTGGTATCTCCTCCTTTCTATTCCTAGCTGTAACTACTCGTACCACTCGCTATCTTCCCTGTCAAATTGGTCGGCAGTTCCCAAAATCCACCACCGAATTCCTCGAATCAATGCGCTTCATCAGCAAGGCTGCGAAACACAAATGTGCTAGGAGGTCAGGAGCAACGATGGGGTCAAGGGTCCCATCGAGGACGACCTGGTCCGCCGTGAATCTGACTGTTTGAAGGAGATCCAGGTTAGGATCGTTGTAAGCAAGTTCGTCGACAGCTGAGCCCAGTCAGGCTAGCGCCTTGATGCCGTCCGATTTGACCTTCTTCGAGTCGACCATCGCGACGTGTTTGTTCCGAGTGGTGCGTGCTTGCTCACGCCCCATCTCTAGTCATTGTTTCTGGATGGTCCGGGAAGCGGTGTGCCCATCACTGCCGCTGCCATGCAATCCGGGGAAAGCCCGAGTAGACTGTACAGAAGAGCCCTGGGCTGCTCTAGGTGGATGCCCTGCACCGGCCCTGTTGCAAGGGGCGTGAGTGCAGGGGAGAAAGGTTGGTCCAAGATCGCGATGAAGGAGTGCTTATGCTTCGGAAGCTGCCCCTGTTCGCAGTTATCTGCCTCGCTGCGTCGCCGCTTTTCGCGTCGAGCCTGTCGAGGCACTACAAGAATTGGCCGAACACGCCGGAAGCGTACTTCATGACCAAGGCGGAGAAGGCCCAATGGAAGCAGGTGAGGACGAACGATGAGGCCAAGAGCTTCATCGATGCCTACCTGGCCCGGCGCGGACCGAGCTTCCTCAAGGAAATCCAGCCCAGGATCGCCGCTGCGGATAAGTACTTTTCCTCTGGCAGGGTCAAGGGCTCCGAGACGTTGCGCGGGAGAGTCGTCATCCTCTTCGGACCCCCGTCTGGAATCTCCGCTGGAGAGGCGAGGGGCTCGGGCTTGAAAGCAAAGAAGTCGACGTCGAACTACGTCGCTCAGGCTGAGTCGCGAATCGCAGGGCGCGAGGGCGGGAGCAGCATGGGGGTGGACAGCTCGGGCGCGGGGAACGCGGTGTTTTCGCCGGGGTCCAGCGGGTCGAGCTCGCGGAACATGCCCGTCTATTCGTTTACCTACGACGCCCAGGCCGCTCCGGAGGCCATCGGAAAGCCTTTCACGATCGCCGTGCTCGTCTACTCGAAACGCTTCCAAAAACCCGAGAATCGGGCTCTATTGGAGGAGCTCGAAGAGAAGGTCGCCGAAGCCTCGATCGTGAAGCCCAAGACAGCGACGGCACCCAAGTAGCCCTGAATGCAACGGACCTTCCCGGGCGCCAATGCATGATGCCGAATGGCATTGCGCCCGGCAAAGTCCGTAACCGCTTTCACGCCTCGGGGGTCAACCCTGGCGGATTCTGCTGCCTCACCTAGCCTTCATCTATACGAGCGCCCGCTTCCTACTTGACGACCTTGAAGTCGACCATCGCCACCTGTTTGTCCCAGGCGATGGCGAGCTTGCCACCGACGTTCGACATGTCGAGGAAGCCGATGGTGAGCTCGTCGATCGAGTAGGGCGAGGTGACCAGGCTCATCGGGGCACGGACGACGTCGAACTTGGAGTTGTAGCCGTAGGCACCCCAGGTCGCGCCCTTATCCTTGGGGTTGAATTTCTCCTGGTAGGGCTGGGTGGAGACGACCAGGGTCCAATGCCCGGGCTTGAGATCGATGAAGAGGCTGTACTCGCCGGGAGCGACTCGCTTGCCGTTGATCTCGAGCGGGACCTCGGTCTTGATTCGGGTGGTCTGGTTGGCGCCGGCACGCCAGATCGAAGCACCGGCGTAGACCCCCTTGCCGTAGTTCGCGCCTTCGCCCCAGAGGTCGGTGCGACCGCGACGGATGGGGCGACCGTAGTCGATGTCGATCCACTTTCCATTCTTGTAAGTGCTTTCGCCGTTCTTCATCTTGACCCAGTGGCCGCCAACCTCGGTGGAGGCCTTGCCGCGCGGGCTCAAGGGGCGATGTTGTTGGGCACTCACCACGGTCGCCAAGGCGAGGGTGAGCAGGGTGAACCAAAGAATCTTCGAACGAGACATGGGCAGCCTCCTGTTTGTGGTTACGTTCTCGCTTGGACGTTGGGCAAAGAATAGCCGATTGCGCGAGTTGCGGCCAAGAAGCACTAGATTCGCGGCGAGAATCGCTCGCAAGGTGCTGATGTATCCTTGGGTCCAAGGAAGGGATAAAACCAGGGGGAAGGCGGGTAGGGAGGTAGTGAAATGAGCTCCACTATCGACGAGGGTCGTAACCCGGGGATGGTCAAGCGGATGTTGCGCTGGGGGAGTGGCTGGTTTGACCGGCTCGCGGCTTCCTGGTCGAGCCAGCGTTCGCTCAACCGGCTGGGACTGTCCCTGGTCGTGGTCTTCCTGCTCGCGCTCCTCGCTATCGAGGTGAATCGAAGGGGGCTTCTCGGTCCCCGGTTGACCACTCTTCTTCCCACACGTCACTTCTACGCCGTCGACCTGGCCTTCACTCTTCTGCTCATTTTCGAGATCGTGTCGATGGTCTTCGCCCTCGGCGCGAGCGTCGCCGATTCGCTGGGAAAGCAGTTCGAGGTCGTCTCCTTGATCTTGCTGCGCCAGTCGTTCAAGGGATTTATCGGTTTTGGTGAGCCCATCGAGCTCGTGGGCGGGGCCATGCGTCTCGGGCCGATGGTGGCGGACGCGTTGGGTGCGCTCGGGATCTTCGTCGTGCTGGTGTTCTACTACCAGTCGCAGCGCCATCGACCGATCACGGCCGACAGCCATGAACGGGAGAGCTTCATCGCCGAAAAGAAGCTGGTGGCCTTGGCGTTACTGCTCGCCTTCCTGCTGATCGCGGTCTACGACGTCGTTCTTGGGGCGCTGGGGGGCGGCTCCTTCGACTACTTCGCCTCCTGCTACACGGTCCTCATCTTCAGCGACATCCTGATCGTCCTGCTTTCGCTGCGCCATAGCTCGACCTATCGGGTCCTCTTTCGCAACTCGGGCTTTGCGCTCGCCACCGTCTTTGCGCGACTCGCCCTCACCGCTCCCTCGTACGTCAATGCATCGCTCGGCCTGGGAGCCGCCGGGTTCGCTCTGGTCCTCACCTGGGCTTACAACAGCTCGGTGACGCATCTGGGCCCGAACGCCACGGGAGCCGGATTTGGTGCCTGATGCATGAGAATTCCGAGCAACAGACACGAAGCGGCCCCGCCGGTGCTCTGGCGGGGCCGCTGGTTTAGGGCACGGTAGCAGCCCACTCATGGCTGGTCAGTTGAGCGGGCAGCCTCCGTTGTTCTCCTGGTCGAGCTCGGTAGCCAGGCTCAGCATGGTGTCCCGGACGCCGCTCGCGAGCGCGGTGTTGACTGAGGCGATCACCTGTGCCGGAGTTCGAGGGAAGTCGACATCCGGGTGCGCCGCGTTGAGGAGCGACGAGACGGCCGCCCGCAGAAGCACCTCGGCGGCGCCTTCCACGCCTGGCCCGCCCCCGAAGCTCAGGGCCTCGAGCAGGGTCTGACCGCCGAGGCTCGGATAAGACGCGGCGGAGAGGAAGACCGTACCGACCAGGTCGCCCGTGGCATAGCCGGTCGGCGGCCAGGAGTCCGTGTGGTTCTTCCAGTAGCCGGGAGTGCAGCCCTCGTCACCGATGTTGGAGAGCTCGCCAACATAGTTGGCGGGATCCGTATCCTGAACCACGGTCCCAGAGGGAGACTCGCCGCTGGCGGTTCCGATGTTCTGGTGCGCCCCCTCGGACGCGGCGCTCTGCGCCGAGCACGTCATCGACTCACCGACCGCGAGAGTGGTCTTTGGGCAAGTGATTCCGCCGAGGACGTCATCGACGACCGAGACGCTGCTGAGCGCCACGTTCCCGCTGTTCGTCACCTCGAAGGTCCAGCTCAGGGTGGATCCAACGAGAACCGTGGGGCCCGGCGGAGTATCCGCATCCTCTCCGTTGACCGCTTTCTGCAGCACGATCGCCGGCTCTTCGCTCGGTGCGCCGGGATCAACATAATAGTGACTGAGGTCGGTGTCCGTTACCTGTTGCGTACTGCCCATGCGAACGGCCACGACCGTCGCCGAGTTGGCATAGTTATATGGCCAGGGCCCGCTCGAGGGTGCGGTTCCATTCGCCGTGCAGGTCATGGAAGCGCCACCGGCGAGAGAGGTCGCTGGACAGTCGATCGGGCCGAGCTGATTGTCGGTCAATTGGATGCTGACCAAGGTCGTGGTCCCGGTGTTGGTAATGACGTAGGTCCAGGTAACGGCGCCGCCCGGGTCGACTTTCGGACCTGGCGCGGCGTCGGCGTCAACGCCGTTGGTTGCCTTTTGCAGGTCGATCCTTGCCGCCGGGGGAAGCGGAGCCGGGGCCTGCGCCTCCTCGCAGAACGTGCGGAGCGCCGCCTGGTAGCCCTGACCGTTCTTGTAAGAGACGAACACCGCGGCCGCTGCGTTGAACGAGCAGGTCATCCAGCCATAGTTGGCTGGGAGCCCCAGATCGGCGACCTGGATGACCTGGGTGGCGAGGAGGTCGAAGGTGCGTTGTCCGATCTCGTTCCCAGCCTCATCCTAGATCGTGCACGCCATGTGGCGCAGCGCGAAGCTCGGAGTCGAGTCTGCCTGCGGCGCTCCACCCAGAGGGACCCAGATCTTGATCGAGGTATCAGCGTTGATTTCTCCCCCGTCTAGAAAGCGGAGAATGTGCTGCTCGCAGACCTCGCGCGAAGGGTTCGCAACCAGGCGGATCATCGACTCGCCACGCGCATCGGCCGCGGTCGGTCCGAGGAAGAAGACATCACCAAATAGATGATTCTGGGTCCCCCGGTTGTACGCGGCTTGAACGAGCATGAACCCCACCATGGTGTTCGGGAACTCGAGAGACGAGTAGTACTTTTGGTCTTTGGGCGAGACCTGGCCGGAGAGCGCCGCCTGCAGGTGGGCGAGCTCCGCCGCGCTCAGAGTGCGATCGGGGAGCTGGCCGTCGATCAGCCACTGTCTCATATTGGCGGTGAAGACGGCTCTAGGCTCGAGATCGTAGATCACGCTCAGAACGGGAATTCCCCAGTTGGTATAGAGCGTCATCTTGATCTGCTGAACGTGATCAGCGTTGCTCCCCACCGCGAAGGCGGTGGTAAACGCTGGGGTATTTGATTCACCCGCGGGCGGTAAGAAGACCTCGAAGTGGGGAAGAAGCAGATCGCCGCAGGTACAGCGATCTGCGTTGGCGGCTGGAGTTACTGCCAAGAGTCCTGCCAGGAGCAGCAACCCGGCCGTGACGGCGAGCGATCGAGTCGACATCATGGCACCTCCTTGGGGGTTCCGGATCGAGGCACCTCTCGCTTTTCGCGCCCGGCATCACATCGGTGCTCTCAGGCGCCGCTCATCTCGACGGTGGCTAGCGAGTCGTGAGTGGTGGCTGCGGTCGCTTCAGCTCTTGCGGTGCCGCGGACCGTGAGAACGGGTTGGTTCCATCCTCGTGGGTACTCTAGGAGGTAGCGGCCGTGGCTACGATACCCCGTGGCGTGGCTCCAGCGTCGTCGCCGGGTGGGAGTGCGGCCATTCCCTCGAGTGGGCGGCAGAAAGGTGCCGGCGCCGCTCGCTGGGGCCCAAACGGTGTAGCATTGAGAACGGACATCGTCGCCGACTCGGGTTTTGGGGTTTGATTCGGTTTACCGCCGGTCAGAGCGAGCGGCACGATCCTTGGTGAGTAGAGCACTCTCTCGACCCGGAGGTGAAGAACATGTACCTGCGATTACTGCGGATCGAAACTCGCGAAGACGGAGCGGCAGGTTTCCAATCGCTCTATCACGAGCGCATCCTGCCAACCTTGCGCCAAACCCCCGGATGCCTCTATGCGGGGCTGCTGCGCGAATGGCCCTCCGAGAATGACTTCCAAAGTCTGACCCTCTGGGACAGCGCCGAGAGTGCAAGGAGGTATGAGGCGGAGGGTACTTTCGGACAACTGGTTCAAGAGGCAGAACCGTTTTTCGCGTCCTCCACCGAGTGGCGCATGCGGTTGTGGCTCCCCGGTGGGGAACCACCGACCGAGGACGGGATCCACGCCAAGACTTTTTTCGTCGGAGAAGAAGGGGGCGCCGTTGAAATCGAGAATGGAACAGCACCCTACGTGCGGATCGTCAATCTCCGGGTAAAGCCTGAGCGTGTGGACGAATTCCGAGAGATCTTCAATCAGAAGATCATCCCGGCTTTGCGCGCAACCGAGGGCTGCCAGGGCATCTTCTTGGCGGAAGGCGCCCAGGATCCTAACAGCTTCCTGTCGGTGACCGTCTGGCGGAGCGAGGAGGATTCGGTGCGCTATGAGCTTTCGGGAACCTTCGACCGGTTGACCGCTCTTATTCGCGATACCCTGCAGTCGCTGTCGCGATGGAAAGTCGCGCTTGGCCCGGGCGGAACCGAGGCGGGAGAGAGCTTGGAGGTCAAGGGGTACCACTGGCTTCAAGGGGAACGCACCTAAGTCGGAGCGGCCTCTAATCTTCTAGAAAGGCTGAACGGGTCATGCTGCGAGTCTCGAGTCGTGTCTTCGCGTCCCTGGCAGTGGGGGCCCTTCTCATCGGAATCGCCTCAGCTGGCTACGCGACCGATGGGTCTCCGCAGGCACTGCTCATCGAACCGGCGGGCGTCTTCGTCGCCGATGGCAGCCCGGTTCATCCAGGTTGGGCGGTTCTGGTGGAAGGGGACCGCATCGCCGCCGTCGGCCCCTTGTCGGGGCTCGAACGACCCGCCTCCGTCAAGGTCGTGAAGCTTCCCGGGGCGACGCTTCTACCGGGTCTGATGGACCTCCATTCCCACATCTTCCTTCACCCCTACAACGAGACGTTGTGGAATGACCAAGTGCTGAAAGAGCCCGTAGCCTACCGCACGATCGAGGCGGTACAGCACGTGCGCGCCACGCTAATGGCGGGTTTCACCACGCTCCGAGATCTAGGCACCGAGGGTGCCGGTTACGCCGATCTGTCGGTCAAGAGAGCGATCGACGAGGGAATGATTCCCGGCCCCAGGCTCTTCGTGGCCACGCGGGCCATCGTGGCGACCGGTTGCTACGGACCGGGTCCTCGCGGCTTTCGCCCCGATCTCGTCTTGCCGAAGGGGGGACAGGAAGTGAGCGGCGTGCCGCAGATTCTGGCCGCCGTTCGTGAGCAGGCGGGCCACGGCGCCGATTGGATCAAAGTCTATGCCGACTACCGTTGCGGTGTCGGGGGCAAGGTGGTTCCCACCTTCACCGAAGGCGAGCTCCAGGCGCTAGTCGGGGCGGCGCATTCCCTGGGGCGACCGGTCTCCGCGCATGCTACGACCGCCGAGGGAATGCGACGGGCAGTGCTGGCGGGGGTCAATACCATCGAACACGGCTATGGAGGCACCGAGGAAGTCTTCAAGCTAATGGCCGACCGCGGTGTCGCCTACCTTCCGACCTTGACGGCGGAGGAGGCCTACTCCGAGTATTTTTACGGCTATGTTCCCGGTAAGACCGGACCCAGCGCCGCCATGAAGGAGGCCAAACACGCGTTTCAGGCGGCGCTCGCCGCCGGAGTCGAAATCGGCTGCGGCAGCGATGTCGGGGTGTACGAGCACGGCACCAACTACCGCGAGCTCGAATGGATGGTGCGCGATGGAATGACCCCGACGCGGGCTCTCCTCGCCGCGACCGCAGTCGACGCCAGGATTCTCCGAAGGGCCGATGATCTGGGGCAAGTCAAGAAGGGCTATCGCGCGGACCTGGTCGCGGTGGAGGGCGATCCGACGCAAGACATCAAGGCGGTCGAGAAGGTCCGTTTCGTGATGAAGGGGGGAGTGGTCTATCGCTCCGAGTGATTTGCGCCGTGTACACGAGCGGGCCTTTGTGCTCGACGCCCATACCGACGTTCCCATGAGGCTCTTCGAACGCGCGGCGGATCTTCGCGAGACCTGCCCCGACCGTCACATCGACTTGCCGCGCCTTCGTGCCGGCGGCGTCGACGCTTTCTTCGCCGCTCTCTACGTCCCCTCCGCCCTCTCTCCCGACGAGGGACTCAACCATGCCCTCCGCCTCTACGACCTGATGCGAGAGCAGTGTCGGCCGGGTGGGCTGGCTCTGGTGCGCACGGTCGCCGACGCGCGCGCGGCGCGGCAGAGGGGAGAGATCGGCGTCTTTCTCGGTTTGGAAAATGGGCGCTGCTTGACCGCGCCGGGGGCTCTCGAAAGGCTGGACGAGATCGGTATTCGCTATGTCACGCTTACCCACATCAAGAGCCATGAGTGGTGCGACGCGTCAACCGACCAAGCCCGGAATGGAGGACTCTCGCCGGTCGGACGCGCCATCATCGGCGATCTCAATCGACGGGGAATTCTGGTAGACGTCTCGCACATCTCGGACGACGCCGTTCGCCAGGCTGTGGAGATCTCCGAGCAGCCGGTGGTCGCCAGCCACAGCTCGGCCCGGGCTCTGTGTGACCATCCTCGCAACTTGCCGGACGAGCTCGTCGAGCTGATCGCGCATGCGGGAGGAGTGGTGATGGCCAACGCCTTTCCGGCCTTCATCGCTCCGCAAGCAGCCGCGGCAACGAATCGATTCCTCGCCGAGAACGCGGCGGCGATCGAGGAGATCATGGCTGGGTACTTCGACGACCCCGATCGGGCGAGTGGGGAAGTCGACGCCCTCATGGCGCTGGACCCGCCGCCACCGGTGCCGCTCGCCACTTACATCGACCACCTCTGGCACTTGGCTGAAGTTGCCGGAGCGGATCACGTCGGAATCGGTACCGATCTCGACGGAATTCCAGTGACTCCCGTGGGGCTTTCAAGCGCCGCCGATTTTCCCCAGATCACCGGCCGATTGCTCGAGCGTGGCATGGCAGACGACGATGTCGTCGCGGTTCTCGGGTCGAACCTGCTGCGGATCTTGGAGGCAGCCGAAAGCTGGCGACGGAGCGGACGGCGCTAGCGATTTTGGCCGAAAACCCTGTTGCTGCGGGCATTTCGGCTTGTGACTGCCAGTCACATGCGTTAGACTCGACGCGGAGGTGATGGGCGAATGATGGGTGAATCCTGGATAACCACACAGTTCGACAAAATCGAGGAGTGGTCGCGCCGTAACTCTTTCTGGCCGCTCCCATTCGGTACCGCTTGCTGCGCCATCGAGTTCATGAGCACGGTGTCGAGTCATTACGATGTGGCTCGGTTCGGCTATGAGGTCGTGCGCTTCTCGCCGCGCCAGAGCGACGTGATGATCGTCGCTGGCACGATTACCGACAAGATGGCGCCCGTGTTGAAGAAGATCTACGAACAGATGCCCGATCCGAAATGGGTGATCTCGATGGGCGCTTGCGCCTGCTCCGGTGGCTTCTACCGGGCCTACCACGTGGTGCAGGGAATCGACGAGTTCATCCCCGTCGACGTCTATGTGCCGGGCTGTCCGCCGACGCCGGAGGGGCTCCTGTACGGTCTTCTCCAGCTCAAGGAGAAGGTCGAGCGGGACCGCAAAGCGATGGCCAAGCGGGCCAGATCAAAGGAGAAGAACTCGGGTGCCGACGATGACGGCTCCACAGCCGCTGCTTGAGAAATACCCGGAAGGTTCGGTCGTGCCGCAGGAAGGGCTCGACCAAGAGACCTGGGTCGTGGATCGCGAGGTCCTCAAGGAGTTGGCGCGCGACCTGCGCGACAACAACGAGACGCGTTTCGACTTGATGCTCGACCTCTGTGGGGTCGACTACCCGGATCGCGGCGCCTCGGGAGGCGACCGCTTCGAGGCGGTGTACCATCTCTACTCCATGCCGAACAACAAAAGGCTGCGCCTCAAGGTGCCGCTGCCCGAGAACGACCCGCAGCTGCCCTCGCTCATCGACGTCTGGAAGGCGTGTGATTGGTTCGAGCGGGAGGCCTACGACATGTTCGGCTTCCAGTTCGAGGGCCATCCGAACTTGCGGCGCCTGTTGACCCATGAGGCATTTCAGGGGCACCCGCTGCGCAAGGACTACGACTCGAAGAAGCGATGGATTCTTCCCGACGACAAGGTCTATCGTCCCAAGCACTTGGAGGAGTTCACCGGGTCCGCCCCGGAGGGCTCGGACGCGGATCTTTTCGAGCGGATGACCATCAACATTGGTCCCTCGCATCCGGCTACGCACGGAACATTTCGCGTCATGGCCACGATGGACGGCGAGACGATCGTCGCCTCGGACGTCGAGGTCGGCTACCTGCACCGTTGTTTCGAGAAGATGGCGGAGACCCACACCTGGCAACAGGTGATTCCCTTTACCGATCGGCTCAACTACTGCTCGTCGTTCATCAACAACGTTGGCTACTGCCGGACGGTGGAGAAGCTCCTCGGCGTCGAGGCTCCCCCCAAGGCGGTGTGGGCGCGGACGATCCTCTCCGAGTTCTCGCGCATCATGGATCATTGTGTCTGCAACGGATCGACGCTGGTCGACACCGGAGGCTTAACCAACTTCTGGTATCTCTTCCAGCCGCGCGAGGAGATCTACGGACTGCTCGAGTCGGTGTGCGGCGCTCGACTTACGGTGTCCGCTTGTCGTATCGGCGGTCTGATCCAGGATCTTCCGCCCGATTTCGAGGCGCACTGCCGGAGACTGCTCGAGACCATTCCGCCACTCGTCGACGACTCGGAGCGTCTGGTGGTCAAGAACCGGATCTGGCTCGAGCGCGCGGTCGGCGTCGCGGCGATCTCGGGAGAGGAGGCCGTCGAGTGGGGATGGACGGGGCCCTGCCTCCGAGCTTCAGGGGTCGGCTACGACGTGCGCAAGGTGGCGCCGTACGATCTCTACGACACCGTCGACTGGGAGGTGCCGGTCTTCTACGGCGGCGACATCCATGATCGCTTCCGGGTGCGAATGGCGGAGATCCGGCAGTCGCTGTCGATCATCCGGCAGCTTCTTGATCGCGGCATGCCCGAGGGGCCGTACATCGTCGACGATCCGCACGTCACGCTGCCGCCGAAGGACGTGGCTTACAACCAGATGGAGGCCTTGATCTACCACTTCAAGCTGATCATGGACGGCATTCGGGTGCCGCCCGGCGAGCAGTACGACATGGTGGAGGGGGCAAACGGAGAGCTCGGTTTCTACGCCATCTCGGACGGTAGCGGCAATCCCTACCGGATCAAAGTCCGTCCCCCGTGTTTCCCGATCATGTCCACCTTCCCCTACTTGATCAACGGCGGGGCGGTCTCCGACGCCATCATTACGTTGGGCGGTCTCAATATCGTGGCAGGAGAGCTCGACCGATGAGCGAATTACCTGGACTGAAAGAGCATCCGAAGACGGTGCAGCCCCACCGTATGACGCTGGCGGAACGCTTGTGGCTACCCTTGTTCGCAGGGATGTGGGTGACGATTCGGCATTTCGTCAAGAATCTCTTCCACATGAGCAAGCTTCCGACGATTCAGTATCCGGAGCAGCGGCGGCAGTACAGCCACCGGTTCCGCGGGCACCACATCCTGACCAGCCGTCCCGACGGTAGCTTGCGCTGCGTTGCCTGTTTTCTGTGCGCCACCGCCTGCCCGGCGGACTGCATCCACATCGAGGCGGGCGAAGATCCGGACGTCAACATCGAGAAGTACCCGGTCGTCTACGAGATCGACATGCTGCGCTGCGTCTTCTGCGGCTATTGCGTCGATGCGTGCCCGGAAGAGGCGATCATCATGTCGAACAACTACGACATGGCGTTCTTCAACCGGTCTCAGTCGATCGCCGGCAAGGACGATCTGGTTCGGCCCTACAACGTCGATCCTGAGCGCCTGGGCTACCGGCCGCGCTACCCCGAGGAGGAAGAGCGGCGGCAAGGGATGCGTCAGGGCGTTGTGGACCTGGTGGCCGAGGCGCGCGTGCGGCAACAGGGCTCCGAGCGAGAGCGCGAGGTGGCCGCGAGTTGAGCGGCGATCTCGACTCTACCCATCGCTTCAGCAATCGCGTCAAGAATTACGTTCTCTATCGCCCCCATTACCCTCCCGGGGTCGTGGATATCCTTGCCGCCAAAGCGGGCTTGCTCCCGCGCTCGATGGTGGCCGATGTCGGCTCGGGTACGGGCATTCTCAGTCGTCTCTTTCTCGACAATGGCAACGAGGTCTTCGCGGTCGAGCCGAACCGCGAGATGAGGGAAGCGGCGGAGGCTGACCTCGAGGGCCGCGCTGGTTTCCACAGCGTCGATGGACGAGCGGAGGCGACCGGCCTGCCCTCGTCAAGCGTGGATTTCGTCGTCGCGGGTCAGGCCTTCCATTGGTTCGAGCGCGGTGAAGCGCGGGATGAGTTCGCGCGTATCCTGGTGCCGCAGGGGTGGGTAGCCCTGATCTGGAACCGCCGGCTGGCCGACGCGACCCCCTTCGCGCGCGACTACGAAGAGCTGCTCTTGACCTTTGGAACGGATTATCGCGAGGTCGGTCACCGCAACACGGTGACGGCCGAGGATCTCGCTCCCTTCTTCGGGAACGAGGATTTCTTCTCGGAGCACCTTCCCAACGAGCAGGTTTTCGACTGGCCGGGTCTGAGGGGGCGCCTGCTCTCCTCGTCGTACGTTCCGGCTCCAGGAGAGGCGCGCCACGAAGCGATGATTGATGCGCTCGATGCGCTCTTCGAGCGCTATCAACGCGACGGTGCCGTTCGTTTCGTCTATTCCACCGAGATCTACCTCGGCCGGCTTCAGTCGTAGAAGCCGTCGGCGAACCAGTTGCCGCTCGGGCTCTCCTTGAAGATTCGATAGAGCGCGCCGTCGTCGAGCTCAACGTCCCAGTACTCGCGCCGGGTGGCGAGCCCGTTTCTCCACCATTCTTCTTCCAGATCCCAGGGACCCGAAGCGGTTCGTACCTTTCCTTTGATGCGCGGTCGCCTCGCGGTCGCCTCGCCGATCTCAGCGCGGAGCCGTAGGGGGCGCTGATCACCCGTGGCACCGGTAGCCGGCGCCACGATTACCTCCAACGGGAGCGGTGGGCGGAGCACGCGCACGGCAAGTGCACGCGAGCGCGATGGCGTGCCGTCCGGGCCCCCGCCGGAAGGGGGAGGGGGAGAGAAATCGGAGACCGTGAAGCGTTCTGGACGACGGCTGTCGAGCGCTTCCGGCGTCCCTATACGCTCTCTCCCGAGCAGGGCGGCGAGGCGTGCGAGGGTGGTTGCCAAACGGTCCGGGGCCGGGACGCGCGGTCCGAAGAGGTCGAGTTGGCCGGCGCGTGAGTGACCGGGATCGGCGGTGAGGCGGAACGCGACGACGGTGGCGCCGGGAGGATTGGCCTCGAGCTCGTAACGGAGAAGCGTGAGCAGGGTCTTGACGTCGCGCGTGGGCGCGGGCAGAGAGAGGGAGCGTTGATGGTGTCCCTGTGGCTCGAGCTCGAGATCGACCTCCAGACGAGAGCAGCCCATGCCACGCTCGGCCAAACGCGTGACGAGCCGTTCGAGCGCGGCGCGAGCGGCAAAGAGAAAGGGCTCGATCTGGGTCAAGGGCCAATCGAGAGTGGCGCCCTCGTGAAAAGTGGGAAGCGGTCGATAAGGCAGAAATGGGCGTGGATCGCGGCCGCGAGCCTGCTGGTGGAGGATGCGGCCGGAAGGCCCCAGGCGGTTTGCCACGCGATGGGCGGGCAGACGGGCAAAAGCTCCGATCGAGTGGATTCCCCAGTGTTCGAGGATTGCCGCGGTTTCGGCGTCGGGCTCGAGAGCGGTCAGGGGGAGCGAGGAAAGGAGATCCGGATCCCCTCCTGGAGGCACCCGATGGGGGGAGTCGCGATGCATGGCGGCCATACGTGCCGCGAGCTTGCCATCGGCGATACCGACCCGGGCGATGAGGCCTTGGCGGCGAACGGCGGTGAGCAACTGATGGGCGAGCTCGATCTCTCCCCTCGCACGTTCCTCGGGGTTTGGCGTCTCACTTCCGGTGAGGCGCCGGGTAAGGCCCGCCAGGCTCAGGTAGATCTCGCCCTCGCCGCCATCTTCGATACGCGGAGAAAAACACTCGGCGATCTCGAGCAAGACCGCCTGTGCCGTCGTTTCACTCAAGGGATCACGAGGCAGGGGGTGAAGATCGGGGAGTAGAGCACGTGCTTGAGGAAGGGTCATCCCGGGGTGGATTCCGGCGCCGCGGGCTCGGCGGCTGGCTGCCAGGATCCGTCCGGTGGTGGCGTTATCGCTGTGGATGACCACCGCTCTTTCCTGTAGGTCGGGCTCGCTACGCAGACGGGCGGCTAAGGGAAAGAGGGGAACGGAAAGGCAGACGATGCGCTCGCGAGACGCCTTCAATCATTCTCTCCATAGGCGATCGCCGCGGGGACGCGCCAAACGATACGTTGCTCGACGTGGTTGACAAAAGGCGTGGGAGAGCGCCGCACCTTGTTCAAACGGAGACCGGTTTCGCAGCCCGCCAAGAGGCGTGGAGCGCGGCCACGGCCGAGCCAGCGTGTAGCCGCATTCTGGACCTCGACTTGAACCGCCGCGGCGGTGCCGCTGACTGTATAGGGGGTGCTGAGCAGTAAGGCGGTTCGGTACTCGGCGGCGGCGCGCATGAGACGAATCCAGGACCCCTCTGCTCCTCGCCCTCCGGGGATCGGCGGGGTGCCGAGATCGAGCACCACCAAAGGAAAACCACAGGCGATGAGCATCTCAGCCGCGGCCAGCGCGGGTTTGGAGCGTTGTGGCCGAAGCCAGAGCAGGTGGTCGAGGGCCACGCCGTCATCGCAGGCTCGTTGCGGGTCGAGATGATCGCCGAGATCGACGAGGGCCGCGAGCTCGCCAGCACCGGTGGCGGCAGCGAGAACGGCGAGGACGATGGCGAAGCGGCCACTCGAGCGCCGTCCGGTGAGCTCGACCAGCTCGCCTCGGGGAAGGCCGCCGCCCAGGAGCTCGTCGAAGGCGGGAAGAAGGGTCGCCAGGTACTGCCGGGGAGGGGCGTTATGTGCCGCACGGACAAGCTCACGAGCGCTCTTGATCATGCCGCGTAAGGGCCGCGGCAGCGCATCGGAGATGGCGGCGAGCGCGGAAGAGGAGGGGATGGTGTGCTCCTCGTTGCGCGGCGTCGCGGGGCGGATTTCGGGCAGAGCCATGAAAAATACGATAGGCGTAAACAAGGCGTAAGTCAAGAAAAAGAGAGGATATGGAGGGATGAGCCGAGATTCCTCTACCCGAGCGTATTGACGATGTGCTCGTAGCGGTGGTCGACGAGGGTCGCGACCGGCACAAGCAGACGGTTGGCAACCCAGAGCGAAGCGGCGAGGCAGACGATCGCGGCGATCAGAGCTCCCCATGGACCTCCCGTCCGCCAGCCCAGGGCCCACAGCGCAGCCGCGGGGAGAGCTTCTGGAAAGATAGAGACGAGTCCGAGCATCGACGCGGCGGGGTGGGCGTTGCCGCCCCGTGAGAGCGACGCCAGATCGACCGGGCGTGGAAAGAGGGCGGAGAGCGCCACCGCCGCGGGGAGATAAAGGGCGAGGACGGAGAAGCCGCCACAGACGACGGAGAGCCACACCCTGGGATCGCGTTCCGGACTCAAGATCGCCGCCACCACCAGGGCCAAGGCCATGTTGAGGGTGACGAGGAGAGCGATGCCCACCGCTTTGCCGCGGACCCAGGCGAAGGTCGAAAGCGGTGCCAGGCGTTCGAAGGCGAGACCGCGGCCACTCACGGAAAAGAGGTTCAAGCTGAACGCGTTACTGCCGAAAATCGCGCTCAGACAAGCCACGGCAATCAACCCGATACCGAAAAAGAGAGGGCTACGAAAACCAGTGCTTGCCAGCGCATGATGTCCCGGTCTGTTGGCGACACCGAGCACCAGAACCAGGATCGGAGAGAAGATCCAGCTCAGCTTGCCCCGTACCGTGCGCAGAAAGCTCCGAACCTCGACCCACGCCGTGGCCCCTTCTGGGGAGCTGAGCAACGGAACGCTCCAGAGACGGCTCCGGCTCTGCTTGCTCTTGCGTGCGCGTCCCGCGGCAGGGGTTGTGAGCAGTCGATCAAAGGCCCAGCGCGAGACGAAGTGCACGGTCACCGCGTAGAGAAGAAGCATGGCGACCGCCTCGCCAGTGATCACCCAGCTTAGATGAAAGCCGGAGGCGATGGCCTTGGTCGCGAGCTCGGAAGGCAGGTGTGGAATCCAGGCGGCGTGAAGGAGGTCCATATGACTTCCGGGGGGATTCTTCTCGTCCAGACCGAGAAGCGAGGGAAGCATGGACAGGCCAACGAGAAGAGAGAGCACGGCGACCGCTATCCACTCGGACCAACGGCGGTGGCGCAAGACCAGCGCCGCCACGCTTCCTCCCAGTGTCGCCAGGCTGAGGAGCAGCCAGGCAAAGAGGCCGCCGGCGAGCAAGGTCAGAAGGGATGGCCCCAAGGCGCCGCCCGCGGCGCACCCCAAGAGAAGGCCAAAGAGCAGGGGGAGGGACAGGGCGGGGTAAATCTCGGTGACGGTTCCCAGGAGGTTGGACCAGTAGAGCCAGCGGCGAGAGATCGGCAGGATGAGTAAGGGAGAGATCTCCTGCTGTCCTCTCCGGCTGATCAACGCGAGCAGCGGAGTGAGGAGGGCGAGTAGCGTGAAAATGGCGAGCGCCACGCGAAGCACGATCCAGGCGCCGGATGCCGGGTTCGGATCGTGCGCCAGGTGCCAGCCGACGAGGGCGCCGAACCCTGCGAGTCCCGCAGCAACCGGCAAGATGAGCAGCCAGAGAAGGACGGTGACCGCGATTCCCAGCGTCGTTGCCGTCTGCTCGCCCGCGCCATGGCGTGGGTCGCGGCGCAAACGGTTGGCCAGCGAGCGCCAACGGGCCCAGAGCAAGGTGCGCAGCAGGGCTAGACTTTGCCGAGCCAATCCATCTCTCGATCTTCGGAAGTGGCGGGTGCGCCGACGAGCTCGAGGAAGATCTCCTCGAGATCGGCGTTTCCATGCTCGCGGCGAAGCTCCCCTAGACCACCCTGCGCCACGAGTTTGCCTTCCGCGATGATGCCGATGTGGTCGCAGAGTCGCTCGACCACCTCGAGAATGTGTGAGGTCAGGAAGATCGTGCCGCCGCGGCGAACGAAGAGGGAAAGCAGGTTCTTGATCTCGCGCGATGCGACCGCGTCGATCCCTTCGAAAGGCTCGTCGAGAAAGAGCAGCTCGGGACCCGGTAGGAGGGCTGAGGCGAGAGCGACCTTCTTGCGCATTCCATGAGAGCAGTCGGTGACGAGCACTTCGCTAGCTTCCTCGAGGCTCATTCGCCCAAGGAGCTCGCTGCTCCGTTCCCCGATCACCTCCGCTTCGAGACCATGAACCTTGCCGACGAAGGTCAGGGTCTCGCCCACCGTCAGTCGCTCGAGAAGCGCCATACGCTCCGGTACGACCCCGATGCGTTGCTTGACCGCGACCGCGTCCGAGATCGGATCGTGACCAAGCACCTGGATGGTTCCGGAAGAGGGGCGCAGGAGTCCCGTGAGACAGGAGATGGTCGTCGACTTTCCCGCGCCGTTGGGCCCGAGAAATCCATAGAAGCTGCCGCGGGGAACCGCCAGGTCGATGGCGTCCACGGCGACGAAGGAGCCGTAGCTTCGACTCAGGGCGCGGGTAGCGACCGCCAGGTCGCCGGGCGTCGAGTGGGGCTGGGAGGAGGTGGGATCATCGGAGGCGAGAGAGATGGCGTCTTCCTTCCTCTCTATCTGGCGGAGGGAATCGGCTCGCCGTAGAGGATCGTCTCCGGCGGTTCCCAGCTCTCGCCGCGAAGCTTTGCCGCGGCGCCTTCCACCGCTTGGATGATCTTCCAGTAGCCGGTGCAGCGGCAGAGATTCCCGGCGAGCGCCTGCCTGATTTCTTCCGTCGAAGGGTTGGGATTCTCCTCGAGAAGGGCCTTGGCTGCCATGAGAATGCCCGGTGTGCAGTAGCCACACTGGGCGGCCCCGAGGTCGGCGAAGGTGCTTTGCAGGGGGTGGAGCTGATTACCGTTCTGCAGGCCCTCGACGGTTTCGATCTCTTTGCCCTCCATCTCGGCGGCGAGCACCAGACAGGAGAGGACGGGCTTGCCGTCGACGAGGACCGTGCAGGTGCCGCACTCGCCGAGCTCGCAACCGTGCTTGGTCCCGGTCAGGCCGCACTCCTCGCGCAACACCTCGAGCAGGGTGTGGTGAGTGGGGAAGGCTACGGTACGAGGCTCGCCGTTGATCGTCAGGGTCAGGGTGGTCACCTTTGGCATGTCACGCTTCCTCGCGGGAGGTTTCTCGAGATTCTATCTGGGGTTCCGGTGAAAGGACGCGAACGGCGACGTCGCCGGGAGGTGGAACGAGCGCGAGGCCGGAGCTCATGAGGCCGCCGATGAGGAGGCGGGCGAAGCTTCGCCCGAGGTCCGAAGCTTCCAGGCCTCCCTCGGCTCGAAACCACTTGACCGTCCAGCTGACGGCGCCGAGAATGGCGAGGCCGGCGACCTTGACCTCGGTAGCGTCCATCGAGCGGAAGACTCCGGACGCGACTCCTTCCGCGATGATCCTGCGGTAGATGCCCTCATAGGCATCACGCCGGCGCTGGATCGCCCTCCGCCAATCGCCGTGCAGTGCCTCGACCTCGAGGTGGGCGAGAGAGCCGCGAATGACCTCGTTCAAGTGGACGATGTGGCCGACGATCAGTAGGTAGAGCCTGGCGTCGGCGCGAAGGTCGAGAGACTCGACCCGATGGGCGATCGCCAGGAGGCCGTCGAGCGCTTGCTCTTGGCAGAAGCCGAGCAGGGCTTCCTTGTCCTCGAAGTAGTAGTAGAGGTTTCCGACCGCCATGCCGAGCTCGTCGGCGATGTCGCGCATCCCCGTCGCTTGCAGGCCCTTCTCTCGAAAGACCCGCGAGGCGGCGGCAAGGATCTCCCGCTTGCGCGCCACGACGCGTGCGGCGCTTTCATCGCTACGGGCATGAGC
>JBJKRB010000003.1:0-9042 GCA_046704885.1 Thermoanaerobaculia bacterium | reverse complement strand
ATCCTGCCCAAGTGGCTCGGGCTCGAGGGCGCCGTCGTCAACATCGGCATGGGAGCGATCGCCGAGAGCGTCGGCATCTATCTGGGCGTTCCCTTTGTCGCCGGGGTGTTGACTCGTCTCCTTCTCCTCCGCGCCAAAGGCCGGGAGTGGTACGAGTCGGTCTTCGTGCCGAAGATCGGCCCGCTCACGCTAGTCTCCCTGCTCTTCACCATTGTCGTCATGTTCTCGCTCAAAGGGGGAACCATCGTCGAGCTCCCCATCGACGCATTGCGCATCGCTCTTCCGCTCGTCATCTACTTCGTGCTCATGTTCGCGATCTCGTTCTTCATGAGCAAGCGCGTCGGAGCCAACTACGAGCAGAGCGCCACACTCTCGTTCACCGCCGCTTCGAACAACTTCGAGCTCGCCATCGCCGTCGCCATCGCAAGCTTCGGGATCGCGAGCGGCGTCGCCTTCGCCGCCGTGATCGGGCCTTTGGTCGAGGTCCCAGTCTTGATCAGCCTGGTGAACGTGTCGCTGTGGGCGAAGCGGCGTTATTTCCCCGGTGCGCCCGTCACAGTCCGGTCTGGAGGCGAGACCATCCCGCGAGCCGGGGCCAAAGCGTCATGAAACCACACGGATCCATCCTCTTTCTCTGCGTCCAGAACTCGGCCCGCAGCCAGATGGCCGAAGGGCTGGCGCGGCGTCTGTTTGATGAGAGGGCCGCGATTCAGAGCGCGGGCAGCGAGCCGTCGAGCCTCAATCCTTACGCCATCGAGACCATGCGCGAGATCGGTATCGACATCTCCCTCCACTCTTCCAAGCCCGTAGCGGCAATCGACCCGGAGAGCGTCGGTACGGTCATCACCCTCTGCGCCGAGGAGGTCTGCCCCGTCTTTCTCGGCAAGGCCCGGCGACTGCACTGGCCGATTCCTGATCCGGCGAGCAAAGACGATTCGCTTTCCCGCGAAGAGATGCTCGAGCGCTTTCGCGCGGCGAGGGATGAGATCGCACACCGGCTCGAAGCCTTCGCCGCCGACGAACTTTCAAACAACAACGGTACCTTCAGGAGATCGAGCTCATGACCGAAACCACCAACGACGAGATCCGGGATACGGTTCGCCAACGCTACGCTGCTACGGCTCGAAGCACGGAGACGCCGCGCGATTGCGGCTGCGCACCCGGCTGCTGCGGAGGCGGCGACGGGGGAACCAGCCTGGCTCTCGGCTACTCGGAAGAAGATCTGGCATCGGTTCCCGATGGCGCGGACCTGGGCCTCGGCTGCGGCAATCCAGGAGCGATCGCGGCTCTCAAACCCGGTGAAACCGTCCTCGACCTTGGCGCCGGCGGGGGCTTCGATTGCTTCCTCGCGGCCAGGGCGGTAGGGCCGGAAGGCCGGGTCATCGGAGTCGACATGACGCCCGAGATGATCTCGAGAGCGCGCGCCGCGGCGCGCGAGAATGGAATCGGCAATGTGGATTTCCGCCTCGGCGAGATCGAACATCTACCGGTCGCCGACGGCAGTGTCGACGTCATCCTGTCGAACTGCGTGGTCAATTTGAGCCCCGAGAAGAGTGCGGTCTTCGAGGAAGCCTTTCGAGTCCTTAGGCCTGGCGGAAGGCTGGCGATCTCCGACGTCGTGGCCCTCGGATCGATTCCCGAGGAGCTCGCTGCCGACTGGGAGGCGATGACCGGCTGTATCTCTGGCGCGGCGAGCGTCGAGGTGCTTCACGAGCTGCTGCTTTCGACCGGTTTCGAGCAGGTCCAGATCGCGGTCAATGACAAGAGCCGAGAATTCATCCGCGACTGGATGCCCGGCTCCCGAGCGGAGGACTACGTCGCTTCGGCCACGATCGAGGCGGTCAAGCCGGGGGGCAATGACTGCTGCGCGGGGGCGGGCTCTGCTTCATAAGGTCTCAGCTCGGGAGTCGTCCCCGAACGGGTTCGCAGCCGCACGGCATGCCCAGGCCGTCATTCTTGCCCGGAGCCCGCATCTGTCTCAGCGCTGGGGGATGCTAGGTTACTGACTGCGTTTAGCTTCAGTCGAGGTCGGGCAGGGCTTCCGGGAGTTCGGTCAATCATCGTCCGCTGGCCCGGGCGCTGGTTCATGAACCTCTTCCCCTGAGAGAGGCGCCGAGGAGCTCATCGGTAGCCCGTGAGAGCGCCGGCGCTCGGCAATGAAGGACACAACATCCCCCATTTGCTCGATGATCATGAGCTTCTCTCGGAATGGAAGGGCCAGGAATTCGCGTTGCTGGCGCAGGCGGTTGCCTTCCCAGGTCGCGGCCGACCATTCGGTGCGTTCAGCCATCGTCCCCACCTCTGTGCAGTCGCATGAGCTCAGAGATGTCCGCCAGATCCTGAGGTCTACCCGCCAACCGTTTGAGCTCGATCAGGGCCTCCAGTCGTAGAATTCGGGCGCTAGCCCCCGCCGCTAGTTCTTCGACGTTCGCCGCCTCGAGCTCCCGGTCGAAATCAAAGGGCTCGGTGACGAAGAGATCGATGGGGGTCTCGCGGTGTGCGTCGCTCTGGAAATTGAGGACGGTCATGCCCTTCTCTTCGATCCAGCGCTTGCGTTGTTCCGGGTCACCGAATCCTTTCGCTGTCACCGGAACGGCCGGTTGATAGCCTAAACTCGCCAAAGCCGCAAAAGCCCGTTCTACCGCGCCAGGCTCCAGCTTCACGACGAGGTCAATGTCCCAGGTGAAGCGGGGAACGCCGTGCGCTATAACGGCTAGACCACCCACCACGAGGAATGGAACATGACCCTCGTTCAACGCTCTGACGATCGCTTGGACACTTGCAAGCCTCACGGCATCACCCCGAAGGCCGATCTCGTCGTCGCCAGCGACTTTCTCGCATGTCGACCGCTTCCATGCACTCGCCTGACTCTAGCGCATCCGGGGTAGGGAGAGCGCCCACCGTAGCCGGACCACACCCGGCTCTAGCCGGCGATGATTTGCTCGATCTCGCGCACCGACGGGACCCGGCCGCTCACCCGGACCTCTCCGTCCACGGCCAGGGCCGGGGTCCGAAGCACTCCGAAAGCGATGATCGAGTCGAGATCTTCGATCTTTTCCACATCGAAATCGAGGCCAAGGTTGTGCATCGCCTCCCGCGTCGCCGCCGCAAGCCGCTGACAGTTGGGGCAACCGGTGCCGAGGATCTGAAGCCGTGTCATAGCAATCTCCTGGAGGTCTGGGGAATCGGTCAAACGACGAAGCTTCCGTACAAGAGCCCCGACAGCGTGGCCATGACCACGACCAGGGCGACATAGACAGAGGTCTTCCTCCATCCCATAACGCTTGCGATGACCAACATGTTCGGCAGTGAGAGGGCAGGCCCGGCTAGAAGCAGGGCGAGCGCCGGCCCTTGCCCCATTCCGTTGGCCACCAAACCCTGAACGATCGGTACCTCGGTAAGCGTAGCGAAGTACATAAAGGCGCCGGCCACGGAGGCGAAGAGATTGGCCACGAGGGAGTTGCCGCCGACAGCCGACGCTACCCAGGCGGCAGGAACCAGCCCCGCATGACCGGGCCGACCGAGGAAGAATCCCGCCACCAGCACGCCGACGAAGAGGAGAGGGAGGATCTGCTTGGCAAAGCCCCAGCTCTCGTCCAGCCACCCGCGGGCCTCGCTGCCCCCCCGGGCAAGCACGAGGGAGAGCGCCACCGCACCGACGGCGAAGGCCACTTGCGGGTGGCTCGGCAGAACGAGCGCCGCGATCGCGGTCGCGACGACACCCGCGCCAACTCGCCAACGCTCGATCCCGAGCCATTCGACCAGCACCAAGCTCAACCCCAGGCCGGCGAGCGCCGTCAGCCACCACTTGGCCCGAAAGAGCAAGAACGCCAGGCCGCTCATACGCACCGGCTTCCCCCACGTGGCGAAGACGAGTATCGCCGTCAAGATGGCGAAGAAGAGAGCACTCCGCCAAAGTGGCTGCCCGGACGCGATGCGCGGCAGCTTCATCCCCTCCCCCGCTTGGGTCTCCTCACGGCGAAAGATAAAAGCCATCGCCAGGCCGATGACCACGGCGAAGAGAACCGCTCCCAGGGCGCGCGCCAGGCCCATCTGCCAACCCAGGACACTCGCGGTCAGGGTGATGGCGAGCACGTTGATCGCGGGCCCCGAGTAGAGGAAGGCGGTCGCCGGGCCGAGGCCGGCTCCGCGCCGGTGAATGCCGGCGAAGAGAGGAAGAACGGTGCAGGAGCAAACGGCGAGCAGCGAACCGCTCACGGCCGCGACGCCGTACGCCAGTGCTTTGTTGGCGCCTCTGCCGAGATAGCGCATGACCGCGACGTCGCTGATGAAGATCGAAATCGCGCCGGCGATGAAAAAGGCGGGGACCAGGCAGAGGAGCACGTGCTCGCGCGCATACCACTTGGCGAGGAGAACCCCCTCGACGAGTCCCTGCGTGAAGCGGGGACTGCTCAACGGCAGGAAGTAGAGAGCGAGAAAGAGCGCCGCGAGAAACGCCAGGGGTCGCCATTCAGCGCGCCAACGGACCGCCTCCTCGCCATTCATCTCTGCACCTCGTGGGCTCTCTGATTCCCGCTCGCGTCGAGTGTCACGAGATCGAGACCGGCGTCGCAGAGCTCCTCTTTCGAATGGCTTCGAATCCTCTCGATGATCTCTGCGTCCTCGGCAACGCGCGGGTCTTCGGCGTAGATCCTGAGCCACGAGCGGGCGAGCCGCGCTCCGGCCCCCTGTCTCGCCACCCGGTAGTGAACCCAGCGTCCCTCCTTTTCCTCCTCGAGGAGTCCGGCATTGCGCATCTCCGCCAAGTGAGCCGAGACCGTCGAAGCCGCCAGCTTGAGAGCTGCGGTCAACTGACACACACAGAGCTCGCCATCTCCGAGCATCGCGAGAATGCGCAAGCGCGTCGGGTGCGCCAGCGCCTTCGCTACGCGTACCGATTCGTCAAGAGAGAGGCTCGAAGCAGCGAGTTCGTCATTTCGCGACATGACGAAACAATAGACTGAGAACCTCCACCTGTCGCCACCTTTGCGGGCTGTAGCTCAACCATCCGGAAGGGCGGGATGGAAACGAAACCGACTCGAGCAAAACCGCAACGATGCCGCGTAAGGTATAATGAATTTCGATGTTTAGCGGAGCCATACCTCAAGATACAGACACCACATCCGACCTCACCTTCGCCGACCTCGGACTCGACCCTCAGATCCTCGAAACGCTGCAGGAGCTGGGCTTTCGCCGTCCGACCCCAATTCAGGAACGAGCGCTTCCCGTGGCTCTCGAGGGAGTCGACCTGATCGGTTTGGCGGAGACCGGGTCGGGCAAGACCGCCGCGTTCTGCCTACCGATGATCGAGCGTTTGGCGAGCGGAACGGGCGTGCGCGGTCTCATCCTCTGCCCGACTCGCGAGATCGCACTTCAAAACCACGGATTCCTGGAGAGCTTCGAGCGCAAGCGGGGTTTGGCGAGCGCCTGCCTCATCGGCGGCGTCCGCTACAAGCCCCAGATCGATGCCCTGCGCCGTAATCCGGACATCGTCGTTGCCACGCCGGGCCGGCTGATCGATCACGTCGAGCGCGGCAATCTCGAGCTCAAGGGGGTTGAGATCCTGGTTCTCGACGAAGCGGACCACATGCTCGACCTCGGCTTCCTGCCCCAGGTGCAACGCATTCTCGAAATGATGCCGAGCGAACGCCAGACGATGATGTTCTCGGCCACCATGCCGCCACCGATCGAGCGTCTCGCCTCGCACTTCATGAAGGAGCCGGTGCGGGTCGACCTGCGCCCCGAGGCGCGGATCGCGAGCGGCATCGACCACCGCCTCTACCTCGTGGATCTCGACGAGAAGAAACGCTGCCTCGTCTCTCTGGTCGAGCAGGAAGAAGGCGCCATGCTCGTCTTCGTTCGCCGGAAGATCGACGCCGAGTGGATCTGCCGCCAACTCGAGGAAGCCGGGCAGCCGGTCGAGCGCATCCACTCGGACCGTAGCCAGAGCCAGCGTGTCGCGGCGCTCTCCGGCCTACGCCAAGGAGAGCACCGGATCCTCGTGGCCACCGATATCGCGGCTCGCGGAATCGATATCCCTCGGATCGAGCACATCGTCAACTTCGACATCCCTGAAACCGTCGAAGACTACGTGCACCGCGCTGGACGAACCGCGCGCGGCTCCTCGGGGGGCACGGTTTCGACGATCGCCACCTGGCTCGAGAAGTCTCAGGTCGCCGCGATCGAGCGCGCCATCGGCGAGGACCTGCCGCGCTGCACGGTACCTGGAGTCGAGCCCTACGTCGAGCGCAAAAAGACGATACGTGGACGCGAACGGGTGCGCCGCCGGCTGCGTTAACCTCCCGATCGCGCCTGCCCAGCAGAAATCGGTATTCCCCTTTCCTGGAGCTCTTCCCACCGAGGGGGGCGGCGGCCCGTCCGAAGCTTCACCGGGGTTCCCCTTGACCGGACCCTTCCCCGGGCGTAGCCTTCCCAACGGCCCGTTGGCCCCCTGAACTGAAGGAAGGAGAACCATGCCGAAGAAGCTTCGCCGTCTCGCTCCGCCGTTCACGGCGGTCGCAGCCACCCTCGTCCTCCTCTTCGCGCTACAAGCCGCGCCTGCAGCCGCCCGATCGCGGGCGCGATCCGCGACCTATAGCAAGACCCCGATCACGCTCAAGGTCGACCTTACCGGCGCCGCCCGGCACATCTTCCACGCCGAGGAGATGATCCCGGTCAAGCCCGGTCCGATCACCCTGCTCTACCCCAAGTGGATCCCCGGCGAGCACGGCCCGACCGGGCCCATCACCAACCTCGCCGGCCTGGTGATCACCGCCAACGGAAAGCGGCTCGCCTGGCAACGCGATCGAGTGGAGATGTTCGCTTTCCATGTGGAGGTGCCGAGAGGGGCTTCGACCCTCGACGTTCACCTCGATTACCTCTCGCCCAATAGTCGCGGCGCCTTCACGGCGGGTCCCTCGTCGGACGCAGACCTGGCGCTTCTCAGCTGGAACACGGTGCTCCTCTATCCCGCCGGCTACCCGAGCGACGACATCACCTACCAAGCCCAGGTCACGCTTCCCGAGGGTTGGCACTGGGGCACCGCTCTCCCGGTCGAGAGCGCGCAGGGGAACGAAATCCACTTCAAACCCTCCTCGCTTACCACGCTCGTCGACTCCCCGGTGCTTTCAGCCGAGCACTTGCGCGTCATTCCGCTGAGCGCCGCCGGCGAAACACCTCATGAGGAGATCGATCTCGCCGGCGACTCGGAAGCGTCGATCGCGATGCCGCAGGCCTCCATCACCGCATACAAACACCTGGTGAAGGAAGCGCGAACCCTGTTCGGCTCCTACCACTATCGCGACTATCACTTCCTTTTCACCGTGAGCGATCACTCCGCGCACTTCGGGCTCGAGCACCACGAGTCGAGTGACGACCGGGTGCCAGCCAAGACCATGACCAATCGCGAGGCTCGGGAGGCGTCGGCTGGGCTGCTCCCGCATGAATTCGTGCACTCCTGGAACGGCAAGTATCGACGGCCCGCCGGGCTGGCCACTAGTGACTACGAGAAGCCCATGATCGGCGACCTCCTGTGGGTCTACGAGGGGCTGACGGAGTACCTCGGCGACATCCTGACCGCGCGTAGCGGTCTTTGGAGCCCCCAACAATATCGGGAACACCTAGCGAGCGTCGCCGCCGGCCTCGAAGCCAAGTACCGGCCAGGACGCACCTGGCGCCCACTCGCCGACACCGCGCGCGCGGCACAGATCCTCTACGGCTCCCCCATGGCCTGGTCGTCGTGGCGCCGCGGCGTCGACTTCTACGACGAGGGAGAGCTCCTCTGGCTCGACGTCGACACGACGATCCGCGGTCTCACCCATGACCAGAAGTCGATCGACGACTTCTGCCAGCTCTTTCACGGCGGTCCGAGTGGCGAGCCAGTGTTGAAGCCTTACACTTTCAATCAGCTTGTCGAGGCGCTCAACCGGATCGCTCCTTACGACTGGAGAGGCTTCTTCGAAAAGCGGGTCTACGAGATCGCGCCCGAGCCCCCTCTAGCCGGGATCAACAAGGGCGGATGGGAGCTCACCTTCAACGCCGATCCAAACAAGTTGACTACCGACCGCGAAGACTCGCGCCATTACCTCGACCTTCGCTTCTCCTTGGGCATTACGGTGAACACTCGTGGTGACGAGTCGGGGAGCCTGACCGACGTTATTCCCGGGCTTCCCGCCGCGGCGGCTGGACTCGCTCCGGGGATGAAGATCACCGCGATCGATGGCCGTTCCTTCAGCCCCGACGCGATGCGTGCGGCGATCAGCAGCGCCCAGGGTAGCCATCAAGCGATCACGCTCCTCGTCGAGCAGGACGGCTTGTACCACACCTACCACGTCGATTATCACGGCGGTGAGCGGTATCCGCACCTGGTGCGCCGGAGCGGCACGCCCGATTGGCTCGGTCAGATCATCGCGCCGCATGTCCCGGGCGACATGGCGAAGAAATAGCTCTAGCAGGGATCTCTCGTAGGGGCGGGGTCAAACCCGCCCCTACAGTGCCGAATGAGGAGCACTTCTAGCCGGGCCGAGCGTGCGATGAGTGCTGGCGGCCGGCGCGGGGGCCGGCCGCTTCAGAAAAGCGTTCCGCGACAAGATTTGAAGCGGCCGACGCCTCCGTCGGCCGTTCAAGTAAGGGACAAGGGCCGGCGCAGGCATACCTCAAAGGTACGTCGAGCCGGCCGATCAAGCGTAACGCTGGAGATGCGGGCGGATGCCGCGTTGCAGCAGGAGCCGAGTGAGGCGAAGTGGGCCTAGAGGCTGCGCTTCTTGCCGCGCAGTCCGCGCCGTGACCCCTTGGGCCGCGACGGGCGCCCCCCTCCTCCCCCGCGCGGGGAATTGAAGCCACCGCCTTCTTCGAAACGGGGAACGCGAGGCGCACGTTCGGCGGCGATGTTCACGCGGAGCGCACGGCCTTCCATTTCCTTGCCGTCGAACTCCTCGATCGCCTTCTCGGCTTCGTCCTCGCTCGCGAACTCGACGAAAGCGAAGCCTCGCGGGCGGCCCGTGGCGCGATCCGCGGGAAGATAGACGTCGACGACCTCGCCGG
>JBJKRB010000002.1:0-5035 GCA_046704885.1 Thermoanaerobaculia bacterium | reverse complement strand
CCTCCGGGAAGGGGCGGACGTAGACCTGGAACTTGCCGGTTTCGTTCGACATGTAGGCGACGTAGCGGCCGTCGGGCGAGAAGACGGGCAGGACGTCCAATGCGGGGCTGCTCACGAAGGCGAAGGGCTTGCGCTTGCCGTCGGTGGGGACGATCCAAACGTCAAAGGTTCCACCGCCGGTTCGGGCGGTGGCGGCGATGAAACGCCCGTCTCGAGACCAGCCGCTAGCAAGGACGAATGTGCCAGGAGACCAAATCTCTTTCGCTGCTCCCGTGCCGGAGGAGCCCTTTTCGTAGAGACCAACCGAGCCGCCCCGGGTCGAGGTGAAGGCGATCTCCTCGCCATCGGGAGACCAGAGGGGAGCGTAGTCGTCGGCGGAGTCGAAGGTGAGCCGCGAGGATACATTGCGCGCGAGATCACGGATCCAGATATCTCTGTTTCCCGAGCCCGGGTCCGTGATCGCCACCGCAAGCTTCTTCCCGTCTGGAGAGAGGGACGTCGCTCCATAGTCTCCCGGTTCGCCGATCTGCTCCGTTTCCTTGCCGGCGCCGTCGACCCAGACGAGGCGAAGCTTGACGGTGCCGGCCGCTCGATAGACCAGAGTCCCGTCGTCCGCGGCGGAAGCCTCCAAGACGTTGTGTCCGCTGGTGCCCAATCCGCCCGCCAGCGGAACCGGCTCTCCTTCAGTCTGGAGCGAGGAGGCGTCGAAGGGTTGCGCCAGGAGGGTCTTGTCCTTGACGTAGATGAGAAAGCCGGGCGGCGTGTAGATGGCATAGGAGTCGGCGGTAGCGATTCGTCGTGGCTTCTCCTTGGCATCGAGGCTCGCCACCATGATCTGTCCCGTGACGCCCTCTCCGCCCGTCTCGTAGAAGAGAAAGTGGCGGCCATCGGGAAGGAAATAGGGCCACACAGCCGACGATTCCTTCTCGGTCGCGACCGCTGGACGGGGGACGCCTCCCATGGCGGAAACCTCGTGGAGGGTGTTCTCGCTGCCGTCATAGAGGATGACGTCGTGCTTCCCCCAGGAGCCGTCGGCGCCGCCTTTGACCGTGCAAATTGTCTGCGGCGGCGATCCATTGAGCGCGACCTTCTTGAGCTTGTTATTGGCGATGAAGGCGATGTAGCGGCTGTCCGGCGACCAGAAGGGCCGAAACTCCGCCCCGGAAGTTCCGGGGATCATGTGGGGCTTGAGCGCCGTGCGTGGACGCACCCAAACTCGGGGAACGCCGTCCGTGTCCCTGGCCCGGGCGGAAAATGCGATGTACCTGCCATCCGGTGAGATCCGAGGAGCTCCCACGCCGATGAGATTGTCCGGAAGATCGAGGGTGAATCGCGCCGGGCTCGGTTCCTTGGGCGCGCGCAGGAAGAAGCCGACGCCGAGAGCGACAGCGGCGAGGATCGCGAGAGCGGCAATTCCCCAGGCGAGCTTCTCGCGGCTCTTGCGCCGGGCGGAGACGACGGCGGGGGCGCCGACCTGGGAGCCGCCCTCGGCGATCCACTGGAGCTGGAGCTTGACGTCGTGCGCCGTCTGGAAGCGGTCCTCTGGGTCCTTGGCGAGGCAGGTCGAAACGAGCCGGTCCAGGGCGGGCGGGGTCATCGCTTCGATCGAGGAGATCGGCGGCGGTTGGCGCTCGAGGACGGCCGCGATAAGGCTGGCCCGGCTCTTGCCGGTAAACGCCTTCTTGCCCGTCGCCATCTCGTAGAGAACGCACCCCAGGGCGAAGATGTCGCCGCGCTCGTCGGTCTCCTCGCCTTCGAGCTGCTCGGGCGCCATGTACTGGAAGGTCCCCATGATGGTGCCTTGCGCGGTCAGGGGCTGCGACGGAGACATCTCGGTCGCGAGCGAGGTCAACGCCTCGATTTCTCCCTGGGCGGCGGCCGCCCGGTGCTTGGCGAGGCCGAAGTCGAGGAGCTTGACCCCCGCTTTCGTCAGCATCACGTTTCCGGGCTTCAAGTCCCGATGAACGATTCCGTGCTTGTGCGCGGCCTCCAAAGCGTCGGCGATCTCGATCCCGTAGCGCACCACTTGATCGGAGGGGAGCGCTCCTTGAGTCAAGCGCTCGGCGAGCGACTCCCCATCGACGAGCTCCATCACCAGATACTCGACGTCATCGTCATTCCCGACGTCGTAGAGGGTACAGATGTGGGGATGGGTGAGCTGAGAGATCGCCTTGGCCTCGCGCTCGAAGCGCTGGCGAAGCTCCGGGCTCTCGGCCAAGTGCGCCGGCAGGATCTTGACCGCCACCTCGCGGTTGAGCCTGGTATCTCTTGCCCGGTAGACCTCGCCCATGCCCCCCGCGCCTAATGGCGAGAGGATCTCGTAAGGGCCCAGCTTCTTCCCGGCTTCAAGGGTCATGGTGGAGAGAAGGATACATCCGGTGCCGAATCGAGGAGAGTCGCCGTCAGTTCGCGAGCGTTTGGGGCCAGTGGAGGATCACGACCATCGAAGAGCTTTGCTTTTTCTCTAGCGGTGAGAGCACCAGGAACTTCTGGCCGCCGCGGGCAACGAGAAATGAGCTGCGAAGCTGGGGCTGGATCTGCGCGCTGAAGAGAGTCTGGGGCACTCCAGCCGAAAAGCTTGCTCCGCTCGTAACGGTGGCGGCCATGATCTTCGAGCCGAGGGTCTTGAAGTAGATCGTCTTGCCGTCGGCGCTCCAGTGGGGCTCGATTCCGCCATTGGCGGAGAGCTGCCACTTCCCGCCCGGACCGGGGAACTGCCGGACGTAGACCTCGGGGCGGCCGGTTTCGTTCGAGGTGTAGGCGACGTACTTGCCATCAGGAGAAAAGACGGGCTCGGCCTCCACGAACTTTCCGGCGATAAAGGGGAAAGGTTTGCTCTTGCCGTCGGTGGGGTAGATCCAGATGTCCCAGGACTCGTTCTTGGTCAGGCGGTTGACGGCGATAAACCGTCCGTCCCGCGACCAGTCATTCGGGATGAGCCGCTCGCCGCCGGTCCAAAGCTCTTTGGCAGGGCCCGTGCCCGCGGCGTTCTTCTCGTACAAGCTGCTAGCGCCCTTGCGGTCCGAGCTGAAAACGATCGTGCTCCCGTCGGGTGACCAGATCGGATAGCCGTCGTTGTCGGGGTCGAAAGTCAGCCGCGAGGTCACGCCGCGCTGGAGATCGCGGACCCAGATGTCATCCCTACCGGTTCTCGGGTCGCGGATCGTGACGGCGAGTCGCGTCTCGTCAGGGGAGAGCGCGCTCGCGCCATAGGCGGCTGGCTTCCCGATTTCGGAAAGCTCCTTGCCGCTCCGGTCGAGCCAGACGAGGCGGTCGTCATTCGAGGAGCCAGTGCGGTAGACGAGGACTCCGTCGTTCGAGACTGAGAAGTCCGCGAGACCGTACGAGGTCGCGCCCATCTTTTCGGCGAGCGGTACCGGCTCGCCGGTGATCTGGAGCGAGGAGGCGTCGAAGGCTTGGGCAACGAGCGTGTGCTCCTTGACGTAGAGGAGATATCCGGGTGCGTAAGCCGCCAGGGAATCGGAGTCGGAAAGCTTTCTCGGTTTCTCCTTCGGGTCGAGGCTCCCGACCATGAGCTCGTGAGTGTTGCTTTCGTCGTTGAACTCGAAATAGAGGAAGTGCCGGCCGTCGGGAAGAAAGTAGGGCCATCCCACCGAGGTGCCCTTTTCGGGCACGACCGCCGCTCGCGGGAGGCCGCCGGAGGCCGGCACCCGGCGGATCGGATCGGTCGATCGGCCGTCGAAGAGAATCACTCGGTCTGTGCCCCAAGAGCCGTCGGCTCCAGTCGGCGCATCGCAAATTGTTTGTGGAGGGGCGCCGGAGAGGTCGACCTCCTTGAGCTTCCCTCCGGCGATGAAGCCCAGGTGCTTGCTGTCGGGGGCCCAGAAAGGACGGTAGCCTACGCCCTCGGTTCCCGGCACCGGGCGCGGATTGAGGGCCTCGAGCGGGCGAATCCAGATCTGGGACTTGCCATCCTTGCCCACGGCGGAGAATGCCAGGTTCTTCCCGTCCGGGGAGATACGCGGCGCGCGAACGACCGACATTCCCTCTGGAAGCACGAACTGGAAGCGAACGGGTGTCTGGGGCTTTGGGGCGCGGAGTACGAATCCCGTGCCGAGCGCGACCGTTGCGAGAAGAAGGAGGGCGCAGATTGCCAAGAGGAGCTTCTCGCGGCTCTTGCGCCGGGCTGAGACGACGGCGGGAGCCCCGACCTGGGAGCCCCCCTCGGCGATCCACTGGAGCTGGAGCTTGACGTCGTGCGCCGTCTGGAAGCGGTCCTCCGGGTCCTTGGCGAGGCAGGTCGAAACGAGCCGGTCCAGGGCGGGCGGGGTCATCGCTTCGATCGAGGAGATCGGTGGCGGCTCGTGGTTCAAGATGGCGCCGATCAGGCTCGCCCGGCTCTTGCCGGAAAACGCCTTCTTGCCCGTCGCCATCTCGTAGAGAACGCACCCCAGGGCGAAGATGTCGCCGCGCTCGTCGGTCTCCTCCCCCTCGAGCTGCTCGGGCGCCATGTACTGGAAGGTGCCCATGATGGTGCCCTGGGCGGTCAAGGGCTGCGATGGAGACATCTCGGTCGCGAGCGAGGTCAGGGCCTCGATCTCGCCCTGGGCGGCGGCCGCCCGGTGCTTGGCGAGCCCGAAGTCGAGGAGCTTGACCCCGGCCTTGGTCAGCATGACGTTTCCGGGTTTCAAGTCCCTATGCACGATCCCGTGTTTGTGGGCGGCCTCCAAAGCGTCCGCGATCTCGATCCCGTAGCGGAGGACCTGATCCGTGGGCAAGGCTCCCCGGGTCAAGCGGTCGGCCAGCGACTCGCCGTCGACGAGCTCCATGACCAGGTACTCGACCCCATCGTAGTTGCCAACGTCGAACAGGGTGCAGATGTGAGGATGGGTGAGCTGCGAGATCGCCTTGGCCTCGCGCTCGAAGCGCTGGCGAAGCTCCGGGCTCTCGGCGAGATGCGCCGGCAGGATCTTCACCGCGACCTCGCGGTTGAGCCTGGTATCTCTTGCCCGGTAAACCTCGCCCATGCCCCCGGCACCCAGAGGAGACACGATCTCGTAAGGCCCTAGCTTCT
>JBJKRB010000001.1:0-5646 GCA_046704885.1 Thermoanaerobaculia bacterium | reverse complement strand
TCGTTGAGCAGGCGATTGGCGGCTTCGAGCCGGGCGCCGCGCCGCAACGCCCGGGTGAGCTCGACCTGGTTGGCCAGGATCGACAGGAGCCGGGCGTTGTCCCAAGGTTTCTCGATGAAATCGCGCGCCCCAGCCCGCATCGCCTCGACCGCGAGCTCGACACTCGCCCAGGCGGTCATCACCACCACCGCCGGCGGATCGTCGAGGGCGCGGATTCGTTCGAGAAGCGCCAGCCCCTCGCGCCCCGAGGTCGTGTCACGAGCGTAGTTGAGGTCCATCAGAAGGACGTCGAAGGTCTCGGCCGAGAGGCGCTCCATGATCTCGGCCGGCGAGGCGGCACCCGAGACCTCGTAGCCCTCGCCCTTGAGCAGGATGCGTATCGCCTCAATGACGTCGCGCTGGTCGTCGGCCACCAACACCTGGGGCACCCGCGGCGCCGGCTTTCGCTCGTCCATAGGCCTACGCTACCCGAGGCTCAGCTCTGAATCTAGCCGTCGAGCAATCGGAATCGCGAGTCAGGCTCATTCCTCGCGCAGCACCTCCATCGGATCGACACGGATTGCCCGGTAGATGGGAGGTAGGCTGGCGACGGTTGCTGCGCCAAGGAGGATCAGCGCGGCGATCAAGTAGGTTATCGGACCGTAAGGACTCACTCCGAACAGAAGCACCCTCAATCCTCGCGAGAAGGCGAAGGAGAGCGCGGCCCCTATTGCCAAGCCAACACCCACCATCGCCCAGACTTCGATGATCATCTCGCGAGCAAGTGCGATGGGCCCTGCGCCGAGTGCCATTTGGATTCCGACCTCACGCTCGTGACCTCGAACGTAGATGGCGAGCAGTGCGTAGACGCCAAGCGCGGCGAGAACCAGGGCGATGATTCCGAAGATCGAGACGAGGCCGCCGGCGATCTCGTAGGAGCGCACGTCTTCCGCGAGTACTTGTTGCAGCGGCTTCACCTCCCAGATCGGCAGATCGCGATTGAACCTCGCCACGGCCCCGCGCACCGCTGGAATGGCTCTCTCCGGCTTCAAGCGCGTTCTGAGGAGAAAGTTCATTCCTGGCTGCGGGTACTGGGCAAAGGGAAGAAAGACAACCCGGTAGTCATTCTCCTCGGATGTCCCCATCAGAATGTCGCTGATGACTCCGACGATTCTCACCCAGTGGGTTCGCCCGTCTCCCATATCGACCCCAATCCGGCGACCGATGGCCTCTCCACCGGGGAAGAAGCTCTTGGCAAGGCTGCGAGAAACAACTGCAACTGGTAGGTTACCGAGACGGTCGCTCTCTTGAAGGATGCGGCCCCTGAGGAGCTGGCAGGGCAAAACGGAAAAGAAACTCGGCGTCACCACACTCCAGCGAGTCACCGGCCGCTCCCCTTCGGATCCGTATGTCTTGCCCTCGATCTCGAGGTGGCCCCAGCTGGTGAAATCGCCTGGGATGCTCGAGCTAAGAGCCGCATCCCTGACCGAAGGCAGCGCCGAGATCCTCGATCTCAGCTCGTCGAACGCGTGAATCTGGCTACGGCCGTCTGGGTACTGGTCGCCATAAAGGGACAAGTGGAAGGAGAGAATCCCCGCCGGGTCGAAGCCGAGATTCCGCTCCCTTATCCTCAGGAGACTAGTCCCCATGAGAGCCGTGGCGAGAACCAACGCGAAGGATAATGCCACCTGAGAAACGACCAATCTCCGACCGAGGTGGCCCGTCCGCCGGCCAGTCGTTCCACCCGAAGCCTCCCTGAGAATCTCACCGGGGTCCTCCCCAGTGCTTCGAAGCGCCGGAAGGAGTCCGCTCAAGAGCCCGCTCGCGATGGTGATGAGCGCGGCAAAGGCGTAGCTTGGAGCATCCAGCTTGACCGCCTGCCAGAAGGGACCGGGCCTGTACTGAATTGCCTGCGCGTAGCAGTGGACCCCCAGCCAGGCGAGACCTAACCCAATAACACAGCCGCCCAGGGCCAGAAGGGCTGATTCGGCGAGCACCTCGGAGATCACTCGAGCTCGCATGCCTCCAAGGGCGATGCGGAGCGCCTTCTCCTTGCTCCGCAGCAAGCCGCGGGCAAGGAGAAGGTTGCTCACGTTGGCGGTGGCAATGAGGAGAAGGGCAGCCGCTAGACCGAATACGAGCAAGTAAGCCCTTCGCTCTCCCCCGTTCGTGTATCCCTGGACGAAGGGAGTCAGCACCACTCCCTTGCCTCGGTTGGTGTCGGGATACTCGCGTGCCAGCTGATCGCAAATCCCAGAAAGGTCGGCCTCGGCCTTCTTGAGAGTCACTCCCGCCTTTAGTCGTCCGACCACCTGGAGCGGCCATCCCTTTCCGCGGGCAACCCGCGATGGGTCAACCCTAAGGGGTACCCAGAGGTTCTGATTGAGTGGAAAGCGGAATCCCCGTGGCATCACACCCACAATCGTCGTTGGCTGTCCGTAGACGCGGATCGATTGGCCCACAACGTCGGAGGCTGCACCAAAGCGATGGCGCCACACGGACGCGCTGATCACTGCCGCGCGAGGCGCTCCCGGCAGCCCTTCAGACGGTAGGAAGCCTCGTCCCAGCGCAGGTGGTACCGCGACCACTTTGAAAAAGTTCGCGGATACGAAAGCGCCGTTGTAGCGCATTGGCAGCTCGCCGCGGCCGCTGGTGTTGAGGCTCACTCCGAGCCAGGCTGCGAGACCAGTGAAGGTAGTCTGCATCTTGCTCCAGTCGGCAAAGTCACGAATCGTAACGGGTAGCTTCCGGCCGTTGATATTGGTGCTCTCGATGCGTACCAACCGGCTTCCGCCCGCGAAGGGAAGGCCGCGGAAGAAGGTTCCACGAACAATGCTGAATGAGGCGGTCGTGAGACCTATACCCAAGGCAAATGCCAAGATCGCGAAGGCTGTCGTGCGCCAGTCCCGAAGCAGCGTTCGGGCCAAGAGACGCAATCGTTGAGCTAGGTCAGCCAACTGTCCTCCCTGCTTTTCGAATCCAAATCCACTTCCTCAGACATTTGCGCGCCAGATGGGTCGGTCAGCCCCTAGACGCCGTCGAAGCCCATCTCTCCAAGCTTGTGCTCCGCTTCTTCGTTGTGCTCCTCCTCGACGATGCGCCCATCGAAGAGGTGAATCGTCCGCTCAGCATGGCGCGCGTAGCGTGGATCGTGGGTCACCATGCAGATGGTCGAGCCCTCCCCATGCAGCTCACGAAGGAGCCCCATGACCGCTTCGCCGTTGGTCGAGTCGAGGTTTCCCGTTGGCTCGTCGGCGAGAAGGATCGAAGGACCTCCAGCGACCGCGCGGGCGACGGCAACTCGCTGTTGTTGGCCGCCCGAGAGCTGGGCCGGAAAGTGCTTGACCCGGTGCGCCATTCCCACCCGCTCCAGTGCCTCGGTGACCCGCCGTTTGCGTTCGCCCTCCGCCATACCCCGGTAAGTCAGAGGCAGCTCGACGTTCTCGTAGACCGTGAGGTCTCCGATCAGGTTGAAGGCCTGGAAGACGAATCCGATCTCCCGATTGCGAATGCGCGCCCGCTGGCTCGTCGAGAGCTGTTCGACGGCAAGCCCGTTGAGCGCATAGGCCCCGGTGGTTGGCGAATCGAGCAAGCCGAGGATCGACAGCAGCGTCGTCTTGCCGCACCCGGATGGTCCGGCGATGCACAGATACTGGCCGCGCCGGATCTCGAGGTGCACCTCCGACAGCGCGTGGGTCTCCACCTCCTCGGTCAGAAAAACTTTGGAGACGGCCTTCATTTGAATCAACGGGCTATCGCTATCGCTCACTCCCGTTCCTCCCTCCATCCTTTCCATCTGGGTGCTCTCCTTACTTCAACCGAATGCGGTCGTAGCGGTCCCACTGCGACGTATCCGAAAGGATGACCCGGTCTCCCGGAGATAGCCCTTCCAGAACCTCGATGGTGTTGACCGAGCTCTTCCCGAGCTTGACCGGCACACGCACCGCCTCATCGCCGTCCGCATTCAGCCTGAACATCGATATGGTGCTGTTGGCCTGGCCGTACGCCGGCCGGCCCACGTAGACGACATCCTCGAGCCGTTCGATCTGGATCGTGCCGTCGACCGAGAGATCGGGGCGAGCGCCCTTGGGCAACGAACCCTGGAGCCCGACGTCGACGGTCACCGCTCCATTCTGAACCGATGGGTCGACGCGGATCACCGAGCCCTGGATAAGCCCATTGCGCGTATCGATCGATGCCTTCTGGCCGATCGCGACGTCCTTGGCCTGGGTCTCGGGGATTTGGAGCTCGGCTTTGAGGTGATTGGGTTGGGCAACGCGTGCGAGATTCGTACCGGGCGTCACTTGCTGACCGACCTGAACCGCGACCGCCTGGAGCACCCCGTCGATCTTCGCCTTGACGTCGAGCGCATCGACCTGTTCCCGGCGGAGCTCTTCCATGGCGCGCAGCTGATCTACCCGGGCCTGTTGCGCCGCGAGCTGCGCTTTGTCGGAATCGCGAGCCTTGGCCAGGCGCTCGCCTTCGAACTCCGCCGCTCGCCGGGTCTGGTGCGCGGTCATGCGCGCACGCTTGAGGGTGATGTCGGGAATCAGCCCGTCCTTGGCCAGGCGTTCATCGGCATCGAGCTGGAGGGCCGCCTCATCGCGCTTGGAAACGGCGGCGCTCAGCGAGGACTGCTGTTGCAGGATCTCGTTGTCGAGCCGGGCGACGAGCTCGCGGGTTTCGGCTTCCCCTCCCCTCAGTTCCGACTGTGCCTCGAGAAATGCTTGCCGAACCTCAGGGCTGGAGAGCTCAACGAGGACGGTATCCGGATGCACCTCGACCCCGGGCAGCAGCGGGATTCGCTCGACCCGGCCCGAGGTGGCGGCGGCGATCCAGCGAATCTCGATCGGCACCAGGGTGCCGGGACCACGCACCTGGCGCAGCATTTCGCCGCGCTTGACCGAATCGATCCATACCGTCGACTTGTCGACCGCGGGAGCCGCGGGCTGCAGACGTGAGAGCCCAAGCGAAATGAGCACCACCGCAACCACGCCGAGCAGCGTCAGGAGGAGCATCCTGCGCCGCCGTTTGGGTCGCTGGTCTTCGCGCGGAATGTCCATCGAATGCTCCTGGGCCACGAGGCTCTAGCGCAACCACCATGCCAGATGGTCGATTCGATTGTAAGGCTATGTATTGCAGTATCTTACAGCCAATTGTGCAGAAAGCGCTAAACCTTCCTCCGAGGGCAAAGTGTTCGTTCCCGGGACGATTGGTCCCAAGAGCGGACGGCGAGGTTAGGGCGTCCCTCCCTTCCCTCACAACAGCGGCCGGAGCGTTCCTGCCAGAAAGTCTCCCAGGCGATGAGCGAGGGGGCGCCGGCGCCAGGTCTCGAGGTGGATCTCGCGCGCATGACGAAGATCCTCGTCGAAGGCCGCCTCGAGCTGGTCCGCGGTATCGAAGTCGAAGACCACCAGGTTGCACTCGGCGTTGAAGTGGAGGGAGCGGAAGTCGAGGTTGGTCGAGCCGACGAGCGACAGGTAACCGTCGGCGACCAGCGACTTGGCGTGCAGTGTCGCCCCCTCGTACTCGCAGATCCCGACCCCGGAAGCGAGGAGCCGTGCGTACTGCGAATGCGCCGCGTGGCGCATGATCGGAACATCGCTCACCGCGGGCAGGAGGAGACGCACGTCCACCCCGCGCAGGGCGGCGGCCGAGAGGAGCTCG